>CP011268.1:0-348252 GCA_001007975.1 candidate division SR1 bacterium Aalborg_AAW-1 | reverse complement strand
GAGGGAGTCGATGGTTATATTCTTTTCTTGAGGGTGAAAAGAAGTATAATTTTTGATTTCCAAAGAGTTTCAAATATTCAGCAAAATCAATATATCTGACACTTGGAGCGATCGTATAGGAGATGTCTTTGTTGTTCGATACCATACGACGAATAATCAGAGGGTTATGAAAGAGTTGGTCGATTTTTTTGATGAGAGTGTCAAGTTGAGTATGGTTTTGGTACGTATTGGTATAGTTTTGCCATTCATCCTTGATTGTTGCTCGTAGTCCATTTGTTTTGGTGTATTGAGTATGTTCTGCAAAATAATCTATTTCAATTTTTCAGAGATGTTCGAGATATTTCTCACTTTCTATGCCAAAATACCCCAGAAAGAGTTGTCGATAATCCACTAACTGATTGAATGCTGTTTGTTCATCCTGACTTGCTTGTTGGGTCAGAATATATTGTGTTTTCTCTCGTTGAGCTATAGTACTGGTAAGATTCATCCCTTTCTGTGCAAAATCATTGTAGGTTGTATGCCAAAAATCAGCATCGAAGAGTGCGATGGGATAGTGTTTAAAGTTTTTTTCCCAATTCTCTTGCTGGCTCATGGTGTAGTACAATCATCAGTGGCTGCATAAGATATGTTTGGTAGGGTCAAGTGTTGATTTTTTATCTTGAAGATATTCGAGGATATATTTGTGAAGTGGTAAGATAGGATTTAACACACGATATCCATCACGATGATGTGCCAGATAGAAGATAATAAATAAAACTTCTTGTTCTGACCGGATGTCTTTTTGGAGCCGAGATTCAAGTTTGATCTGATCAATGATTTGTTCTTCTTTGAGATATTGAAATGAAATATTTGGACAAGCTCTCTTGATAATATCAATTTTGGAAGCATGAGATACAGCAATGATAGATGGTTGAGGAAGCTCATGGATCATGGTTTGTAGTGGTATGTCTTTGCTTAGCCATTTACTGTGTTGTGTTGTTTTTTCTCGATTGACAGTTGTTTCATGAGTTGATTTTTTTTCTGTCTTGAGAGGTGAAGAGAGAGTAGGTAATTGTTGTGTTGAGGAAGTTCTTGATACTTCTGTTCTGATAATTACATCAAAAATTGAGAACTGATCTGAAGAGAGTTTGTACTGTGATTGTCTAAGAATTGGAAATTCTTGTGCAAAAGATTCATATTGTTTAGTCCATCGCTGCACAAATGATAAGCCCACCACACAGTCATAGAGTGCATCGTGAGAAGAAAGTGCTTTATCTGTCGATAGTGTCTGTAGGAGATATGATTTTCTATCTTTATATGATTCGTATTTATTATCTATATGCTGATCGATCGCTTCGAGTGAGTAAGACTTGAGATAGGGTATCATGCTTGTCGCGAGAGGATAGGTATCGATACTGTCCTTGAACCTACAGTCAGGAAAAAACTTTTTCAAAAATCAGATATCAAAATTGATATTCTGACCGATAATGATCGTATTGTCTCCGAAAAATTCTGTAAGCTCTGCTTGGATGGTTGGAATACCTTGTCCTTGTGATGTGATGGTTTCCATATCGATACCGGTCATATACGAGACATTGGATTTGAGTGAGAGGACAGAATCGGGGACTGAGATATAACTACTATAGGATTTCACAACCTGAAAATGATGATCCACAAGGATGAGAGCGATTTGGATAGGATGATCAGTCGTCACATCTAGTCCTGTGGTTTCGAAATCGAGGAAGAGATAGTTGTAGTTTGAGTTAAGAGTCAAAAGGGCAGAGTTAAGGGTTAAAATTATTATATACACGGTCAAGTGATTGATCGTTCTGATGATTTAGGTCATCATAATTGTTGTTCTATATAGTTTGCCAATTTTTTAGTTGCTTGATATTTTTTTGTAAGAGAATCTTGGAGATAAATATCATTAAGGAGTCCTCAGAATTCTTTATCTATTGCTATGATTTCTTGATATGGTGCAGATTTTTTTGCGAGATACTGTTGTTTAGATTGAAACAGTATTTGTATGAGTTTGTTAATAAGATAGGTTTGAGTGATATGAAAATTGATGCTATGTTCAACTATGAGAGAGTCTTCTAAATTTTTCATTAAATCATCAATCTCATACTTCATTAATTCTTTATCAATCTCAGATATATTGGGTAGTGGACTATTTCGAATGTGTTGTGCTAGATCTATGAGTTTCTGGATTTCTGTAGAATTGTCATATAATACTATTCCATGAGCGAGCATGTGAGAGGTAGATATTTTATCTCATCATTTAGAAAGATATTTTTGTACCTGAGATAATGGATTAATAAAATATTCAATTTCTAATCAGTCTTTTATAGTGGTTCATTTTGTCCTCGTATGACCGGTTTGTGTAATGATATAGACATCAAGGTCAGAATTTTTATGTGGATTTCCATAAGCATATGATCATACTAGAAAAATTCCTATTACATTAGAATCTTGTTTATAGGGTTCTATAAAGTGATGTAATATAGAAAGATAATTTGGATTAATCATTGTTTAAGTATAGTAAATTTTACTTTTCATGCGCTCCATATTCTAGTATAATCTGCTTGAGTTTTGTCCATTCTTTTTCAAATTGTGCTGTATCGGTTGCTTCACCAGCGACTTTCACGATATCTTCAGTTCCTGATTTCCTGACGGTAAACCAAAATCCGTCTCCGTCTATTCTTACTCCATCGACATAATTTTTCGATAATTCTGGATAGGAATCATCAATATGTTGCATGAGTCAGTCTTTATCCGCGATAGCGAAGTGATACACTTGTGACTTATACGTCGACATATAATGTGCTGCCATCTCATTGAATGATGCGAAGTTTTCAGATTCTTTCAGTATCAGGGCGAGAGCTAAGAGAGGAATCTCTGCATATCCATAAGGTCAGAAAAGAATATGCGCACTGGATTCTCCTGCAATGAGTCAATGTTCTGCAATGACTTGTTCACAGAAGGCTCATCTTCCAACCCTTACCATCGTACTTTCTCATCCGTACTGTGCTGCTACTTGTTTGACGACTTGTGATGAAAAGACTTCATAAAATATCTTTTTGGATCCAAAGGTATCTCCCATACCGTTCGTAAGTGCCTGCTTCGCTACGATTGCGGTAAGAATATCTCCTGTCATAACCGTTCAGTTTTTTAATACTATACCCAGCCTATCTGCATCTCCATCAAACATAAATCAAAATTCTTTATCATTATTTTGAATTTCTTGTGAAAGTTTTTCATAGTTTGAGAATCTTGATGTATCGGTTTCATGAGCTGGAAAATTACCATCTGGTGATCCAAAGAGATGTTGAATATGAAACCTATCTCTATTTCTTAATATTGGTGATTGCGTAATATATTCCATTTCGTAGGCGACAGCTGCGCCATGTCCGTAGTCAATTGCGAACGAGTGTGATTTCGTGAGTTGTCAGAAATAATGATCAAGCATGTCAGATCGTTTCTTTTTGTTAACTTCAATATGGGAGTCTTGTTTGTAGAGATCTATTGCTTGTGTGTCTGAGAGAGGAGTAAATCATTGAACAGAATACTTTTCAAAAGCTTTGGTAAACAGTTTTTTGAGGACAGATGTTGGGATGAATTTGTTTTCTCTGGTGAAAATTTTGATCCCAATATATTCAGCGCTGTTGTGTGATGCCGAGAAGATAATGCTATAGTCGTAGGTCTGATACGAAAGTTGATAGGCCATCGCTGTGCTACAGATACCATGAGGATATCCATCACATTCCATTCCAGCAGATACAAAGTTGGATAATCCTGACTGAGAAAGTCATAGGAGTGTATTGTTGATGAGTTGGGTATTGTTTGGTCTGGTGTCGGCTCCTATCATCATCGTGGCTTGGTCTCAACTTTGTTCTCTGATATAATCACCCAATCATAATCCCAGATAGTAACCAAGGTCAGCATCGATTTCTTTTCATCGAATTCCTCTGATATCGTAGGACTTGAATGCTGTTTGATATTGCTCTAAAGAAAGCATTGTAATTGTTTAGTGATAAAGTTATTATGCTCTTTATACTAAGATTTTAATCATTGAATACAAGCAAAATGAGGGAACCAAAAATTATTTTCCTGACTGGTGTGTTAGGGTCAGGGAAGACCACGATGATGGACTTGCTCCTAGAAGATGCGCAGTTTGAAAAGGTTTGTTCCGTAACAACCAGAAAACCTAGAGAATGAGAAGTATCTTGAGATCATTATGTCTTTGTTTCGATTCCAGAATTTGAATCCCTGATTGATGACAAGAAGATGTTAGAATATGCCTTTGTTCACCAGATTGCTTATTATGGAACGAGGATAGACCGATTACAAGATGCGTTACATCGTGGAAAGAGTCCAGTCAAGACCATTGATATGGTAGGTATGGATATTATAGAAAAGAAAGACAAACTTTCCTGACAGTACGTGTGTATCTTTATTGATATTCCTGAAGATATTATGAAACAGAGAATATTGAACAGACAACCAGATATGAATAAGATTGAATTGCAACAGAGATTAGATAGTGCAGAGATGGAAAGACGTATTGCTCATAGACTGAATCATTGTATTGTTGTTGATGGAAGTGGAACGATAGCTGAGGTATTTTCTCATATTAAGCTTTTGTTGAAAGATTTGTAGATATAAAAAGCCACATAAATCCGGAACGAAGAGACGGTATAAATCAGGAACTGAGAGACGTTATAAATCCAGAAAAATGAGGGCAGACGGGAGTCAAATCCTTACCATGGGTTTCTTCTAGTTCATTTATTTCGCAAATAAGACGAATTATTCTATTCCTTGACCTCCTTCGTAATTTCTTTTTCAAAAAAAAGCTTCGAACCAGAGTTGAACTGGCGACCTCTTCCTTACCATGGAAGCGCTCTACCTACTGAGCTATCGAAGCAATATTATAATTGATTGTTGTTACAGATTTCAATATACTAAAGCTTAGTTTTATTTCAAGTAAAAATATTGTTCTATGAAAGCTATTATCCCAGCTGCTGGTTATGGAACCAGAATGTTACCTATTACCAAGACGATTCCTAAAGAAATGCTTCCTGTGGGAAACAAACCAGTAATTCAATATATTGTTGAAGGACTGGTCTCTGCTGGTATTGAAGAAATTGCAATGATTACGTCTCAGGGTAAAATGCCACTAGAGTATTATTTTGATAAAAACTATGAACTCGAAGAACAGCTCAAGATGAAAAATAAAAAAGATTTGCTCGATCAAATCAATGCTCCGAAGACAATGGCAAATTATGTTTTTATGAAACAGAAAGAACAACTGGGATTGCCTCATGCGATACGAGAAGCAAGATATTGGATGGATGATGATTTTTTCTTTGTGACGGTAGGGGATCAGTTTGGTGAAAGTGCTATTTATAGAGAGATGGTAGATCTTCATAAAACAACGAAACAACCTATTATTCAACTTGCCCAAGTACCATTGGAAGAGGTGAGTAAGTATGGAGTAGTGAAAATAGAATGAGATGAGATTGTTGACATGATCGAAAAACCTAAACCAGAACATGCTCCTAGTAATCTGATTAGTCAGGGGCTCTATATTTTACCAAAAGATTTTTTCAATGCTGTAGAACAAACACCTATGGATGAAGCGAAAGGAGAGATTATCATGCCTGATGTTTTGCTTAATCTTCGTAGGATGGGATATAAACTTATCCCTTATATTTCTCATCATACCATGTGGGATGTAGGAAGTACAGAGCTTTGGCTACAGACAAATAATGAATTGGCAGCGAGAAATTGGAAGTGCTAAATATAATGAATAATGGTGCAATGAAAAATGAATAATTGTCTCTTATTATATTGTTATGGTCTTATAAGTGAGTGTGTATTGTCATCAGTGGGAAGCGATTGTTTCCCATTTTTTGTTTGTCAAAAGATGATCCGATCAGGTTACTACAACAATAACCTCTGACTGAGTTCACATTGGGAGAGAATATTTTTGTATGATATTAGGAAAGAGTGTTTCCACTATCTCTCGTTTATGAAATTTTTGTTTCTTGGGGTTGAAAAATGATGAGATGGTTCTCTGATAAGTGAAGTATTCATAACTCAGAGGTATGATAGTATCTACATGTGCATCTTTGAAATATCTCAGGTCAAACTTTATGATTTTGTTGATTATCATACTTCTGCTGCTCGTGAATCTTGAAAAATATGTCCACATACTAATGTCTTTGGTTCGTTTTGCTAATGGTTGCATGAATGTTTTGGTATTGGTTTGGTTGTCCGTAAGCGTATAATTGTCAGATAAGATGGTATGAATGGTATTGATATTTTTTTCTTCGATATATCCTCATATATATCATATCTTTCCTATAAGAGAGTTTTGAAAACAATAGTTGATATAATTCTTGAATAGTGTAATTATTGATTCATTTTTATGTAATATATGTGTATAATATATTTCAATTGTTGGACTGAGAAGGAACTGTGTACATCCTAATTCTTGTCCATACTGTATTAGAGTATCTATTCTTTTTTCTAGAGTTTGGATATCTTTTTCTTGATAAGGATAAGATGCTGTATCCGCTATGATACAATAAGAAAGATTAAACTTATGGCACAGTTTGATGAGATTGTAGTTTTCAGTACCTGATGTTATGATTCAGATCATAGGAGTATATTAAGATATAAGATTGTTTTCAAAGAGAAGAGATTTCAGATGGAGTCGATATCATTTATCCTCTGCAATTCCATTTTTGATATTGTAGTCGTATTCTAATAACTTATAATATATGTATATATATGATTCTAAGTTGCTGCGAATATTGTCCTGATATTTGTTGTATTTCCCAGCAACAAAGGGTGCGAGTCATAGAGATTTAGGATCTTGGTTATCTCTGAGACAGATTCCGTAAGCAATTATTGTTTTCATTCATCGTAAGAGTCCACCATGGATAGCTTGTCGTACTTCGCCACTTGCAACAATCATATCTATTTTAGAAAGGAGATTCGTTGATGGAACTTTTATGAGTTCATCAATTATTTCAAAAGCACTCGATTCTTGTGAAGGAGTAAGAACTTCATTGATGAGCTGTGTAGTGAGTTGTCATCATTCAGCGTTTAAACTGTCGCATAGTTTCTTTATTTCACTAGATAATCTTCGTCCATCAGTTCCAACGAGTTCTACGATGTGATCGATATGATCTCTGGTCAGAGTGTTGTTACTTGTATTGTATTCGTTGAATTCTTCACTAAGAAATTTTGGTAGTGATCTCATATCCATGGGACTGAAGGTTTTGCTTTCACAGTGTTGTTCAAAGAATTTATAGGCTTTTTTCCTTTTGTCTGGTTTATAAGAGACGAAGATGATGAAATAGTCTGGATGAAGCATATCCCATTGTGTCATAATATATTCTTCAAGCTCTGCAGTACCTTTGGGGCTTGTGGTTTGTCCTGGTATATCATAGAGGATAATGAGTTTATCTTCACTAAATAATCCACCTGAACACAAAATTTGCATAATCTCACTAGGAGTATGTTCTCATACTGATAATGACACGACCGTGTCAGGACCATATTTTGTTGTAAAATTCGTCTTTCGTCTGAGAAGTTCTTTATGAATCAGATAGGATTCTTCTCAGGTAAACAGATACCTTTTGGACATGGATTATGGTTTGTTAAATTCAGCTCATGACAAAAATGATTGCATTTGACTATCTTTATTAGTATATATTTAGCTATGCAAAAGCAATCTAAAAAGACTATCTTTCATCATATTGCTCAGTGATGCATTCGTATCTATCAGTTTCTTTTCTCTCCTGATAAGAGTATTTTTTTCTCTCCTTGGCTTCGTGGTCGTGTCTGTAGACATCATCCTCATTGTAGTCAGTATGGGTATGAATGTTTTGATCACTATGATTTTTTTACTGCTAGTTATCGTACGATGGATAGAATCTCACGTTGTACACCTTGAAATGAAAAAACCTATGATCCAGTGAAATATCGTGTGGTATTTGCTTCAGGATCTCCGATTTGAGTATCTTTTTTGGAAAATTTGATTTCTGACCCCAGGTTTGATGTTGTAGGAGTGTTAACTATGCCAGATATGCCCAGTGGTAGGGGTATGAAGATGCAAGAGAATATTATCTGACTCAAGGCTTGAGAACTATGAATTGATAGTACTAATATTAAAAAACCTCATTCTCTCCGCCTTGATTCCAAAAAATATGCCTATGAGGCACAAGAGATCTATGAATGGATAAAAGAGCTCAATGTTGATATCTTGTATGTCATCGCGTATGGTAATATTTTACCTCAACATATTCTCGATGTCCCTAAGATTGCTCCACTCAATATCCATGGTTCGCTTCTTCCTGCCTATCGTGGTGCATCACCATTACAACAAGTATTTGTCGATGGATTGTCTGAGACCGGTATTACTCTCATGAAGATGGAAGCGTGATTGGATAGTGGTCCCATGATCGATAAACAAATTTTTAAACTAAGTTTTTCTGACACGGTGGTAGATTTGATCCAGAGAGTGAAAGAATATACTCCTAAGTGGTCGTTAGATAGTATTGACGCTTATGTTCATGGAAATTTAGAAGAAGAGATTCAAGATGAAAGTTTAGTGACACATTGTGGAAAAATCACCAAACAAGATGGAATTATACAGTTAAAAGTTGATATTTGAGAGTGAAAAGCTGATACCTTGGAGAATATCTATCGTAAGTATAAGGGATACTATCTCTGGCCAAAGACACATTTTCAGTTAAGAGTTAAGAGTGGAGAGTTGAAAGTTGTGATTGTTGAACAGTTGGAGTTAGATGAGGAATTGTATGAACACAAAAAAGATAAGTCACTGTTTCTGGATGATTATGTTTTGAATCCTGCTGTGATATCACTGGTGGTAAAACCTGAAGGGAAAAAAGCTATGTCGTGGGAAGACTTTCAGAGAGGGTATTTATAATGTATAGATTTATTATTATGTTGATTATTGTCTGATTATTTGTTTTATGAACTCTCTTCTGATCCTTTGGATCAGTAATTCTTCAGAGAATGCAAAGAAAAATCAATTGGAAGGTGATGAAGTGATTTCTGATTGGGCGTTCAGAATGTCCAGAGTGTCACCACCAACTTCATCGATACAATCTTATTCCCTTATTGTCATGGTTTCGCCAGAAAGGAAAGTGTATGTATTGTAAATCTCCGATCTCATCTCTCTATCCGGCTGTAGAAATTGTTTCTGGTCTGGTGTTTTCTTTACGATGATGGATATACTTATTGCCATATGTAGATGGATTGGGTGAGTTATCAATTATGATGTTAGTGTTTTGGTGGTTGCTGTGATTGTTACTTGTGCGAGATATATATACCTATGAACTTCATGTACCTATCTGGTTTATAATGCTGGTACTTATTGTTGTATATAGTATGATCTTATTGATTCAAGGTGAAGCAAGTTGGTATCTTCTGACAGCATCTGCTGGATTCTTAGGATTATTCTTACTAGTTTATCGGTTTGGTAAGTGGTATGCAAAAGCTCGTTTCTGACAGAATATTGAGACTTTTGGACAGGGGGACGTGATGCTTGCTCCCATGCTCGGATTCTTGTTTGCTGTTTCTGATATCGGTCAGACGAATTTACTTTCCTTACTGCTCATTTTTATCTTAGGTTCGTGTGTAGTGGGACTGATATATTATGGTGTGGTTATGGTGATGTATAAGCTAAGAAAAAAGAAAACTAAAGATCATATTCATGAAACAGGAAGTCCTATGATACCGTTTCTTCCTTCTATGATTGTATCTTACCGAGCTATAGTACTATATTCCTTAGTATTTTTATAAAATATCATATCATATTTTTATAAAATGTCTTTCTTAGTCTCTGTGATTAGGGAAGATTTTTTGTTTTTTGAAGAAATGGTACTATAATTGTTGTGATATATTTTATACCTTTTGTTATAAAAATGGTTGTCGAAAAATTCAATAATCTTGATACTAATCAAGTAAATGCTATAGTTAGCTCTATTGATCCTAATGAAATCAAAAAATTTGTCGTGAGATGAGATAAAATTAAGATCAAACTAGAGTCTTGAAAAAAAATTAAACTCAAATGAGTTGATACCAAAGCATTCCAAGAACGATCAGATAGAAAAGTCTCTAAAGACGTGAATCTGCAACAGATTATAACTGTGATGAATAGTCAGTGAACTAAAGTAAATCCTGAGCAACTTATGAAGGCTTGAGAATTTTCTGACTTGAAACAATTATTGGATGAGTATCGTAGAGTATTGGAACAATATGAAGCAAAATTTGGTACGTTGAAAGCAGATGTAAATACTAATCTAAATACTTCTTCTGGAAATGGTATCACAGGTAATCCACAAACATATAATGCAAAAACATGATTTTTTGATAATGCTCCAGTAGTGGTAAATAACTCTTCGGTAGTACCAAATAATAATATTTCCGCGTCGGCTTCAAATAATACTGTTCAGAACAATTCCGTTAATGCTCCATCAATAAAGAATAATACTCTGAACGCAGCGGTCAATGGTAATAATGCTGCTTTTACTAGTACTGAAACAAGCACTACTGATAATGGAAACTTCGATTATGGAACTAAAAATAATGCTAAATCCCAATCTCCTGAATCTATGAAAAAAACTTTGGATAAGAAAGAAAAATCTCCAAATGATGCAGTAGCATATAACTATCAATCAATCTATGAACTTGATCAATCAGACCTTAAAAATGCTGATAAGATGGGAGATAGAGAAGTGATTAGAAAATGGGCAAGATGAGGTTCAGATGATTTTATTGATATCATTGAAGTTGGATGATCTAATAAATTTACGAAACCTGATGCAAAAGAAAAAGCTACATTAAAAGAATTTTTCAAGCAACCTCTCAAATGACTAGTGTTAAGAAGAGATATCGATCTTTTCAATCTCTGGAATATGATGGAGAAAGTTGTTAAAGAAAAACCTGGTACGCTATCTGGTTTGAGTAATTGGCAAGCTAATAAACAATACTGGCTCGATAATTTTCCTATGAATCTTGTTGAATATAAACAAAATAATAAAAATGCACCTGCAGAATATATGGCTAAACTATCTGCTCTGTATGTAGAATATAAGATGGCTAAAAATAATGAATGATCTTCTCTTGGTTGATACACCAATAGACTATTTGCAATGATTGATAATGCTGGTGGAGTTGATGGTAAATATAAATTTGCTGGTAATGGACTCAAAGATATTGTTAAAGCAAATCAAGATAATGTTGGTGAGGTAGTACTTAGTGATGGTTCTCGTCTTCTTGATGTGAGATCAAGAGATGGTAGAGCAGTAAGATTACTTGCTAATATGGTTGGTTGAGGTGACGTACCAAACTATGTTACAGATGATAAACTTTCTAAAACAGAGCTCATGGGGGTACTTAACAATTCTGTACTATGAAAAATACCATCTGATGATAGATCATTGAGAACACTATTAGGTCAACATCAATGACTTCCTCAAACTTTTGACAAACTCAAAGGTATGGATCCTACTTCAGGATCGATGGATGCTACTCTTATGCTTACAGAAGCTAAGGCTTTTGGTGCTAGTCCAGCAGAAGTGTATAACATTAAATCTCTTGCTGAAAAAGGTAAATTAACTACTAAATATGGTCCTATCTCAGATGCTACGAGACTAATGAATTTCTTTGTTGATTATAACAACAATGGGAAAGGAGGAGATGCAGCAGATCATGGTCCATTTTCTGGAGCACAATTACTTGCCAATTATAGACTTGCAGTTAGACAGCTCACTTTTGATAATCAAGGAATGTCTCCAGAACAAGCTGAATCTAAAGTCGTTACATCACTCTTGCAAAAGGTTCGTAGTACTGCAGAGTTGGGTGGCAATGCTTATGTGGCACATGTGTTAGAATCCTATCTCAATAAATGAGTATCTCTTATGGATTTGGTTAAACAACATCCAGCTATTGTAAAACATGTGCAAGAATATATTAAGAACTTTGCTAAAGAACCACATGCTCTTTTCTTTGCTAATGAAGAAGGATCTCTTGCTGATTATAGCAAGGAAGTACAAGCAGGAGTTGTAGAGACTGTCTCTACAAGTTTAGATGAACAACTCAAAGACATACCAGAACCTCAAAAAACTGCTATGAAAACGATCATCGAAAAAGATGCAACTCGCCTTATGCAAGACTTCCAACAACAATTGAGTACATTACCTGTATCAGATAGAAAATATTTTGATTATGTAACATTACCATCTCTTCAACAAAATCTTGCCCATACTCTCATGAATTCTTTGAGAGCAAATCCTTCAGTACAGGGTGATTGGGCGTTAGGTCTTTGAATTGCTGCTGATTTATCCAAAAATGTACAACTTAATCTTTCTACTGGATTTAATCCTAATACAAAATCACTTATTCCAGGTATTGGATTGTGATTTAAAAATGATGCTGGTACGTTAGGAGCGAATATTAACGCTACGATGCTAGGTGCTGGTACAGCTGTCTATGCAAAACTTGCACAATGGAACAATGGTGCAAAACTTTCTACAAGTCTTGATCCACTATCATACAAAACTTCAAGCCTGACTGCAGATGCAAGAGCAGGAGCAGGTTGGGATGCGAAAGGAGCTATGGTCGGTGCAGGTCTACACTTCATGACAGAAACTGATAGAATGAAAGGAATCGAAACTATGGCAACGAGTACCTATGCTGCTGCCAAAGAATTCTTGCCTAAAGTACTTGATGCTAAGGGTATGAAATTGATCAGCGATTTAAATTTGGTTGATAAGACTTATGGTCCATCAAGTACAATTGCTCAAAAAGAAGCAGCAGCATGACCAATTAGAAATCAACTCAAATCACTCATTAGAGAACAACTTGTTGCTAAATTTGGCAAAACAGAAAATACCGAACTCTATGATGTTGCTACTCAAAATATCCTCAACGGTATCATCATGTCTGAATACAAACCAGGACAGCCAGTTGATGGTATAGCAAAATACCTTTCAAGAAGCCTCAGAGAAGATGCAATCAATAATCTTAAAGGTAAATATGAATTGACACAATTATGAGTAGGTGTGGGAGTATTCTTGTCTCCAACAAATCTTGCTACAGGTAATATCGGGGCTCAATTATCACTATGGGTTTCGAGATATAGTAGAGGTGCTGGAGCAGTAACGAATGCAGAATGATATCGTGCGCAGAATAGAGCAGAAGCATTTGGAATTGATAACAGAAAACTGAATATGGGTAATGATAAGTTTGTTGATTATCTCAATGGTATGATGCAAGATTCAAGAGGTATGCCAGAAAAAGATAAAATTGTTCCAAAGATTACCTTATCTGCAGATAAGAAGAATTTTGTTATACCTGCTGAGCTATGGAGAGATGATAAAAACTTAACAATCAAAGTAGCAAAAGGAGCTATATGACGTGTTGGTTATGATGTGAACAATAATATCTTGATTTCAGTTTCTGAAAATATTCGTATGGTAGCTTCACCTGAGCTTGATAAAGCTACGTATGTGTTGAATATTGGATCATATACTACTTCTTCTGATGATGTAGAATTGACAAGATTCAAGGATAATGTTTCAAGTATGGAAATTGATGGGAAGAAGGTGTTTGTAAGTCCTGATAAACTTGATACGATCGATCATCATAAAAAAACAAATATTGTCATCAGTGAAAGTAACGTATCTACCTTACAATCTATTGTAGGTCCTACTGCTTCTAACTTTAGCATCGATGGAAATAAACTTCTCTATATGCAAGATGGAAAATCTCAAGAACTCTCTGTTAATGGAGGAACTATCAATGGATGGACAGTTACTATGGTAAATGGTGCATTAGAATTTACTAAACCATCTGCGAATGGATGAACAGACAAAAAAGAGTGAATCCCTCTTGTATATGAATTTGAATCATTTAAGGAAATTATGAGTCATATCGATATTCATTCTAAACAAATTGAAGCATGGGAAAGAAAAAATGATAAGAAAATTAAAGACTTCTATGAATACGCTATCGCAAATGATGATGCAAAAGCTGTACAACAGCTTCTTGGAATGGATAGTACTATAGATGCGATTATTACAACAGGTACTCCAGAACAAAAATCTCAATTAGTATCCTATATGACAGAAGCATTTGCAATAGAAGAAAGAGAATATAAAAATAAAACAGCAACAGAACTTATGGATAAGAGAGATGGTACTGTAAATATTGCGAAACATGGACCAGCATATGCACGTATTGATCGTTCAGAATCAGGAGGAATTAATATCAAGAATTTGTTTAGCCGTGATGATTTGAAAGCGCTTTATAAGTGACTTGATACTAAGCCTTCTAATACTTGAGAACCACAGAAAGACTTGATCTGATATACCGCATTCTATCGTAAAAATGCAAATAATAAAGAACGTGGATATGCGATGACACTTCCTGGATATACACGTGTATTGTGAGGTAAAATTAATACCTTTGATAAATGATCTCAAAAAGAAGCAGACGCTAAAACTTGGCTAGTGGAAAATCTGAGAACTGATATGCTTGCACAACAAGCTATTAAAGATGCACTAGCTACCAAAGATCTTGGTCCAGTATCCAAAGAATCTATCAAAAACCTTACGCCAGGTCAGTTGATCACTTTGCTTACAAAGAAAGAATGACTTCCTTTAGATGGTTGTACATTATCTATCGATGCGACACCAGTATTCTATCTTCTTGCTGAATGTGCAAATGAGTCTCTTGGATTACAACTTAAAGCTATCACTTGTAAAGGCCCAAATGGTGTTGAAATCAAAAAAATCTCTACTGATATGACTGAAGAAGTTTTAGATGGAGGGCGTATGGTCAGTGTGACGAACGCTGGTGGACAAAGTACTCTAGGTAAGAAAACAGTATTCAAAGCAGCTGTAGGATGATCACGAGGTTTTGGAGGTAATGCTAATAACAATGCATGACCTACAGATTGAGGTGTGAAATCAAATCCATGAAATTGAGGTCAAGATTGAGGTAATAATGGTGGTGCTGGTAGTTGAAATGGTAACTGAGGTCAAGATTGAGGTAATACAGGTACTTGATGAACTTAAATTTAATAAATTTAAAAACATATAAACATATAAACAATTATAATATAATGATATATTAATAATAGTCGTCATAAGTGGTCATAAAAATTAATAAAATAAAAAGAAATTAAAATTTACATAAATCTTATAAATTCTCTTGCAATTTATAAGATTTTCTGTTTACTCATTTTGTTTTCTATGTTGAAATATTGATTTTATTTGTTTACAGTTAAAACTTAATGAATTTTCTAAAACATTTAAGTACAATAGCCTTCTTGTCTTTTTCTCTTCTATTTGGTTTTACATTTGCTCAATCATTGCCTGGTTGACAATTTAATTCTATAACTACGCAAAATAACTGGTTTGCTAATCAGGAAAGAGTTTCTACTGCATATACATCAAATCAATGTCTACCAAATGATGGTGTGTATAAAAATATGAGATTATATTTGTCAGCAGATCAAAATAATAATGGTCTTAAAGATTATAAACCACAAAACTCTGCGACATATCATTTGAAAGATAATATGCTATATTATGGTGATGCAAATCTAAATCGTAGATTAGCATTAATATCAGCAAAAGTTGGGAATTATGTTGGAAGTTCTGTATACTATTACACTCCTGTTTCAAATATGCTTTCTTTATGGGCCAATAATACTACATATCCAATCGATTCAAATAGGGTGCGATATAGATATTCTAAAGTAGCCCCTATTAATCAACCAGTAAGAGCAATTACAAGTGAACCAGTGCTTATTGAGCAACCATCAACTACGCTTAATCCTTTAGAAAGGATGATTCAAGTTACTTATCAATTACGTTATGCAACATTTCAAAGTGTAAATACAAATGCTACATCAGATTATCAACTATTTCCTGTTGCTAATATGGATGATTTTTCTTCGCTTTGATCTAATTCATCATGGTTTTTGAAAAATCCAATTCCAGGTAATAATGGATATGGTCCTATGTGGAGCTCAGATTATCTTCAGACGCCAACAAAAATCACAACGCAAGCTATTAATCGATGACCAGAACAAACACATGGTTTAGAGTGTCTTAATATGTATCTTTCACGATGTGGAGATGGATATATTGATGTATCGTGACAACAACCAACCAATGGTTCATCTACCCAACCACATACGATATCAGATGGGGGTGTTGCTGAGCAATGTGATTCAGGTCCTACTTCAGCTTGGACTGATGATGTTTTGCCAGGATGAGTTCCAGCGACAGCTACTTATAATTGTAGTGCTACTTGTACTATTGTGGGGAATCCAGCGCAGCCACCATATCTTACTATTGATAAACAGCAGAAACTTCTTACAGGAACAGTATTTTCTGGAGTGGGCTTAGGAACTCCATCAGATATAGCGTATACTTCACCAAGTAAGTTTGAATTTAAAATCATCATCACAAATACTGGATGAGATGCTACAAACGTAGTAATGTATGATACGCTCCCAGTAGGATTTGTGGTAGATACACTTCCTGGAGGGTGTAGTGGTACGACTTCAGCAGGAGTAAGTGTAGCATGTAACGCTCCATCAGGAGGACAAATTACATCTCAAGCATTCAACTTGTCTGGTGGTCAGAGTGTTACCTTTACTATTATCGGTACATTGACATCATCTGTTCCTACAGTAAATAGAGCATGGGCTACGTATATTGATCCAACTACAGGAGGACCAAAAAACACACCAATCGATGTAGTTGATCAGCATCCACAAACTCATATATCTCCACAAATTGTCTATACGAAGACGGTTCGTAATGTTACTACGAATAGTAATGGATGATCGTTTGTAGAAGCAGATAATCTTTCAGGAGGTGTCCTTGTTAATACAGGAGATACAGTAGAATATGAAATTACTATTCAAAAACTTACTGGTACAGTAGTGAATACTATCCTTAGTGATGTGTTACCTACAAATAATGGATTCATGATGTCTGGTTATAGTATCAATGGATGATCAATGATTGCTGCTAGTTCATTCCCAGCAACCAATATTACAGCATTACTTAATAGTTGAAATGTTGTTGTGAAACTTTATGGAGCGGTGGGAAATCCTACTGCAACACAGTTTGTAAATACAGCTCTTCTGACTGAAAATGGACTTCCAGCTTGAACAGTCTTGCCAGGTTCAAATGTCGCGTGGACATATCTACCTACTGTGAAACCAAATCCAAAACTTCATCTTCAAAAATATTGGATCAATCCAAATAATCCAAATCAAACAGGTGATCACTATAGTGTACCAGCGAATACTCCTATCAAATTTATCTTAAGAGTAACGAATATTGGTAATGTAGCAGCAGCAGGAGTAATTACTGATGTTTGTCCTACGAATCTTACCTGTCAGTCATATCGTATCCTACCTTCAGCAGTGTCAGTATGATATTCTTCTACTATACCTGTGGGTACGGTAGCAGTCGGATGATATGTAGAAGTAGAAGTGTCAGCTATTGCTTATCCAAATGGAGGTACAGAAAATATTAGAAACTTAGCAAAACTTTATAGAGTATGTACTGTAGAAGAAGATATTGCAGATGGTACGAGAGATGGTCTGTGTCACGAAAATGATGATGACGCAACACTTGAGCCACAAGGTACTAATCAGTGTGGAGATGGTGTTCTTCAGAGATGAGAACAATGTGACCTCAAGAACATGCCAGCTACTATTGGTAATTATCTTGATCTTACATTCTCTTACCCATCTGTAACTTCATCATTTAATCACAGAGGGAAAACTTGTAATACTAAATGTGAAATTATAGATCCAGGATTAAATCGTTGTGGAGATGGTAAACTTGGTAAATTAGAACAATGTGATCTTTGAGCTAATATGCCAGCTACTATTGGTAATTATCTTGATACGTCTACAACTTATCCATCAGGAACTTATAACGGTTCTACTTGTAGTGCTTCTTGTATTATTGAATGAGAGAATCAGCCAGAGATGCCAGCATGTTGGTATGGTGATACTATTATTTCTATTATGGAGGATGAATATTTCCCTTTCTCTTGGGATATTGAACTTCCAGAAGGTGATATGGTAAACTCTTGTAATGATTCAAATTCAGATGGTAAAATTGTAAAAAATTCTTTAAAATGTGATTTTAGAATCTACAATAGAAATGGTGAAGCTCAAAACGCACCAGAACGATTAAAGAATATCTCTTGTTATACTGATACATGGTGATCATCTAAATTGTTCGAGCAATTCCGTGTTCCTAGCGATGGTGAAAGAGATCCACTATTTGTTAAAAATCCTATTGGTACGTATTATATAGCACCTACTGAATTTAAGAGAATGGTTGGTGAAGAGTTATGAGAGTATAAACTCAGTCTCAATGCTGTAAACTATAATTACTGTCAAAACGGTAAAGAAGTCCAAGGGAATCCTTATGCAAGAGTTTGTCAGGTAAACTTTGCAGTAACTGATCATTATCTTATGCAAAAATGATCTGTATCTTCACAAACTAATTCAGATCTCAAAGATTACTTCCTTCTGAATGGTAAGTCATTGTATGAAGCAACTGATTTGAAAAAAGTTGATATGGTTTCAAATCTTAATTATGCAACTCTTTCTACAAAACTTACTACCTTAACGAACAATCTTATTGCAAA
Source organism: candidate division SR1 bacterium Aalborg_AAW-1 (assembly GCA_001007975.1). Lineage (GTDB taxonomy): Bacteria > Patescibacteriota > Gracilibacteria > Absconditabacterales > Absconditicoccaceae > Aalborg-AAW-1. Next base: position 329,538 of record CP011268.1, on the reverse strand, counting down.
ATATGAGAAAATTGCAGTTAATGCTACTATTGGTAATCAGTCTGCTAAGAAAGTGCCATGACAATCTATTTATATTATGGAAGGTGGTAAGACATTTAATGGATCAAGCCTTCCAAAGGCTACTACTCTTATTGTGAAAGGAGATGTAACTATTAGAGGAGACGTTAGTCAAAACATCTTATTGATAGCTAATGGTACTGTGAAATTTGAGTTGCCTCAACCAGGTGATGATGATTGGAGAAATGGATGTAATCCACAAACTATTAAAGGTATTATTGTAGCTAAAAATGGATTTGTATCATCATCAACAAATGGTTGAATGAAAAATACTAATCTCAATCAACCACGATGTCGTAAATGAAATCTTATGGTCTATGGAGCATTAGTAGGAGATAATCTTGAAGCTGTAGTGAATTCAAGAAGATCTCATCTTGAGCATTGGTTTACCTTCAATCAGAATGGAATCAATTTTGAATGAGGTAGTAATGGTGATTCAAGAGTAAGAGCAGAACGTAGAGATGAAGTATATAAGGGAGCATCAGTATATATTGAACAAAATCCATCATTATGGAGAGATGTTCCTCCAGGTGCAGATGAATTCCTTAGAACATTAAATATCTCAAGAAATTAAAACAATGAAATGTATTGTTATGATAATTATAACATATATACATTGTCCTTATTATTTGATTATTATAAAGAAGACAGTCTCTTGTGGACTGTTTTTCTTTTTCGCTTGAAAATTCATTACGTTTTATTATACTGGAATCTAGTTTCGTTGTTCCTTTCTAGAATGAATAGTAAAGTGATGAATCTGACACCGAACAAGTAGTTGTACTACTAATATGGAGTCAGAATAGGATGTTTTTTTGACTTTATGGTATGTGAAATTTTATGTAAAGGTAGTTCTCATCTTGTATATCAATTTTGTGTGTTGTATATGTAAAAAAAGTTTAAAAATCTCTTGCAATTCATTGGGTAGATAGTTATACATGAAACTATGTCGTTGTGAAGGAAAGTTGTAAATCTCTTCTTCTTAGTTCATTAAAAGATTCAATTCAAACAATATATATTTATAAAGGCTAAATAAGTCTTTTAAGAGCCAGGGACGGATGCCTTGGGTACAAAAGCTGAAGAAGGACGTAATTGACTGCGAAAAGTTCTGGTAAGGTGTCAATAACCGCTATCAACCAGAAATCTCCGAATGGGACAACCTATCGCCTATATGGTGATGTTTATAAACAGCAAGCATGTGAAGTGAAATATCTCAGTAGCATGAAGAAAAGAAATCGTAAGAGATTCCCTTAGTAGTGACGATCGAACAGGGAAGAGTCTAAACTGATTACGTGTCAAGGTGCTAGCCGTTGCGTAATACAGGGTTGTGGGATTGTTGTAGCGTATCTAGTAAATACGCAAAAGAGTTATATAAAATATGATGGCAGCGGAATGGATTAGATATCCAGTCACAGAGGGTGATAGCCCCGTACGTAAACCTATCGTATCTCTTCAATAACTCCCAAGTAATATCGGACACGTGAAATCCGGTATGAATCAGGGCCGACCACGGTCTAAGACTAAATACTTTTGTACACCGATAGCGCATAGTACCGCGAGGGAAAGGTGAAAAGAACCCCTGGTAGGGGAGTGAAATAGATTCTGAAATCCTTGGCTTACAAGGGAGTGGGAGCTTTCGAGTGACCGCGTACCTATTGACGAATGGGCCAGCGAGTCATTGGCAATAGCAAGGTTAAGGTAAAAAACCGGAGCCGTAGGGAAACCGAGTCTTAATAGGGCGATTAGTTGTTGTTAATGGACCCGAAGCGTTGTGAGCTACGCATGGGCAGGTTGATGGTTCGAGAGATCGTTCCGGAGGACCGAACGGGTTGGTGCTGCAAAACCTTCCGATGACCCGTGTGTTGGAGTGAAAAGCTTATCGAACAACGTGATAGCTGGTTCTCCTCGAAATAGCTTTAGGGCTAGCCTGTAACGACGATCTTATAGAGGTAGAGCTCTGATAAGGCTAGGGGCGTCGAGAGACGTTACCAAACCTTGTTAAACTTCGAATGCTATAAGGAAGGTTACAGAGTCAGACTACGGGGGTAAGCTCCGTGGTCAAAAGGGCAACAGCCCAGATCTCTAAATAAGGTCCCTAAGACGTATCTCAGTGGAAAAAGAAGTGTTTCTGCTTTGACATCTAGGAGGTTTGCTTAGAAGCAGCAATCCTTTAAAGAAAGCGTAACAGCTCACTAGACGAGCGGAGATGCGCTGAAAATGTAACGGGGCTAAGATACGCACCGAATTTGAGAGTCCATATTTACTATGGGCGGTAGAGGAGTGTTCCATGCAGCGGTGAAGATGGGGTGTAAACCTAGTTGGAGCGCATGGAAGCAAACATGCTGGCATGAGTAACGCCTATTAATGAAAATTTAATATACCGAAAGCCCAAGGTTTCCTACGCAACGTTCATCGTCGTAGGGTTAGCCGGGACCTAACTACACACCGACAGGTAGTGTGGGATGGATAACTAGTTAATATTCTAGTGCTTTGTTATACAGCAATGGAGTGACGGGATGGGATTTGTAAGAGTGACTGAAGGATTGTCATTGAACAAACAAGCTTATCTTAACTTTGGTTAAGGGGGTGATAATAGGAAAATCCGTTATCATTATATAGCGAGTTTCATCAAGAGATGATAGCAATATCATCAATTCTTATCGTTCTGTCTCCAAGAAAAACTTCTAGCGTTAATGTATAATAAACCCGTACCGAGATCAGACACATGTGGGCTAGTAGAGAATACTAAGGTAATCGAGATAATTAGTGGTTAAGGAACTTGGCACATTAGCGTCCGTAACTTCGGGATAAGGACTCCCTGCAGAAATGTAGGGCGCAGCGAAAGAAATGGGGGGAACTGTTTATCAAAAACATAGCTTCATGCTAACACGAAAGTGGATGTATATGAGGTGATGCCTGTCCAATGCCAGAATGTCATGCTCTCTTGTGCAAGCTCGAGAGTTAAGCACTGGTCAATGACGGCCGTAACTATGACGGTCCTAAGGTAGCGAAATTCCTTGTCGGGTAAGTTCCGACCCGCATGAATGGCATAATCATCCCCATACTGTCTTAACCCTAAACTCGGTGAAATTACATTTCCGGTAAAAATGCCGGATAGTTGCAGTTAGACGGAAAGACCCCGTGAAGCTTTACTATAGATTGGTATTGTTATATAGCATAGAATGTTCAGTATACGTGGGAGACTTTGAGATTCAAGCGCTAGCTTGGGTGGAGTCGTCGTTGAGATACCACGCACTTTATGTCGTATAACTAACCCCTACAAATAGGGGAACAGTGCCAGTTGGGTAGTTTACCTGGGGCTGGTGCCTCCTAAAAAGTAACGGAGGCGTGCAAAGGTCTGCTATTTACGGATGGAAACCGTAATCGTCGTATATTAGCATAAGCAGGCTTGACTGTGAGACTAACAGGTCGAACAGGTACGAAAGTAGGTTAAAGTGATCCGGATCTTCCATGTGGAAGGGGATCCGCTCAACGGATAAAAGTTACTCCGGGGATAACAGGCTAATGGGATTTAAGCGTTCATAGCGACGATTCCGTTTGGCACCTCGATGTCGACTCGTCGCATCCTGGGGCTGTAGAAGGTCCCAAGGGTCGGGCTGTTCGCCCGTTAAAGCGGGACGCGAGTTGGGTTCAGAACGTCGTGAGACAGTTCGGTCCCTATCTACTGTGACCGTAGGAAATTTGAGAGATGCTGCCCTTAGTACGAGAGGACCGGGGTGGACGAGTCTCTGGTGAAACAGTTGTCCAACCATTGGGCACCGCTGTGTAGCTACACTCGGTATAGATAACCACTGAAAGCATATAAGTGGGAAGCTTGTCTCAAGATTAGATTTCCCGCACTTCGGTGCATAAGACCTCTGGGAGACTACCAGGTTGATAGGTATCATGTGGAAGCATAGCAATGTGTTGAGCAGAGATATACTAATCGGTCGAATGGACTTATTTGCCTTTATAAATATATTTGTTTGGATTGGTCTTGAAATAATAACTCTTTTTCTTATACTTGAAAAGTTGTTAAAATAACCTATTTAATTGGTGATTTTGATGCATGTAGAGGTCACACCTGTTCCCATTCCGAACACAGTCGTTAAGCTCTATGTGGTTGATGATACTGGTCCTATCGGGGCTGGGAAAGTAGATTAAAGTCACCAATTGAATTCGTTGTTGTTCATTCACATTACCTATATCACAAAAGTACAATAAAGAAGTAAAGTCTTAGCCTATTTAGACTTTTCATTACTATTATGGAGAGTTTGACCCTGGCTCAGGATGAACGCTAGCAGAACGCTTAACACATGCAAGTCGAACGAATGTATTGTCTTCGGATAATACGTTAGTGGCAAACGGGCGAGTAACGCGTATCTAACCTGCCCTTGTGTGAGGCAAAACCATGGAGACATGGCTAATTCCTCATACGCTCTAAGAAATGAAAATACTTAGAGGAAAGATTTATCGCACAAGGAGGGGGATGCGTCCTATCAGGTAGTTGGTGAGGTAATGGCTCACCAAGCCTATGACGGGTAGCCGGTCTGAGAGGATGTCCGGCCGCAATGGAACTGAGACACGGTCCATACTCCTACGGGAGGCAGCAGTGGGGAATATTGGACAATGGGCGAAAGCCTGATCCAGCGATTCTGCGTGAAGGATGAAGCCTCGTGGGGTGTAAACTTCTTTTCTGGGAGAAGACGAATGACGGTATCTCAGGAATAAGAGACGGCTAACTACGTGCCAGCAGCCGCGGTAATACGTAGGTCTCGAGCGTTATCCGGAATTACTGGGCGTAAAGCGTCTGTAGCCGGATGTATAAGTCTGTCTTTAAATACTCTGATTCAATCGGAGAAAAGGGATAGATACTGTACATCTAGAGGATTTTAGAGGTTAGTGGAATTTCCGGTGGAGCGGTGAAATGCGTTGATATCGGAAGGAATGCCGAAAGCGAAAGCAGCTAACTATAAAATATCTGACGGTCAGAGACGACAGCTTGGGGAGCGAACGGGATTAGATACCCCGGTAGTCCAAGCCGTAAATGATGCTTGCTAGGTGTTTGGATCGATTTATCGGTCTGAGTGCCGTACCTAACGGGTTAAGCAAGCCGCCTGGGAAGTATACTCGCAAGAGTGAAACTCAAAGGGATAGGCGGGGGAACACACAAGCAGTGGATTATCTAGATTAATTGGATAATAAGCCAAGAATCTTACCTAGGCTTGACATACATTGTGTCTTATAAGAAATTATAATATCCGTAGCAATACGGAGCTATGTACAGGTGGTGCATGGTCGTCGTCAGCTCGTGCCGCAAGGTGTCTAGTTAAGTCTAGTAACGAGCGCAACCCTCGTCGTATGTTAGAATGTCATACGAGACTGCTTCGGTAACGAAGAGGAAGGAGAGGATGATGTCAGATCCTCATGCCCCTTATGTCTAGGGCGTCATAGATAATACAATGGGTAGGACAGCGTGAAGCAATATCGTGAGATGGAGCAAAACATTAAACCTATCCTCAGTTCGGATTGTAGTCTGGAACTCGACTACATGAAGTTGGAATTGCTAGTAATGGCGAGTCAGCCATATCGCCGTGAATATGTCCCTGTTCCTTGCACTCACCGCCCGTCAAATCACGGAAGTTGAGGTCCTCTGAAAGCTCACAAGGTGGGACCAAGAGGGAATCAGTAACTGGGGTTAAGTCGTAACAAGGCATCCCTACCGGAAGGTGGGGATAAATCACCTTTGTACACTGAGTACAAATTAAAAAAGCCGTGTTGATCGGTTAATATCAACAAACCCAATTGACTTGTTTAAATGACTAAGTGCTTTGCTTCTTTATTGTAGTGTTGTGATACACATCAGATATATTCTTCCATAGAGAAGAATTTTTTGTTTATGAAAAAAATGCTATTGGTGCTCTTAGGGAATACTGTATGAGGAATGAAGTTGAAAGATGTATTTACATAGTATACGATCATCTGATTATGCCACACTTCAAAAATTTCTTCCTTCTCATAATGAGGTAAGAGAATATAAACATATCTCTTATAATAATATTGAAAGCGTTATGTTTCAGTCTGTGTATAAAGTGTATCACTTCTAAAGAGTGAATAATGGATAGCTACGATATAGAATCCCATAAGGATAAGAGACACAAACTTCAGAGACGTATGCGATTGGCTTATGTTATAGAGAAAGTGAGATCAGATACTGACTATTGCTCCGATTCATCGAAGGAGTGAGTTATTGTTGAGATAAGGTTTGATTTGTAAGAGAGCAATAAATCCAAGACAAAGGGATCCTATATGGACAATAATAGGTAGGAAAGATCTTTGCGATAATACATTGAGAGAAGTGATAATATCTTGTGATTGAAGGTAAGATGTTACTACATAGATTATATTTTCTATCTGTCCAAATACGATAGCGCTTACTATACCACCCAAGATCATACTTTGGAGTAGTCAGGATTTTTTGTTTTTGAGACTACTTCGTTTGAGTGTTTCTTCTCATCGAGCTGAGAGACTATAGGTTCCTATTACTCATCCTACACCGATTTTCAGTCCAATCCAGAAAAGAGACTGTAGAATTCGTCCTTTTCGTCCTGCCGGAATGATAGGTATCAGGAAGAGTAAAAGGATAGTAATGATAATAAGATAGTCGCTGTAGTGTCCGTTGATTGGTGCGAAAAAGTGACTTATATTGTAGATTAAGAATGCGATGAGCGCATAGAATACAGACCATATACTGATGATAAGTAATTGTTTTTTATCATTTTGAGAAAAAATCTGTCTGAGAATCCATATTCGTAGCAGACTTCATCAAAGGATACTGATGATGCTTCATCGTGTCATACTCTCATTATACTCAATATCTTGTTTTTTGTATGGGTATAGCTATAGTTATTATAATATCGATTGGCATATTTTTGTGACTGTGATATAATTTATTTTTTGATATACGTATGACATTTTTTCAGTTAATTGGTGATCCTCACTATAAACATAAATTTGTATTACAAAAAATTATATGACATCTGACAGGGTGGACGAGAGAAGAGCTCATTGTGCATTATGATGATGAGGTATCTGTTGAATTATGAGACCAAATCAATGGAAAATACAGACTTTACTCTGAAGATCATGAACCACTGGAATATATTCTCTGATATGTAGAATATGGATGACTCCGTTTTTCAGTGAATAAAAATACTATTATACCTCGTCCAGAAACCGAATATATGATAGAAGCAGTTAGAGAATACCTCCAATGAAAAATGAAGAATGAAGAATGAAAAATTATACTGGTAGATGTGGGGACAGGTTCAGGAGTACTAGGATTGTCACTTTTACACTCTCATGGGAGTCAGATAGAGCAGGCTTTTCTGATAGATATTAGTGAAGATGCATTGGCTGTTGCAAAAAAAAACTATAATTATTGTATAGTACATAATCAAATAGATAAGAGTGTTGATGTGATGATTGAAAAGGGAAATTTGTTTAGTTCTCCTGCATTGGATAGTGGATTGCTTCGTACCTCGCAATGACAGGAAGTGATAATATTAGCTAATCTTCCTTATATTCCTGATGAAACTTTTGATACGAATCCTGATCTTTCGATCAAATATGAGCCAAGAGTGGCTTTCGTAGGTGGTGATGATGGCTTAGAGTTGTATAGAATCATGTTTGCACAAATACGTGAGAGTGGATATCAGACGACGATGTTTCTGGAGATGATGACCTGGCAAGTGGACATTCTTCGTCAAGAGTTTGACTGGTTAGTATTTGAGGAAATCAAGACGTTTCACTTTCAAATTAAGATTGTGAAAGTAATGTTTAAAAATTAAATATTGACATTTATATATAATATATTTATAAATATTTTTACTAAAATAAAAATAATAACTTAAAAATAAAATATATGAAAAATCTAGAATTTAAAGAGATTGAAGCAATTGTTAGAAAACAATCTTCAAAAAGAAAAAAAGATGAGTCTTTATGGAATATTCTCTTACAACACAGTCCTTACCAGAGTCTTAATGATTTATGGATTGGAATGAATGTAGTATTAGGTATTGGAATATTTATTTCATGGATAACTGATTCAAGATTATTAGGATTCTTGATAGTGTTCCTTATCTTGAGTAATGGTATATTCTATGAAAATCGTAGAAAATGGAACAATAAAAGATTAGAAAAATCTTTAGTAGAAAATTTTAATACTTCACCAAAGTATTTTGAAAATGCATTACAACACTTATCAGAACTAGAACAAAAATATGAAACAAAAAAGGAGGAATTACAACACAAAATTTCTACCAGTGGACTTATGCCATGGGGAGATAGAATGTATTATGAAAAAGAATTAATTCCTCATTGGGACAGAATTATTTGGAGTATACAATCTGATATCGAATGGTGTAAAACAAAAAAAATTGATGCTATGAGACGTAGAGATGGTATAGGACAAGTAATTGAAGTGAAATCGTATTATGCTTCTCATAATGATGTAGTTTAAAAAAAAGGAGTCTGTATTAGACTCCTTTTTCTTGTAAATAATTTTCTAGAATAACTTTTTCATTTCGAGAGATTTTACCTCATGGGACGGACATCACAGTTTCGTGACCTTTACCTGCAAGGAGAACTACGTCGCCTGGACGTGCAATCTGGGTCAGAAATTGTATTGCTTTCTGTCTATCTGGGATGATAAAGAGATTGTCACCATCATAGCGATTGATCCCATCTTTGATCTCTTGGATAATTTGAAATCTCGGTTCTTCACCTGGATCTTCGTCAGCAAGGACAATAATATCAGCGTATTGATCAGCAAGTTTTCCCATCATTGGCCTTTTAAATCTATCTCTCTGTCCCATCGCTCAAGTAAGAAGGAGGAGTCTTCAGTCTTTTTTGATAGATGCTAGATAGGAGAGTGTTTTTTCAAGGGCATCAGGAGTATGAGCGAAGTCTACGAAGTAGTGAGTATTGTTATGTATTATAGGTTCCATTCTTCCCAGTGGTGGTTGGAATGTAGTGAAGGTTGCGATCATATCATTGAGGTCAAGTCAAACTACAAGACCTGCACAGAGTGCTGTAAGGGTATTATACACGTTATGGATTCAAACCATTTTCATAGTCATAGGAAAGAGTTGACCCATATAATTGATAGTAAATGATGTACTGTCTACAGTATAGGTAATAGCTTCTGCTTTCAGCGTTGCTCCACTGACAATACCGAATGTCATGGTTTTTTCTATCCCAAGTTCATCTGCCCATTCTCTTCCTATTTTATCATCTTTAGGGAGAATAGCCATTTTGTTTGGTTTGGAATTAGTTGCTACATTTTGGAAGAGTTTTTTCTTTGTTTTGGCATATTCTTCCATAGATTTGTGATAGTCAAGATGTTCGGGAGTGATGTTGGTTAGTATTCCCATATCAAAATCGATACCATGGAATCTATCCTGATCTAAGCCATGACTTGCTGTTTCTAATACAGCGATATGACATCCTTGTGCTTTCGCTTGTGCAAGATATTTCTGAACATCCATCACATCAGGTGATGTCATTTTAGATGTATTGGCCACACTTTCGGTTCCATATTTGATCTCATTGGTTCATAGGAGAAATGCTTTATCGATCAGGGTGTTAAAAATATGATGGATCATAAAACTGGTGGTCGTTTTACCATTCGTTCAAGTAATTCAGATCACAAACATCCCATTGCTTGGATTGTCATATTTGAGAAGTGCGTATTTCCCTCTCATTGTTTTATAAAATCTATAGACGAAGGTATTTCTGAGAAGTGCTTTGATTTTTTGAATCATAAGAGATGGGTGATTAGGAGTTGAAATTATTGTTGAAGAAGTCGTGATCATATCATAGCTGCTGTTTCCATACGCAGGATAGAAGATCATAAGGTATGGACTGTAGTGATAGGAGAAAAGTATTCTAGTTCTTGTGGAGTAAATCATCATTCAGGTCCGATAATTCATGACCTGTTATTCATTCATTCTGTGGATCATGAATCAAAAGTAGAACCTCATTGGTAGAATAAGATACTGACATCGTGTCAGAGTATATATTTTTCATCCCACTTTTCAAGGAAAGTAATAGTAGGAAGTGTGGTACGAAAAGATTGTTCGCTTGCTTCAAGCGCTATATGATGGATTCTTTCTTGTTTTTTATGAGGTACAGATTTAAGTACTGATCTGGATGCTTGTCGAAAAATGATATGACTAACTCCTATTTCTGTTAATTTCTGAGCGATGAGTTCGGCCTTGTCTCGACGATTAGGTATGGCAATAAAAAGAGTAGTGATTTTGGTTTCTTGTGGATAACGTATGGTGTCTCTTATCTTTCCTGTAAGGGCTTTTTTTGAAAATCAATCGAGTACAATGGTATGTCTTTGGTTATTGTCTTGGATTTGAATTTGATCTCATGGTTGCATTCTAAGGACACGAGAACACTGATGGATGATACGCTCTTCAGTGATGGTGATATGATCTTCAGAACGCGAATATTGGCCAGAAAAAAAAAGTTGCATAATGGAGATAAGACATGTTAGAGTATAAAGTATATGTTCGTGTCTATTGTAGAGAATCGGACAAAAAAATCAACTCCCGTACGTGAAGGAATTGATCTTGATATCTGTGTGTGGAGACAGTATTAGAAGTTTCTGAGTGTTTCTTTGATTTTTTTGGCTTCATCTTTTTTGGCTTTTTCTTGTTTTTCATGATCACTGGATACCATCATGGTGAATTTACCTAGTTTTTCTTTGAGGTAGTGGGTAGTGTCATTAGATACTTTGTTTACTCCATAGTAGGCAATGCTTTCATTATTTAATAATACTTCTAATCCTGATTCTGTAGGGACGAAAGCAATCGTATCTCCTGTATTAGACTTTTCAATAGAAATAGTGTTGTCATATTCTTTGCTAAATGCATAGTTTACTTCATCATTTTCAGTACGCAGTCCGGTTATTGTAATACTGTTAGTGTCTAAAAATGTAAGATAGTTAGTGAGTGCAGTATTAAATTCTTCAAAGCTTTCTTGTAGTTCATGAGTATTGTCTCCATATACTTCATTGTTTTCTTCATTGATAATAGTGTCATAAGATTTTTTATCTTGTATATCTTCACTATTATGTTCTTCTTGTGATTCTTGATGTGGTTCATACTCTTCTTGTGTTAGTTCAGAAGGTTCTTCCGTATTGGATGGTGTAACTTCGATTGATGCCGTAACTTCGTCGTTGTTTTCTTCGCTTGGGATATCAAAAGAATTATGAGGTATATCTTCTGTTACTGTATCTTGTGATTGTGAAACAGGAGGAGTTAGGATATCTTGTGATTGATCACTTGATTCAGCAACAATAGTATTTTGATCGCCTACAAGTTCAGTTGCAACTTCAGGAGTGGTTATTTCATTGATTTCAGTAGAAGGAGTTGTGTCTGCTATTGATGTTGTATCCATGTTTGGGAGATCGAAAGATATATCTGTAGAAGTATTTTCTTTGCTAGGAATATCAAATACTGGTACTTCAACTTCTGCTATTGGAGTAGCTGTTATATCAGGAGTGAGTTGACTAACTTGTTGTGATTCTTGTGAAACGGTAACTGTGGTTGTTTCAGATGAGAGATCACCTGATGATTCTTCAATGTTGAAAGAGGCAGTGTTTTCAGTATTCTGATCAAGAGTTTGTGTTGGGAGATCGAAAGAAATATCAGCTATAGATTCATTTTGTGGAGTTGCTGTTGGTGTTTGTTCAACATTTTCTATAGGAGAGGGTATATCAAATGTTGGTAAAGAGTTGTTATTTGATTTTATTCAGGTATTCATTTCTTCATTACTCTTTGAGTTGCTTTCAGAACTTGGACTTGTAGAAACAGTACTATCACCTGTGTCAGATGGTGTATTTGTATTGTCTCACAAGTCGTTATTGTTGGCTTCAGTACTTACGACAGGCGCATGTAAAGTCGGTTCAAGGTCATCGAGAGAAAAATTTGTTGATGCTGCTCATCAAGCGAAAGGATTAGTAATGAGTTCATTTTGTGTGCTTGGAAGAGGTTGTACAGGTCCTCAAAACTCTGCTTCATCGAAAGAAAATGATGGCATTGTCTCTGAAATTGCCTCTTTTGTAGATGGTATAGTACCACCAAAAGCACCACTTACAATAACCTGATCTCCTTGTGTTTGGGCTGGAGTGGATGTAGTAGTACTACTACTTGTAGTGTTTGTTTGTAGTGTTGGATCCATAATGCAACATATCAATAAGATTAAAATTATGTTCTATTAGAAAGTATAATCAAAAAAACTAACAGTTACAAAAAATGAGTTATTTTTTGTTTGATATTGTAGACAAAATAAAAATCATATATATTATATATTTTGTATTCATCTTGAAAATGAATATATAAAAGTTATACTTCTGACATGCTATGATGTACGTGTGGTCTATGAATATAAATTTCTCTAACGCTCTGTACTAGGAGATTGAAATTTTGTACCTTATGGTATGATGGGTCTCCCTCTTTACTGTCAGAGAATCACATAGATGATACGGCATTATGGTTTTTTTCTTTTTTGAAAATTTCTCTCTTGCAATAGTATTCTAGATAATTATTATCATAATAATACAAAGGCAAATTGTGTTCACTCAACCCATTTTTCGAATTCCACACAAACCTATTCAGCAAGGTATTTTAATGAATGTTTTATTTACAATCGTATTTTTGTTATGTCAGTTATGCAAAGACCTGTAACACAATCTGCAGGTGGAGTTATCTATTATCTTGCTTCAGATGGAGAACCAAGATATCTTCTTATCAAAAGACAGGCTATGTCGAAGAAAATTGAACGAGTTGTTCCTAAAGGAAAGGTGCAAGAATGAGAAACACATGAGGATGCTGCACTTCGCGAAGTAAGCGAAGAGACTGGGCTTATCTTAAATCTTTTGCAAGTAGTTACGAAACTTGGACAGACTCATATTCGTACTGATGATCCTACGATAGGGAACCTTAATAAAGATATTACACTTTTCCTTATGCTGTATGCTGGAGACCCGACAAAAATATCTATTATTGATGGTGAGTGATATGTAGGAGTCTATAAATGGTGTACTTTGCAAGAAGTGTTAGCATTGATTTATTATCCTGATTTGAGAGAGCTTATTAGATCAAGTTATGCTATTATTAAAGCTGATGTACAACAAGATACCATTAAACAAAATTTCTTAGAATCATTATAAAATAGAATGTTTATACGTTAGTTCTGATTTCTTAGTATTATACATTTTTTAATTGTTCAGTTCATTATGCAGGTTATCTATCATGGACATAGTTTCATTGAAATAGAAAGAGAAAATTCTAGTATTCTTATTGATCCCTTTGTTTCTCATAACCCAAGATGTGATATCACGTTGGACGATATTATACATAAATCTATTACCCATATCTTACTGACGCATGTCCGTGATGATGCTCTGGATGATATCATGACTATTGTCAAAAGTACTTGATGTACTCTTGTTGCCATAACAGATATTTGTGAGATAGTACAATCTCATGCAATCATAGGACAAAATATAATTTCACAATCTTTAGATTCTCTTTTTACTTTTGAGGATTGATCAGTACAATTTACGAAATCTCTTCATGATATTAGTACTACAGGACATTCATCGGGTCTGATAATTGATTTTTTATGAATCCGTATTTATCATGCTGGTGATACGCAATTGTTTGATGAAATGAGTGAGATACAAGATATTGATCTGGCTCTGTTACCGATCGGTGGGACTTATACGATGGGAGTAGAAGATGCAGTAAAGGCTTGTTGATATATCAAACCTAAAACAGTAGTACCAATTCACTATAATACTAATTCTACACTCAAAGCTGATGATATCGAATTTGCCAGACAGGTGATGCTTGCTCAGTATGCAGTTCCGAAAGTGTTGAGAGCTGGGCAATATGTGGTTTTATAGATAAATATATTGATGTTATGAATTTATATGATATTTGATTGTTTCTTGAAAAAAATCTTTTAATTGTTTGTGTAGTTACATTAATTATTTTATTGATGTTGGTGAAGCAATATAATCTTTTTATGTTTAGGTTATATAAACGTAAGATAGCTCAATATTATTCAGAAGATGAGTTGATACAAGTATTGTGACGAGATAAGGTTATCTTTCCTATTGTAGGACAAAATGATAAAATCCCAGTCAGATCTCTCAATCTGTATAAAAAAGATTATCTTTATGGTAGTGTGCTGGCTTCTCCTATGGGTGCATGATTGCAACAATGATCTATTCTTGATAAATCTGGTAAGAAATATATCTTAGTGAGAAAAAAACTTAAAGAATTTAGTATTGTTCCTGATGAAATTAGAAATTTAATTTTTGAGGGTGTAGAACTAATTTCTGATGAACTTATTGATTTTGCTACTATGAAAAAAGATATAATGAGGGAAATTGAAGATGAAGGTATGAAACATCCATATTATGAGGTTAAAGAAAATATTCAAAAATCTCAAAGTATAGAAGAATTGACAGACTTGATGGATAGTGTTCCTCATTAAATAAAAGAGATTCTTCGACTTCGTTTCACTTCGCTCAGAATAACGAATACTCTGTAGTGCTAACTCATAGTTTGCAAGAATGGTGAGTTTTTTTATTTTGTCAGTAGTTATATCATTATTTGTGATAAGACAAGACTAGAAAAGCCTTGTTTTAGGTTAGAATTGCTTGTTTGAAGTCTATGAAGTATACTAGAGTGTTATCAAAAGAACTTTATTTTCTTTCCTTTGTCGCTCATGAATACACTCAATACTGTATCAGAATCATCAAATACTGTAACAGTCCTTATGGATAAGTTAAATCAAGCATGTGCTGATCTTGTTGATGCTCTTGTTATGGTATTTGATAAAATTAGTGAATATGGTGTAAAGACTGTACAAGGAGTTATGTCTTGAGCAAAATCACTTTTTGCAGATGTGATTGTCATCAAACTCAATCAAATTTCAGCTCTTATCAAAGAACTCAAAAAAGAATCACATGAAGATGCAGCAAGATTAATTCAATTTCAAAAAAATGAGATCCTGAACAGATTTTCTACTCACGCCTTCTTTAGAGAAAATTTTGCTCGAAGGGTGAATGAAATTTTTAACTAATCTCCACACATTTTTATTATATATAGAAATCTCTGACCGTATTCACAGAGATTTTTTATAAATCCAAAAATGTCTCAATATTTATTTGCTTGATTCACCTCTGAAAAGTAATTTCTAATGTTTTTTTGCTGCTATTTCGATGTGTGTTGGTTGCTATAATATAGGGATCTTTGATTCAACCATAAGTTCTCTCTACTGCTTGTTGGATAGAAAGTTTGCTTTGTTTGAGAAGTTCTATATGTTCCATATTGAATACTTTTGCAACCTCATCGATATGAGGAAATGATAATTCTACTATCGCATCAGCCTTTCCACAAGCACTCTTAATTAAAAGATCTCCATTCTCATATTGATGTATCTTGTTAGGAGAAAGAGCATTGAGAAGACGATGTTGTGCTTTTTTCATACAGGGACAAAGAGATCCATCTATTCTACAACATGATGGTGATTGTATAATTTTAGCAGTAATATCTGCGCTATTAATCATATATTGCTTTAGTGAATAAAGATTTATCCCTTCATAGTCCAGACAACTCTTCTTTCTCCATTAATTTCTTTAAATTCTTGAGCGATGACGGTGATCGGATCTCCTATATTAAAATATTTTTTTCGATTGACCGCATCAGGTGTTATAATAGATCCTTTATGAAGAAGTCATTCTACTCCTTTCACTGTTATGAAGAGTCCATAATTAAACTGGAGTTTGATATATCATTCATATGCTTGTCCAAGTACAATATTGTCTATTGAAAATTGTTGCATTGTTGCATTAGGCGTTTGTGGATTATTGATTACAGATTGATTATTGTTTGCTGTTCATTGGTTGTGGATTGGTTCTTGTATAGCAATTACAGGATTATTTTGATCAGTATTATTCACTATTCACTGTTCATTGCTCACTACTACATTGTTTGATATCCTTTCATTTTTGGTTTGATATTCTTTATACCAAAGATTTCGATCATCTTCTCCGCTCGCAAAAAACTCATCAATAATATAACTTTGTATGCCTTTGCCTTCTAATGAACTACGAAAGGCGACTTTCTCTGCAGGTGAAAAGGTTTTTTTCTGCCAGGCATCTAGTAAAGCTTCGAGTTCCGATTTGGGCATAGCATATCTTTGTCTGGATTGTTCTATGATTTTTTTGGTTTGTTCAAGAGATCACTCTGGGGTCGGTAGTGGCATAGTTTTCATCGAAAATGGATCTGATGTGACTCCATTGATCATCATTCTCGTATAGGCAGTAAATCTTGGTAGCGAGATAAGATCATTGGTACTTACCATTTCTTTGAATTGGTTTGCAATCACTTTAGCATCGTCATAACCAATCGTAAAGGAGAATATGGAACCAATATTACCAAAAATAGCATCACGAATAGTTTCCAAAAGTTGACTCGTATACTGATTGGCCATAATGAGTGAGAGCTTATATTTTCTAGCTTCAGAAAGAATCGTAGCAAATGAATCTGTTGCAAAGTTTTGGAACTCATCGATATACAAATAGAAAGGTCTTCTATCTTCTGGTCTTATATCAGCTCTCGACATGGCATCAATCTGGAATTTTGTCACCAAGAGCGATCCAATCATGGATGCATTATCTTCACCGATTTTACCTTTCGAAAGATTAATAAGAATAATTTTACCACTATCCATAGCTTCTCTGAGATTGAGTTTAGATTTTGGTTGTCCAAAAATATTTCTTACAACAGCAGAAGAGAGAAATTGTCCAATTTTATTCGTAATAGGTCACATCGCTTCTTGTTTTTGTCTTTCATCCCACTTATCATATTCATCTCTCCAGAATTTTAATATCATACCATCACTGGTATGTTTGATGACTTCTTCACGGAAATTTTTATCTGTCAGTATTCTCAGAATATGCATGATGGTGGCATTTGGGTAATCAATAAGAGTAAGTAACACATTTCTGAGAATATATTCTAATCTAGGTCATCGACTATGAGCAAAGAGTTTCTGAAAAGTAGTTACAACCCCTGATACGATACGATTTTTTTCATCTGCATCTTTAGCTTGGAGGAGATTGAATCAGATCGGAAATTCGCTATCTGAAATATCAAAAAGAATCACATCATTGGTACGATGACTTGGAATATGTTCTAACACTGTCTCTACTAACTCTCCATGTGGGTCAAGAAGTCCTATTCCTTTACCATTTTTAATATCATTAGCGATAAGATTAGATAGATAGGTAGATTTACCTGTCCCCGTTTTCCCTACAATATACATATGACGGAACTTATCTTCTTCAATCATTCCAAAAGGAATTTTATCGTTACGATAGTCCGTTGTCCCGATAAGAGTAAATTCATCTTTAGATGTGTTTGCTTCAGTGGGAAGTGGGTACGGATAGGGGAGTTTACGATACACAGCATAATCAAGTGCTTTCGTAAAGTGTTGCATCGTAGGAATATGAAAAAAATTTGTGATCTGACTACGAAGAAGTGGGATGAATGGTGTAGGTGTTGTCTTAAATATTGCTTTCCCATCCGTCATAAATGACTTTAGTGAAAGAGAAAATTGATCTCTAATAGCATTTTTCATAACGAGGTCAGAACTCGATATTGCTATCCCTATTCTTCACCATAGTTCTGGTTTGATTTTTTCAATACTTTCTATAACAACAGTGTTTTTTTCTTCTCCAGATTCTTTTTTCTTCCCTCAAAATAATACTTTTTTGGTTATTTCGATTGCTTTATCTAATGATGATTTTTCTTTTTTAAATTGTAGAGTAAAATGAAGAGTAAGTTTGCTTTTTACGTCTACCGTATTGAACAGAGAAAGCAGATCATGAAATGGACTTTTATAGGTTCCTCACTGTACATAGCTATCAGTATCTCTGAAAGTTGTTTGTTTTGTAAAAGAAAGATATTCATGTGCTATTGTTGGTGCTTGGCTTACAATGATGAGTTCAGAATCAGGATATGACGCATAAAACATATTTTCAATAAATGCAAGGTTTTTACGATCGCAAGCTATAAAGAGCTGTATATTAGTATTATTTCCACTTACGAAAAACTGTACGGTTCCTGATAATGGGGAAATATTTCTTAAAAAAGTTAATCGATAATCGATTCAACGTTCATTTTCTCTCAGTGGTTTGATCTGAAGAAATACAAGAGATCACTGTGTTGTGTTTGCTCATCATGAATTCATGAAGCGATAATTATTTTATGATAAATATTTTATTTAACTCTTGTTATAGTATACTGATTTGTGTATAAAAAGCAAAAATAATGTTACTTTTTTAATTCTTAGATATCATGAATTATAAATATATGTTATTGAGTTTTCTTACTCTATTCTTTATGCCATTGTTTTCTTATGCAGAAAGTATAGAAAGCCGTATCGATACTATTTATACTTCATTAGAGTCATATGTTCATGAGAGGATTTCTACAATACCATTACAGAGTATGAAACCTAAGCAAGAAAAAAGAATATGGAAGCGTTTAGAACTTTCTTTGCTTAAGAAGATCAAGTTTGGAGATGAATCAGAAAAATTACTCTATCAATGAATATGGTCTAAGGTTATAGAAAGAAATAGTGCGACTATTTCTATGTCTACTTCTGATCTTGTACAGCAACGATCTGTTATCAATGCAATCAATGCAGTAAGAAATGCTTCTGATCTTAATTCCTTGAACTATAATAGTCGTCTTACACAAGCTGCCTATCGTCATGCGCTAGACTTATCTGAACATTTCCCTTATGATGCAGATGGTGATGGAAGTAGAGAAATTATCTGACATGTAGGTACTGACGGTACAAGAGTATTACAGAGAGCGTATGATGCAGGATATTACTATTCTTTTCTTGGTGAGAATATAGCATACAATCAAGTACTACCATCACAAGTATTGGCAGATTGGATGGACAGTCCCACACATTATGATAACATTGTTGCTCCTAAAGCAGTTGATATTGGAGTTGCTAAGGTAGGACCATATTGGGTTATGGTCATAGGAGCTGAATGAAATAAGTAAATTTTTATTCTTCTATATGAACGGGAATACTGTCAGGAATGATATTTTTTGGTATAATTAAAGTGAGAATATTTTCTTTGCTCAGATTACTATTCATCTGTTTGTAATTTGCATGTGGAGGGAGATCTATATGGAGTTCTACATCTCATCGATAACATTGATGTTGTAATGTCTGAAATCCTTTTCTGAGCTTTGGTTGAACTCTTTTGCCACGAATAGTAATGGTTTCATATTGTATAGTGATACTAATACTTTCTTTGATGACACCACCAAAAGGTACAACAAGCACAAGTTCATGGTCTGATTCATACATATCATAAGGAATAGTCGGCATGTGAATAAGAAAGAAGATAAAGTAATGGTAGTATGATAGATGTTAATGGTTATCTCTAGTAATAATACGTTGTATTTCTGCTTTTTTTTCTTCTGGACGATGAACATACTTGAAGACAATCTCTCCCATATTATCACTTGCATGACTTCATTCATTGAGTATGGAAAGTAATCCGTCATCAAATAAGCTAAATATTCGATTAGATTTAAGAATAGTAATGCTTTTGATATGTTTAACATCTAAAGATCTTATATTTCTTTTGAAGAATCCAATTTGTTCTACGAGAATTGCTTCATGAGGTGTGAATATAGCATAATTCATACTATAATCAATATAATTTTCAGCTGCTATAAGAAAAAATATGATACTAAATGGTAGTGCAATCCATATACCATAGCTTAGAGTAGCTTGTATTCATACCATTGCTATCATTCATCATAATGATATAACATAACTCATTAATCAAAATACTATGTGTATAGCAACTTTTTTGAGAAAATAGAAATTACTTCTGGTTATAGTCACAATATTTTCTTGTCCATAAGTTTCTGATAGATCATGAATATATTTACTTTTGAGTTGGGTATCAAATGATGAAAAAATTTTCATAACGATGTATCCGAGTAAAAAGCTTATATACTCTCGTTCATAATAGCATTGATTTTTTCTTTATGTGCTTCTGGATTGTAGATATAATCAATATTAATTTCTCATAAGTTATTGTCATCTCCATCACTTAAGAAAAGAATAACTCAATTGTTAAATATACTTTTAAGGACATGTTTTTTGTGTACACTAATACTTTTGATTTTGGATGCATCTAATGTTCTTATCTGTCTTTTAAAAATTCCAGATTGTTCAGCTAAAATGATTTCTGTAGGAGTGATGAGACAATAGTCCATATGATAATCAATGTAATGTTTGAAAATTCTATATGGTATGAGCATAAACAGTGCCATAAGTGAGCCTGTAAGTACCGATCGTATAGTCTGTGTCTCAAGAAAGTAATCGATCGATAACCCTGTTACAAGACCGACAAGAAGAGAAATAATAATAGGGAAGTAGACTTTTACAAAGAGAAAGAGACCAGATTTTTCTACAAGAAGTACTTTATCTGATCAATACTGCAACTGTTTGTCAGAAAGTAATTTTTTTTTATATCTTGTGTCAAATGAAGAAAAGATTCTCATTATCTCTTAGCAAAACGAGATAAAAATATATATATCATGATGCTTGTTATACATATGAAGTAGAGTATATTTGCTCCTACTGATCGTAACCAGGTAGAAAACATACTCATAGAACTATATAGAATATCAAATCTCGGGAAGAGGTGTTGTACAATGGTGAGTATTTTGAAAGAAATATTGTCTTCGAAGTTTACTGGTGTACTAAAAATAATAAAATTTATAGAATAACTTATGAGATACACAATCAGTGTAGAGAGTAATGCTGCATATGAATTGGTTATTGAAGAAAAGAAAAATATCAAACTCAGTGCAATGGCTCCTGAGATTAACAAATTACTATAACTGATGATGAGTGATATATCTCCATAGAATAGAAGACTTGTGATCATTGCTATCACTATAAATCACCCATAGACAGTATATGTTCCTAGTCGCGCACCTATAATAAATTGTATAGGTTCTTTCTTTTTAGATCGTAGGAGTTGTAGTGTTTTATTTTCTTGGAATTGTTTTAGTAGTGTTGATCAAAAATAGAGGATAAATAATATTCCTACTATCTCAATAATGAGGTGTTGAAAGGATTGATTGACAATGGCTCCTTGTCCTAATGAGATAGAATTTAGTAATGGAATCAATAAGGCAATTCCAACAAGAGCTGCAATCAGTCCAAAAATATTTTTCTTTCTTCGATGTGAGAGAACAATAAGTTTCCAAATATCTTTCATAGAGAATGTCTAGATAAGTAAAGAGATCGATATTATTGAAATGGATTAGCGAATGTTGTCATGTCTGGATAGAGTCTCAGTACTACTTTACCAATAATATAGTCATTAGGTACAAGATAGTTTGTATGCTCAAAACATTGTAATCCAAAACAACATCTTGAATCAGTGCTACCTGACCTATTATCTCCCATTACAAAATATCCTGTTGTTACCTCAAAGGTATCTTTCCCACAGCTTGCTGTTGTGTAGGTTTCGGCTGGTAGGAACTTATCATCGAGCGCAAAACATTCATCTGATCAGGTTTTACAGATTTGAACTACATTGTCACGAACAGTAACTGTCTCTCATGGTAGTCAGATAATTCTTTTTACATACGGGTCAGTTTTTCCTGGAGGAACAAAGACGATAATATCACCTCTTTTATATTCAGTAAATCTATGTGATATCTTGTCCACAAGTATGAAATCTTTATCATGAATTGTCGGGTACATACTCGATCCTACAACATTAAATGGGTTGATGAGAAAAAATCTTACAAAAAAGACAATACCCCCTACAAAAACCACATAACTAAGGAGGTCAAAGAGTTCGAGAAGAAGGATTTTTATAGGATTATTGGTTGGCATACAAATTTCATGTAAATAATTAAAGGTTCTAGAATGGTACTTCTTCGTCTAAAATACTACTATCGATATCATAGTTTTCTTCAATATGCCCTCATTCATCTTCTGATGATTTTGAATCCAAGAAGATAAAGTGGGTTACGATGACTTCTGTAGAATATTTTGTTAGACCAGCATTATCGGTCCATTTTCTGGTTCTTAGTCTTCCTTCAATATAAATTCTTTTCCCCTTATGAAGATATTTACCAAGGACATCAGCACTGTTTCCATAGGCTACACATCTATGATATTCAGCTTCTTCTTGGAGATTTCCATCTTTGTTTTTGAATTTTCTGTTTGTAGCGATGACGAAATTAACTACACTTGAATCATTGCTTTCAATTCTCTTCGTTTCTGAGGTATCCGTTGCTCTTCCGATCAGTAATACTTTGTTCAAATCCATGCTTATATCCATATAAAATAAAATAATAATCAACGATTATTGTTCTGTATATAATTGTATACAAAACAAAACGAAAAATCAATTGATTTTGTGAACAAAATCGTTATATACTAGCGTGTTTTTCTTTTGCAAAAAAAGATTTTCCTGACCTAAGCCAGGGTGGTGGAATTGGTAGACACGCTCGACTCAAAATCGGGTGCAGCGATGTGTGTGGGTTCGAGTCCCATCCCTGGTAAATTTAAAATTAACTCAAGGTGGCGAGTACCATATTAAAGATATGGATATATACTATCCCTCGTAGATTGTTTCTCTATAAAAAATAGAGATTTTTTTTATTATTGTTTTTTGTTCCATATTTGTTATTATATAAATAATGTATTACCTCCAAGTTAAAGAACTCGCTTATAGATATCATACTCGTCAGATTATCGATGGAGTAGATTTTTCGATCCAGAAAGGTCAGAAAATAGCGCTTATTGCTCGTAACGGTATGGGTAAAACAACCCTGCTTAATATCATCGCTGGGAAACTGGAATGTACTCATGGAGAAGTCGCACGAAATAAAGCATGTCGTGTCTGATTCCTCGAACAGAAAACAGAGCTTCCTGATACGATGATCGTACAGGATCGGTTTGAACAGCACGAAGTAGATGATGAACATTATCATGATCGAGAACATGGTGTACGTTTGGATAAGATTACGCGTGAATTAGATATTAGAACTTTACTAACACAAGCATGGTGAACACTGTCTGGTGGTGAACAGAAGAAAGTTGCTTTGGCTAAGATTTTGATCGATGAGCCGGATGTTTTGATCCTGGATGAACCGACCAACCACCTCGATCTGGATATGATCAACTGGCTGGAAGACTATCTGAGTCAGAAAAATCTTACTTTACTTATGGTTACGCATGACAGATATTTCCTCGAGCGTGTCTGTACGGATATTGTAGAACTGGATAGAGGAAAATTGTATACCTATTCGGGAAATTATTCTGATTATCTGTTGAAAAAATCTGAGAGACTGCAAAAAGAACATAAAGATATGCATAATCTCAAGCAGCTATATCGTAGAGAATTGGCATGGGTAAAGAAAGCTCCTAGAGCCAGAGAAACTAAATCGGTAAAAAGAACAAAAGACTTTTTTGAATTACAAGATACTTTCAAATCGAAATCAACAGACTATAGAGATAATAATAAAAAAATAGAGATCACTGCGGTAGATAAAAGTGAACAAAGAATGTTAGGAAATAAAATATTGATCATGAAAGGGATTGTGAAAAGTTTTGGAGATAAAAAAATATTGTCTGACTTCTCGCATGAGTTCCGTTTCGGTGAACGTATCGGTATCCTGGGTAGGAATGGAGTCGGGAAGACAACCTTTTTGAATATTGTGGTAGGAGAAGAGGAATGTGATAAAGGAAAAAGAGAATTATCAGAGCATGTAGAGTTTGGATATTATACGCAGAAGATTGTTTTCCCTTCTCATGTGAAGGTATTGGAATATGCGAAGTCAGTTGCTGATTGGATGACGATAGGAAAAGAAAAGATATCGACGACGAAATTATTGGAAAGATTTCTCTTTTCTCCTGCGCAGCAACAGCAATGGATTCATGATCTCTCGTGATGAGAACAGAGGAGATTGTCTCTGTTAGTTACCTTGATGAGAAAACCAAATTTCTTGATCCTCGACGAGCCGACCAATGATCTGGATATTGACACGATGAATGCTTTGGAAGATTTCTTACTATGATATGAATGATGTCTGGTCGTGATTTCTCACGATAGATATTTTATGGATAAGATAGCGGATAGGATATTTTCATTTGAAGGTGAAGGAAAAGTTGAAGATTTTCAGGGAAGTTATAGTAGGTATGTAGAATGGAAGATAAAAAATGAACAATGAAAAAATAATAATGAACAATTATTGCCAGTTATTCCTATGCATGAAGCGAGTGAAGATGGAATGACAACACTGCCACCAAAAAAGTGACTAACCAAAGATGAAAAGAAAGAACTTGAAAGACTCATGAAACAGATTGCAAAAGGAGAAGAGAGAAAACATGAGATCAATACCATCTTCCAGACGCAACAACTTTCTCATGGAGAACTGAAGGAACTATGAAAAGAATTACAACATCTCTCTGCTGATCTCGAAGAAAAAGAGATGAGATGGATGGAATTGAGTGAGTTTGTGAGTTAATAAATGAATTATTAATTTTTTATCTTTTTTATCATGCAATGGACAAAAATATTACTATTAAAGTAGTAGATAATAATGATATAGAATCAAAACATTTTATTGCAGATATGATACAAGAATATTCATGGGGTAAATCATATCCTATGAGCGCATTAGAAGAAGTACTTACAGCTGAATATGTGGTTGCGTGATACAATAAAAATAATAATCTTGTGGGTTGTGGATATGTCCATGCTCATGCTAGTCCTGATGGTGAAGATAACGGTAATTTACGGATGGGTTGAGCAATTGTACACCCAGATTATAGAGAATTATGAATATATAGTGCAATATATACTAAACGTTTATCATATGTACTTGAGAATAGAGGGAATAAAAGAATCTTTTCCTGTACAGATAATGTTATTATAAAACAATATTTGAAATCACATTGATGGCAATATCTAAGAACCACAAAAGATGATGCTGGGGATGCTTGTTTTGTATATGAGTATATTAAAGAATAATGATATTATTGAGTATTTATAAATTCTAGTTTTTGTAACCTTTTCATCTGTTTTATGCGATATTCTTCTGCTGATGCAAGGGATTTGGTTGCAAATGACTGTGATCGGACGAGTTGGACGGGTCTGCGAGAGCGTGTATATTTTGCTCAGAGATGGGACGTATTATGTTCTAAAATTCTTCTGTCTATATCTGTCGATATGCCAGTGTAGAGTGTGTTATCTGAACAGAGGAGAATATAGGTATGTCGCATGTTTTTAATTGTATAAGTTTAATCAACTTGATATCTTTTGGGATTTAATAATTTTGCTCAATCTCAATACTTTTTCATATCAGGATCTTCATATTTTGCATTATGAATATTATCTGGTCAAACAGCACAAACTCTATAAAGCAACCATTCTATAGACACATTTCATTTTTCATCTAGTTCTGAGTTTGGAACTGGTTTGGCTTTTAATTCAACTAACATATCATAAGCAGCTTTTGCTATCCATTTTGCATACCTATATTCAGGGTCTACAATTTGAGGAATTTGTGAGTCTACTTCATCATAAAAACCATGTTGTAGCTTGTTCCTTACATAAGAGAGTGTTGATATTCAAGTATCCATTAAATCTGTAACATCTCTATATCCGTCTTCTTTAATTGTTGGAACCTCAAAAGGAACTGAATTTCATTCGATTTGTTGTAAATATTCACAAACTACTTCAGGCAAACATGGACGAGCATCTTCGTGAATGATTTCAAATAATATAATCTTTTTTAATTTTTTGATTTCTTTCTCTTCTTTTGAGTCCGTGCTTTTTACTTTAATTGATTGAAGATATGATGTTAAGAATTTATTAGATTGATTATATAATTGCTCTCTTGATAATCAGAGTTTTTTAGAAAATTGAATATCTTCCATGGCCATTCTATAACTATGATTTACATCATGCATAAAAAACTCTTTTGGAGATTGTAAAAACTCATCTACATAAATAAAATCTTCAGATAATCAGACAAAACGTAATGGAACTCATCTTATTTTCATAATATCTGTCGCTCAAAGATATTCAAATGTAGGAATAATTATTTCATCAGGAATCATTCACATCATTTCATTATATCTATATTCATATCTATATGTATGATAGAGTGCATTATCTATATCTTTTGGGTTGTGTTGTATAGGTCATTCAGTATTGCAATGTTCATAAAACTGTTTCTCTAACCTAGCTACAATATCATAAAATTTAATACCATCATAAATTGCTCTTATAGTTGATTCATAGGGACAAAATACTCTATTTTTGAATGAAATATGAGTAAGCGAATTATCAACATTATCTCTCATTGCTAATAATACGGGATTGTTTTTGCAAAGATTATTGATCTTATCATTAAATAATGATTTTTTGATTTTATCTACTACTGGGAATAATTCAGGCATAGAAGTCTCAGGACTATTATTGTTTTTATTAAATCTTGTTTTGATTTCATTATATATCTGCTCTGGATTATTGATGATATTTCTAATTCGTTGACTATGATTAAAGTCTCTTTCTTTTTCTAATGAAGTACGAGATGATAAGTGAGCTACAATTTCTCTATGATGATTAAATACAAATCATCATTGCTTATTGTCAGGATTCATGATTTCATTTTTTGATATTCGCTTTATATCTTTTAATTCTTCTCATTCAAACTCCATTTCAAATCAAGTAGTATCTACAATATGTCTTGGGTCTGAAGGTAAAATCATTCTCTCTAAGTAATCTTTGTAAGAATATCATTTTAGATCTTCTAAAAAAAGTTTCAATTTTTTAGTTCATGATTGATTAGACACGAAGTAGAATTCTTTATTTTTTCTGTTTTTCTCTTTTCCATAGATTACTTCCTTTTCTGAGAGTATTTTTTGTCATCAAACTCTCAATGCTGCAAATATATGACTTGGTAAATCTAATGGATTTGATTCATCTTCATCTAAGATAAATCATCAAGGTAAAGCACTACCTACAGGAAACCAATTTCTTTCGATTATTCATATCTCTTTTTGTCAATTATTTTCTCTATATAGTACAATATCAACAGTTTTTTTTGATACCATTTTATTTTCAACAAATTCAATTCATTTGTTTTTAAATTCTGTATCTTTAATTATTATATTAATATATTTTTCGTCTACTCATAAATAACTTTTTAAAGAGTTTATTATTTCTTTCTGTTCGTGAGGTTTTTTATTTAGTCTGTTATACCAGTATATCATATACATTATAGAATCTGTATATACAGAACTGATAAGATTAATGCTAGTTTTTTCTTGTTTTTTCTGAATTTTAAAACTTTTTCTATTTATATCTGTATTTACTCAAAAATCATCTACAAGATTTTGAACATATAATTTTAGAGGATTATCTTCATTAATTAGTATTATACTTCATTTTTGTTTTAATTTTTGAATATCCTCACTTCATATTCATCATTGTATTTTTATATACGTCATTTTTTATATAAAAAATATAAATTAATATACTATATATAAAA
The DNA here is from genome assembly GCA_001007975.1 of candidate division SR1 bacterium Aalborg_AAW-1. Taxonomy (GTDB): domain Bacteria; phylum Patescibacteriota; class Gracilibacteria; order Absconditabacterales; family Absconditicoccaceae; genus Aalborg-AAW-1. The sequence goes on along the minus strand of CP011268.1, from coordinate 301,762 downwards.
TTTTATAAAAAGCAAATTCTATCTATCAAACATCGTATCAATCTGTTTTTTATCAATATCAATCACAAAAGGGCGTCCGTGTTGGCAGACGAATCATCAAGGAATAAATTCAAATCCATCGTTGACCAGTTGTTGCATCTCAAGGAGTGAAAGTCTGTGATTTGCTTTGATCGATGTTTTACAAGCACGAGTGGCGAAAATACTGTCGAGGATATTGGTGATGCCAAGATTTGCATCATGAGTGTCAGATAGTTCTCCATTTTCACTGATAAGATGTCTCACGATCTTCTCGATATCGATCGTATAATCTACGAGGAATTGCGGGACTTTGTAAATAATCAGACTATGATCTCATCGGACGGTTGTTTCAAATTTGAGTGTGTTGAGTTGGTCAGAGATAATCTGACTATCTTGGTGGGCAGGAAGTTGAATACTGATTGGATTGAGAAGGGTAGTACTACTATAATTACCGTCAGAAATATTCTTTTTTAGCTTTTCAAAAGCTATTCTCTCCGCTAAGGCATGCTGATCGATATACCGTAATCCATCTACATGTTGGACGATGATATAGCTATCTCGAATCTGACCGACAATTTTGTATTCGGTAGTGTTGTAGAATTGTGGTGTAGATTCGATATAATCTTCTTTGATGAAAACTTGTGCTCACTGTTGTTCTTGTTGTGTTTCTGTAGTAAAGAGTGATGATTGTATATGTGTATGGCTTGCTTCGTTTTTTACTCCAAGAATACTTGTTGCACTGCGCATAATGACAGGCTTATGTTCACCATGAAAAGTTTTATTCTCTCCAAGAGATTGAACAATGATATCACGAACGTTAGTAAAAACGATACCAGGATCGACAAATTTAACCTGAATTTTACGAGGATGAACATTGACGTCAACGAGATGGGGAGCAATATCGATCGCAATGATGGCAAGTGGATATTCACCATGATGAATCTGCCTATGATATCCATCCATAATCGCTTTTTGGATAGCTCTATCTTGGATAGGACGGCCATTGACGTAGATTTTACAGTATTCATTGGATCAGAAGGTAAGGGTACTATCACTTATAATTCCATTGATCGTGAGATTGGACTGATCAAAATTTATCGGACGAAGTTGTTGTGCTCGATCTTTTTTGAAAATCTGTACTATTCTCGACTGAATATCATCAGTAGGAGGGAGGTCATGGACTATTTTACCATTTTTTGAAATCACCCAGTGAATATCATATCTCACTAAAGCAAAATCTAAACATAACTGATAACAATAAAAGTATTCTGTCTGACTGGATTTGAGGAATTTTCTACGAACGGGTGTATTTTCGAAGAGGTTTTTGATGATGATTTTTGTCCCATGGTCAAAAGGAAGTGATATATGATCTATACTTGTAGAATTATGGTTTTTCTCTATACGAAAACCGAGTTGATGTCAGGCAGTGATACTTTCTAATGATAAAGTAGATACTTCAGCTATACTTGCTAATGCTTCTCCACGAAATCCATAGCTCCCTAGAGTATCCAGATCTTCATCAGAGTCTATTTTGCTCGTTGCATACCTGTGGAGGACGAGTTTACTATCACTCATATCAATACCAGTTCCATTATCTTGGATGATGATGAGAGATTTTCCTCCATCGTGAATATCGATAGATATTTTCGTCGCTTGTGCGTCCAGTGAGTTTTCTACAAGTTCTTTGATCACTGATGAAGGTCTTTCGACGACTTCTCATGCTTTGAGTCTATTGATGACAATATCTGGGAGGAGTTTGATGGACATAAGAAAAAATTAGCAATTAGAAATTATTAATTAGTAATTATTGTAGTGATTTGATAAGAGAAAATCAAACCATCATTATGGTAATGATAAAAAAATGGTTAAAATTTGCAAAAATTGTTTGTATACTTATAATAAAGTGTAATTCTTATTTATATATAATTTTTTATGAACGAATTCTATCCAACACTTTTACAAATGATGCCATGGAACAAGAAATATCCTATTACTTGGAAAGATGGATGGAATATTTTTCGTGGCCCTAAAATAGGAGAAGTCGCTCCTGATGAATATCTTGTAGTGCAGAGTAATCAACCACAGACTACCTTACATACCCTTATGAGCCAAACCTTCACTCAGTCAGATAAAGAATTTTTTGTCATCTATTTTGATGGAATAGATCACGGTGATACAACGAGTGATGCAAAAGTACTTGCTCATGATCTTGAATCTCAATTTTCGTCTGTAGATGCGCTTGTGATAACGAATTATTATGATGCTCATAGCTATGATACTATTGATAATATAGTTGGGGATATTGATGGCAATTGTGCAAAAAAGTATGGAGCTACCTGACAGAGCATCTACGTTATGGATCGCAATTTGAGTATTGTATGGAAGTCGAGTGGTTTTTTACAAGAAAAATTATATTTATACTTGAATTCTGTCTCTAATTCTTTATAATATCGTATCATTCATACCATATCTATGGCGTCTGTAGCTCAGTTGGTAGAGCAATGGGTTGTGGTTCCATTGGTCGCGGGTTCGATTCCCGTCGGTCGCCCCATCATTATATGAAGATGGTCTCAATGAGATATTGAGATTTTTTTTATCAAAAAATATGATTATTACCATAAAGCTATTGCATTATCGAAAAAAAATCTTATACTTGCTATTGGATTATTGTTTTAATCCCCAGTTACAAGTTACATTATGTTACGCTTACCATTATCTACAACACTAACTATCTTCATCATATACTGATAAAAGAACTTGTGTAGGTTATATAATTGGTTACACTGGTTCTTTTATATTCTTATGAATACACATTATGCAACAAGGTACAATCAAATTTTACAATGAAGACAAAGGATTTGGATTCATTACTTATGATGGTGGTGATATTTTCTTTCACATTAGACAATGTGAAGAAGGATATCTTCCTGCTCAAGATCATGCAGTTTCTTTCGAAATTGGTCAAGGTAGAGACGGTCGTGATTCAGCTATCAATGTAGCTCCGATTGAGGCTGAAGGAGAAGCAGCATAGTTTATTATAAAAAATTTAAAGAGATTCATTGTATGTATGAATCTTTTTTTTTGCTTTTTTTTATAAATTATTTATAATTATCATATTGATTTTATTTATTACTAAAAAATATGAACAATAAATTTGATATTAATTATAATAATGAATGAGAATCTCTTAGTAAAAATAATTTGAATGATGATTTACAAAATATGCATTCTAATCTACAACAAACATATATGTCATTGAAAAATCAAATAATAATGAATGAGAATGTAAGCGAAAAAATAAATACTATAGTAAAAGATTTTAATAATTTTTGTATAGCATTATCTAATAATCCTATTGATTATGCACAACGTTATATGTATGAAAATTATTTTGATTGATTACCTAGAGAATATTCTTCTTTGCCCGTTTCTCATGCATCTGAATATAAAAAATATGTTGTTGATACTCAAGATAATAGTTGCGAATCTCTTATTGGTATATTGTCTGAAGTAATAGATTTATTAAAGAAACCGGTAATTATTGGAGAACCAACACCAGAGAAAAAACAATATATGGATGAATTTAAATCTATTTTTGATAAATGGTATGAGGATCCTGAATTTAAAGGTAAAAAAAACTATATGTTTGATGGTTTATGATCTTATAGAGAAAAACTTCTTAAAAAATTGCCAGAAAATCAAAAAATTTTTGGTAAAATTGTAAGATCAACTTATTTTAATAAAGATAGAATGCTTGCCCATATTAAAAAACAAAAATCTTGGCTAGAAGAACAAAAAGCTATTTTTCATAATCAGTGAGTTGTTTATAAAGAAATTTCAAATAAACTTATATCATATTGGAAAGATCTCAAAAAATATCATGATATGTCATTATGAACCATATCTATTAAATTACATGAAGAATGACCAAATTATATTACTATACAAGATATTGTTATCAACTGACAGTTTGTCGAACTTTCTTTTAAAAATGATACTCAGAAAATAGATATTCCTAATAAAATAGTCTCATTAAGAGAAGCAATGAAATATGAAATACATATACAACCTTTATAGTATTTATCGTTTAAACTATAACTGTATCCCAAAAACCTTATTTGACTAGTCTATATGAGCTTTTTCGGTCAAAAAAATAACATTTTTGTGTATCTATCGCTATAATAGGATATATTTATTTATCTGATAGTATGATGCCAAATACAGAACAAACACAACATCTTCAAACAACTACATGACAAGATCAAACATCATCTGTAGTTCCAGCTGAGGCTATGCATTATATTGATAGCTGGTGATTAGTAGGTATTATGGTTATTATTGCCTTAGAGATGGCAACGCCGATTGGTATTCTCTTCCCTACTGATGCGATAGTATTCTGATGAGGAATGTATTTTTCTGCAAAGGGAAATATTCCTGGCTGAATTTGGACGATCATGATATTATTTTCAGTAGCGGTAGTTGCTTGAGATCTCATGGGCTTTTGGTGGTGAAAAATGCTTGCTCCTAAGATTCAAACCATGCAAGATAGTTGGTACTTCAAAAGAAAATGGATTACTATGTGTGAGTCTTATTTCAATGAATATGGCAATAAAACTATGCTTATTTCAAAATTTCTCCCTATCAGAAGTATGGTTCCTATTGTAGCAGGAGTTATTCAAAAACCTACCGTTCCTTATATATTTCAATCAGCATTGTCAGCAGTACTTTGGGTAGGTTCGTTATTGTGAATAAGTTACTTTATTATCTGGCTTATACCAGCTGCTGCTAATCACATTGGACTGCTTACCTTTCTTTTTGTTGTACTTCCACAAATTGGGTCTATCTGGTATGCATTGCTACCTATGTACAGAAAATATGAAAAAAAACTTGCTGGTGCAAGTGAGAATTTTACTAAAATTGGTAGTGAATTTAAACAGATTGGACAACAATTGGGTGCTATTGGAAGCGAGTTAGGTGCTATTGGATGAGAAGTAAAGACAATTTTTACAAAACTTGTACAAGAACAAAATGAAATTCCTTCTTCTGAAGGTCAGAATGTATCAAATCCTGAATGAACACCTGTCCAACCCTCAAGTGACGTTACCTCTGCTTCACCTCTATCATGATGAATCGCGTCTACTATTGAACATCCTCAGTCATGATGAGTACAACAAATTTCATGATGAGAAAATCAACCGTCTTCAAATTCTTTATAAATACATAATGTGACTCTTTTCTTAAACAGAGTCGTTTTGTTCCTTGATAATCATACGAATTCTTGATTTTACTCCTGTAACTGAAGAATACCAGAATGGAGATATGCTAATAGCTCATTTTTCTATTTCTGGGAATGTTTCTATGATTCTTAGAGCATCTTCTTTTGATTTACCAATAATCTGATCTTTTATCATTGGTATGATGTTGTTGGTGTCAGATTGGAGGTTATATGATTCTATAATATTGACTCTTGTAGGGATGATATAGGCATTATACTCTCCTGTGAGGATATCAAAAAAATTAATAAAATTGTTTTGTATGTTGACTACTTTCCTTGCATTGGTTGATCTTTTGGAAATGTATTCTTTCATACCATTAATAACATCTTCCTTACGGACATAGGTAAATGTTATTGAACAAGTGAGCGATCCTGACATGACACTAAGCTCTTCTAATTTGGTAGTGTCTCCTATTGCATTATAATCACATCCTGTAAGTCATATAAAACTTTCAAATGGGAGCATTATTCATCATTCTGGAATGGCGTCAGAAGTAACGTATTCTTTTCTTTTTTCGTAAAGGCTATTATAGAGTCATTTTTGTAATTCTCCAATTTCACTCATGAGAATAAATCATGGTTGTTTATATTGAGAAATATTAAATCATTCACTTGCTTCAGCATACACTTGTTTGGTATAGAAACTTTGTCTTAGATTTTTGATTAATAATCTATGTCATAATGCAATGCTAGCACCGTGTTGTTGTACAAGTGCATTATTAGTAGGATTATCTTTGGAGGTGATACTAATATAGGCGACTCCAGCTTGATCTTTACCATTTGAAGCTGGAATTGATATTTTATCATTGGTGGTATATTCTATTCCAAAATCATCAATAAGTTGTGTATTGATTTTTAAGCTGAGAGCAGTAGATGTGGTATTTACTATTCTTACCGTTCCTTTTACCATAGTACCATCAGTATTGATTTTTTTATCAAGAATCATATTGGTACTAATATTTGGTATTGTTCAGGTATAAAGCGGAATAATAATATGTTTGCCAGTAAGTGGATAGGTGCTAATGTCATTCGGATACATATAACGGAAGTTATAAACTACCTCATTCATTTCATAGGAAGGAGTTAAGGTGACTGTTGTTTGCGGTAAGATGAGTGAATAGATACCATATCATGCGACCAAAATCAATAGTATTTCAGCTCAAAATATTGCAAAAAAACTATAATTTTTGTGTTGATAGGTATGGAGATGAAACTTTTTTATATTAAAGAAAAACCAGTAAAGCAGATTAAAAAAACGACGGATTTTATTCTCTTTTTTTACTTCATGATTGATGTGGTGTTCTTCAAAAAAGTTCTTTTGATGACTGTTCTGTGCAATAAATGTTGCTTTAATGTCTCTTTTGGAGAGAATACCATCAATTTGTTTGGATCGTCGAACATTATTAAAAAATTGATTTTCTGACTCGATAAAAATTTGTACATGAGAGTGTTTGGGTGTTTTCTCGAGTGTCGTGAATATTTTGTATAAACTATCTTGTTTAAGAAAGAATAATTTCATAGTAACAGAACAATAAATTAAGTCAGATGGGTTGCTTTTGTTTTCTTATACAGGTAGAGGTATCATATTCAATAGCATATGCTAAGAAATAACAATATATATTGATTGATATCAATACGAACCTCTCCTATACTAATGACACCATGTTTAGAATAGCTTTGAAATAATAATACTAGAGAAAGTAGAAAAAAAAACAATGCAAATCAACCAAATCATCGGCCTTCTTTGACTTGGTGCTTGAAGATAAGAATACTGATAAGATAGGATAGAAATGCAGCAATACTAAGGAATATACCAACAGGATATACAGATGTAAACTTACTCACCTCACTAAAAGGAGTAAGAGCATAGACGCTTATGGTTCATGAGGTTGGAAGTCATATCATATGATCTCCCAAGACAAAAAATAATCATACGATAATAAGAGCCATGCTATATCATAAAAAAAGAACATCTAATCGTTTTTTTCTTATTGTTTTGGATGGTAATTGATAGAGAAAGATTAATGTACTGATAGTGACTCATATCGCCAATCCTCATGCATGAAATCAGAAGTTTGGCGGTATAATGATCTGTCATAATTCAATAATAGAGTAGGGGATAATATGACCAGTAGTCAGTAAGAATGCACTATATGATCCCAAAAAATAAATACAAAGAATAAGTGTGGGTAATGAATAAAAAAGATGAGAAAAAATAAGATTCATCTTTTTGGCATAGATATAACATATGCTACTAAAGATCATAATACCCACAATAACTCCTAATCAGGTCATCTCTATATGTTGTCACCATACGGTGATAAAAGGATACATGAATACCAGTTGAAAGTTAAAAGTTTACAGTGATGAATGTGATTTCTCTATGTATGCTTTACTATCTTAAATATTCAACAATTTTATTTTCTCTCATTACCACCATTCTGATGATACCAGGATAGTCAAGCTGAGACTCTATTTTTGCTCATATTGTTTTAATAATAGCAGGTATATCTGTATCTGTGACTTTACTAGGATTTACATATACCATAATTTCTCTACCTGCTTGCATGATATGTACTTTGTGTACGCCATCAATATTCATAATAAGTTTTTCAAGTTCCCCCATCTTCTCTATAAAGAAGTCTTTGGTATTGAATCTTGCTCCAGGACGAGAAGCTGAAATACCATCAGCAGCTGTAACAATCCAGGATATTAAATTCGTCATAGGGACATCATAGTGATGTGATTCTGCAGCATTGATAATCCAGTCATGCATTTCAAATTTTCTTAGTGCATCAGCTCCTACAGCAGTATGAGATTCTCCATTTTCTGCAATAACTTTACCAATATCATGAAGTAACCCTGCCTTCTTAGCTAATAATGCATCCTCTCCCATTTCACTCGCGATACCTTCAGCAATTTTTGCTACTTCTATACTGTGGTTCCAAAGATTTTGACCATAACTATATCTAAAGAAAAATCTTCCAATATAATGTACAACATCAGGATTCATCATAGGTATATTGAGAATACTGAGAGCTTCCTTACCTTTATCAAGAACGATGTCATCAAATTCATTCGTGACATCATGAAAAAACTTTTCGATATAGAATGGATTGATACGTCCGTCTTTGAGTAATCTCTTCAAGGCAGTAGAAGCGATAAATCTTTTTTCATGTTCATAACAGGAAATTCTTACTACACCAGGAGTATCGTCAACGATCAATTCTACACCTGTTACTTTTTCAAAGAAATTAATATTTCTTCCTTCTCTTCCAATTAATTTTCCTTTGTAACTTTCATCTGGAATATCAACCAATTCTGACGTAAATTCTCCTACTGACTCAGCTGCAAGACGAGGCATTACTCTTGCAATAATTTGCATTGCTTCTTTATCGGCTTCTTCTTTTTTGATAGTGCGATATTTTTCGACAAATTCTGTAATTTCTTTTTCTTCTGTTGTTCTGATGATATTGAGTAACTCTTGTTTAGCTTCAGAAGTAGAAAGTTGTGCAATCTGACTGAGTTTTTCCGCCTGCTCTTGAACAAGAAGTTCAGCTTGTTTAAATTGTTGGGCTAGTTTTTCTTTTTCTCATTCAAGTTGTTCTTTTTTTTCATCGAGTTTATCTTCTTTTTCGAGTAATCTTTCTTCAATTTTTTCAAGTTTTTCTTGTGTTCTTATGATATCTTTTTCAGCATTTTCTTCTATTCTTAGAGCTTTTTCTTCACCTCTTGCTATGATTTCTTCAGCTTTTTTACGTGATTGTGTTAGGAGGTCTTCTTCTTTTTTACGCAGTTGTTCCATACGCTCTTCTTCAATATGTTTGATATTTTCCATTTTTGCTTTGAAGGCAAGAGCTTTTTCAGTAAGTGTTTTTTTGTATCCATAGAAACCAGCTGCTCATCCGATACCCAGTCAGGCGATGGCTGCGATAATTGTTGTAAAATCCATATATGTTATGTGTATTTAGAGTAGTAAAAGTTTTGCATTTTTCGTACTATATGAATATAGTTAAATTGGTACGAAGATACAAGGAAAAAAATAGTGATTTTAAACATTATTCTTATGCTTATGTCTTTTTCAAAAGCAATGTATTACTCAGCTAGTGATATAAAAATATCAGAATTGAGACCACTGCAACAAGAGATGGTCGTGATGACTGATACGGTACAGAAAAAATACAATCACATCGTCCAATGGTGTCAGGATCAATCTGTTTTTGCTTCTACTGCAGATGATGATGCGTATCATTTCAAATTTCGTCAGATATCATCATCACCTTATGTGATATATGGCAAAGGTAATGTGGAACTTTTGCATCAGAATATACTCGCAGTCGTATGACCTCGTAATGTTTCATCTTATGGGAAACAAGTGACCGAACATCTCTTTCAGTTTGTTAAGACGTATAATTTGGTTACTATATCAGGATTAGCAGATGGTGTCGATATGTTGTGTCATGAATTATCGATAGAACATACTATACCTACGATTGCAGTATTGTGAGCAGGATTATAACGAGCTATGAAAAGTAGCAAAAGAGAAATGATCCAAAAAATTATTGATCACGGATGACTTGTATTGTCTGAGTTTAAACTTGATAAATGACCTGAAAGATATACGTTTCCTCAACGTAACCGTATTGTGGCTTGACTCTCAGATATGGTATTTGTGCCAGAAGCTACTATGAAATCTGGTAGTCTAATCACGGTAGACTTTGCTCGTAGTATGCATAAGGATGTATATGGAGCGCCTTGAAGTATATTCTCACCGACATCACAAGGATTGGGACATTATATGCAACAGTGATTAGTGAAACCCGTTGTAGATATTGATGAAATGCTGGGTCAGTATTTTGGGAAGATCACCTCACTCCAACCCCTCTGCCCTTGATGGGATTCATCCATTGCTGGAAGAGTGGCTATTTCTTGAAGTTTTCAGGAAGAGAGTAGTGAGGTGATTGTAATCTTACAAAAAAATCCTGACTGACTAGCATTGAATGCCTTGGTTAGTCAGACAGGATTGGGGATAGAGGAAGTGATGTCACATCTCAGTGTTGCTGAAGTGATGGGGAAGGTCGTGAATGATGGAGTGGTTTGGAGGATAATATAGATTATTGTTTTGTACTATTTTCTATAATATAATTCCATAGATCTTCTTTTTCTAATCCATTAGCAATTCATTGGTTGAGGAGATTTGTATAATCTTGTGTGTGGGTTATATGATGTTGAACATTTTTCATATGATTTCATGAATTTTTAGTAGCAATAGTGAGAAACGATCTCGTTCATTTGTTATATCCATTAATGGCCGCATATTGAAATACATCTGAGCGAAGTGTTTCTTTTACATATTTTTTAAATGCTTGTTCTTTTGGTCAGCTTTGGTTGTCAGTAAGTTTTTTTTTGGCGTAGATATAGTCTTTTTGCATTCTTTGCGCTACTTTATCTAAACAAATTTGCGGATGAAATCTTTCATCTAGTCATGCTAGTCTTTCTTGTCCATCGTTTTCTTGTACAATTTGTTTAATAATTTTACCATGAAGGGCATAAATTTTGCTTGTAGAATATCCTTGTTTTTTGAGTAGATCAAATTCGTATCTTTTGTAATCTGGATGATCAGTAAATATTTTCATATCTAAGTCTTTTTTAGCTACATCAGGTTGAATATGAAGCAGTCATGCTCATCCATCCCTATGGTTGATTGATGCTGTATTTCCTTCTCCTTCTACCATATATAATCCTAAAAATGATTCAAATCTAATATCTGGTGCATATTTTTCTAATGCTCTGTGGATATTCTTATGATATCTTAATGTTCTAACTCGTCTACCAAATTCAGTTTTTTTGCTAAATTGTTGTAAATTTTTATTCATCGCAATGTAGTCTCCAAACAGTTCTTTTTTCCTCTGGGGTGATACTAGTATTTTAGTTTTATTGTCTTCAGAATGATCTATAGTATCAGGAATGTATTGAGATGTTGTAATAGCGTTGTTATAATCTTTCTGTGATCAGTTTTGGTTTGGAATACTAATTCTTGATGTTAAGGCTGCACTTAAGAGTAAGGTTGTTATGAGTGATTTCTTTGGATTGTTAATAATTTTTTGCGATATTGCTGAGATAGTCTGTTTCGTTTTTGGGACGAGTATTTCTTTTGTATATTGTTTACTATCTGATACTTTTTTATTCAACGACAAGGCTCCATGAATTCCTTTATCGATATAGTCATGAAGCTTCTCTCTTTTAGATTGGTCATTTACATGTTTTTCTACTTTATCATGTAAGAGGTCATTGAAATCATATATAGTGTTATGAAATTTATTCATATAAACGATAAATAAATACTAAACTAGTCTAGAGCTAAAGATTATTTAGTTGAATGTCGATCATCATTTATATCCCATTCTATATTGTTATTTTCTCTTCGTTTTTTGAAAATATTATGATTAAATATTTTATTACTAGTAAAATAAATTTTTTTTCTTAGAAGAGTATTTTTGATCCATGTATTGTATTGTGGATATTGTAGTAGATCGATAAAAAAACTATTGAATAAGCTGTTTTCATCTTTTTTTGTCTCTTCACTTATAATTTCTAATAGACTTTTATCATTATTGTCTAATGGATTGTTGTGTTTGATTAAGTCATAATATCTACTTGTTTCTTGTGCTATTTTGTTTCAATTTCTACTTAATTTTATTAGATGATTTAAGATTTTTTTGAGAGCATTATCATATGTTCATCAACCAGCTGTTGCCATGTCTATTAGTTGTGCACAAGCAACAGGATTTGTTCATATATGAGATAAAATTTTATCAATATTATTATCTCGATTAATATGATTAATTCGATTATCAGATCACTTAGATAAAGTTTGCCAAGAGTCCATATTAAATCATTCTTCTAGATAATGAAGAGTATTATCTTTATCAAAGAAATATATTCATTCTCTTCATTCTCTTCTAAAACTTTCTCATTCGAATTTTTTTAATCATAAGTTTTTAATTATTATATTTTTTTCTTTTGATTGATCATTTAATAGTTTTATTGTTTCTTTAGAATATTGCATTATTGTTTTTTTTCATGGAACATTTATGCTTACACGACCATTACTAAAAAAACGATATTCGATATTGGTTATAATATCTGTATATAGAAATGACACATTATTTTCCTTAGCCCATGTATAATTTTCTGGTAATTGTTTTAGTGTGGTAATTTTTTCTATAATATTATTTTTTATTGATAGTTCTTTTACCTCTAAATTATTTTTGTCTTTATAATTTTCTCGTGCAAATCCTTTTTTTGGTATTCGTTTTCCATTTTTATCTTTGGTAAGATTGGGATTTTTATTTTCTACTGGTCATCATTCTGGATCAGCTGCTTTTGTTGATGATTTATTGTCTTTTTTAGCTTTAGTTGCCGAAATTTCTTTTTTCTGTACTAATTCTGGTGTGATTATGAGTTTCCCAGATTTTTTGTCTTCTAGAAGTTTGTCCCAAGTGATCTTTCCGTCAATAGGGTAGAGTAATGCTCAGAGTGTGAACGGACCTGGTTTCCCATCTTCAATAAGATTTTTGTAACTATTATATGGAGGTTTATTAAGAATCTTTTGTATGGTGAGAACTCAAGCTTCTGTTGCGTTTCCATAGATACCATCTTCGAGTTTCTTCTTGTCGATGGAAGGGTCTTGTGCTCATAACTCTAGAATGAGATTCTGTATTGTACGTATATATCATGGAGTAGCTCGAAGCTCTTTTCGTGATTTTCCTTTTTTTTCTCATGCTTCTACAAATTTTGCAAGTTCTTGTGTAGAATAGATATGCATGTTGTCGTTCACTTCTGTAGCGAGACCTGATAAACTGTCAGAAGTTTGAGTTGTTTCATTTTCGATTGCTTGTCTGATTTGAGATTCACTGGCTAATGTCTTCAGAGCATCTCTTGCTCATTGTAATGCAGCAGTTAGGTCTGATTTATACTGATTTTTTTTAGCTTGATCGGGTTCGTCTTTGATGAGTGATTCTATAATACTAGCAATTTCATCATTGTTTATATTACCATCGAATGTTTTACTCTCTTGCTCTGTTGGATTGTCTTTTTTGGGTACAGAAAATTTTCAGTCAAGAACAAGTGCTTTAAGAGCAGTATTGATAGTGTCAATTTTTTTGGATTTTTCAGATTCAGTAGTATTATTGATTGCATCAGTTAGTGATTTGATTTTTTCATCCATGATATGGAGTGCATAGGTTATAAAATACTCATTATGATAATAATATTTATTATCGTTACAGAGTCAAAAATACTGAGATTTTGCGTATTATTTTATTGACAAAATAAAAAATCTCCTTTTTTGGAGATTATGCTAACTCATCTATGTTGAAAGAGATAGTGGCTTCGTAGCAATACTTTCTAACTGTGTTTTGAGAGTGATTAATTCTGCGTATAATTGTATATCTTTTACTGCTAGTTCTGGAGCATATTTGATAAAATTATCAACAAATTTGAGTTTTTCTTGTGCTTGTTCTGGAGTAGTGATTTCTTCTAATTTAACGAAGTTTTTAACAACATCACTACTATTTATGTTATTCTCTTGATTAGATTGTTGTGTGACAGACGATGATGGTGATGTATCAATGTTATTATTATCTGATGTAGTTGGTGCTGTCTGATTTGGAGCTGTTGAACTCTTAGTATTTGTTACATTATCAAAAGAGTAATAATTGTTATGATGAAGATAAACAGCTTTGTCCATTATTTTTCTTCATGAGGGATACTGAGATATGATATCTTTAGGTGAAATATTTTCCGTATCGATAAGATCTCTAATCTCATGAATTGATGAATCTTGTTCTTGTAAAAGTTGATCAAGTACGTTGCGTTGTGATTCAGTTACATTTTCTTCTCATAGTATAATATGCATTGCATTATCAAGAGAAAGAGACTCCTTTTTCCCATCAACTACTCACCTGATAAACCAGTTGTTTTTTGAAATATTATCTTTGAGTATGTGTCATAGAGCAATCTTGGCACATATTTTTTTGTTTTCAGTTTGAATAAATCAGGATATAGCATTAGTAAGAGCGGTATGAGTTGGTGTTCATTCTCCGAACTGATCAAGAAATACTTTTTGGTTATTAAATTTGCCAGGATAAGAAAATTGTAATCTTCAAAAATAATCCATACTGACACGGAGTTTACTAATGTCTGCGATCTGTATTCCCTGTCAGTCCATTGCTTTTTTTAGCTCTTGTTGAAAATCAGTACTATTAAGACTTTGCTCAGAAAGATATATGGCGTCTCACTTTTTAGATAATATTGTTTTGTCTCACGAACTTGCAGGTAACATACGTACTTTATATGGCAATCATCATACTAATTTTGCTATATCTTGAGATCATTCTGCAACAGCATGACTTGTGTTGGTAGCATTTTTAAAATAAGATTTTACACTGGCTTGTATTTCTTTTACAGAGCGCTTTAATCCACGTATATTTTGTCTACTAGAATCTAGTCATCCTCAAAGAGCTCTCATAGCATGTCATGAGGTTTGTGCAACGGGATTGGTTATAGCTCCTATAATGGGTTTAAGCATTCTATATTGATTTATATAAAATATCTATAATTTTTTTCTTGCTTTACTTATCTTATCTGTAAGTTCATTTATCCATTTTTGAAGTTCAACTTTTTCTGTGTCGCTAGCTTGTGATTTGTGTCAATCAATTTTTCACTTATGTTCTAATGCATCATCCAGATCTCTTTGTAAAACTCACTTATTGACAGCACTTTTATCCATACCAATGTGGACATCTAATGCTTGGAAAATATTTTTCTTTTTATCTTCTAATGTTTCCATTTTGTCTTTTCCTAGTTCATGAGGTTTTTTATTGAGGTTATTGAGTTTTTTGATAACTTTATCAATTTCATCTTTCATATTACTTAATTTGAGAGTTTCTGCACTATCATTTGTCATTTTATTATAAGTATCAATTTTTGTCATCAATCTAGTAGCCTCATTAATTTGATTTTCAATAATTTTTTTATTAGTTTTATCATCATAATTATCTACTGTGTTTTTTAAATCACTGATGGTTTGTTCTTCATCTGATAATTTAATAGTTGTAGGTAGCGATAGTGATTTGTTTCTTGATTTTATCTCTGTTTCTATCTTATTGACTTCTGACTGTAGAGATTTTATAGAAGTTTGAATCGTGTTTTTGAGTGTTGCATCTTTTTGATCGTCGCGTATTGCTTCTAAAAATCCTATTTGTTTAGATAGTATTTTAGTCTGTTCCTCGAGAGTAGTGGTTGCTGCTCTAGTACTAAGCATATCTTCGCTTTCTTGTATATTTTTCTTTACATCAGCATCGTACTGAGCCCATAATGTTGGATCTATATCTTCTTTTTTGTTTGTGTTTTTTTCATTTTCTAGTTTTGCAATATATTTTTCTTTATTGATTGTTAATCTATGTTGAGCAAGTGCTTGATTAGCTTCAAATTCTTTGGTTAATTTCTCTTGTTCAATCTTATATTTCTCAATTTCACTATCCAACTTCTTCTCTTCAATTTTGCCATCTTTTTCAATTTCTTTAATTTCTTTTTCAGTTTTGTTTTTTTCTCTTTCAGTTTCTTGCTTCAGTGTCTCTTGCGCAGTAGTTGCTTCAGTATCTAATTTCTTTTCTTGTAATTTTTGGTCAGCTTCATGGCGTCTGTCTCCTGAGTCTAATTGTTTTTCTTGAATTTTTCCATCAGTTTCAATTTGTTTTTGTTGAGTCATTTGATTGCTTTCATACTGTTTATCAGCTGAATCAATTCTTTTTTCTTGTAATTTTTGGTCAGCTTCATGGCGTCTGTCTCCTGAATCAATTCTTTTTTCTTGAATTTTCCCATCAGCATCAATTCTTCTCTGTTCAGTAGTTTGCTCTACACCATGTCTTGTAGTCTCATGTGCTGCTTGGACAATAGCAAGATCATGTTGATTTTTTTCTTTGTTATTTAGTCTTTCATTATTTAATTTTTTGTCTTCAAATTTATATTTTCTTTTTTCAGATATATTTTCTCTTTTATCGTCCTTATTTATTTTACTCATCTCAAATTTTCTATCAGCATTTTTTGATCTTTCTTCCATTTTTAGTTTTTCTATCTCAGAAATGTGTTGAATTTTTGCCTTTTCTATATCAGCTTTTGCTTGGATACGAGCGACTTTAGCTGATCCATCGCCTCCATTGCTTTCAATATCAAAAACATCATTACTATCTCATACGAAAGCATTTTTTATGTCCTTAGCACCACCAGAAAAGCTTAGAACATTTTCAAGTCTTCATAAAGTTTTTTCATGAATTGCTTTATATTTTTCACCAACTCATCGAGGGATATGTTGTAAGGCTCTTGTAAGACCATAATATCATAATGATGCAACAGGAAAAAATCATAATAATGCAGCCTTAATTCCCATACGAGCAGCTCATTTGGTCGCTTGGAGTCAAGAAACGGCTGTATTACTTACAACGTTAGTTCATCATTTGAGCATGTCTCATAATCATTTCAATGCACCTGTTAATGCCATGATAGTAATTAGTATAATTAATAAATGGTATTTTAGTATTTTTTACTGTTGTGGTCAGAAGAGTAGTTCTCACAACACATAATCTGATACTTTGTTTGCAATATTTTTTGTTTCTTGTAATTGTGTTTTGGATCGTGCATTGTATTTGGTTTGGATTCTTTTCACAACATCAGTTGGATAAATAGTTTGTAATCCCTCCCAGAAGTTTTGAACTGTCCCATCTGCAAGTTCTACCATAAGAACTCATCATTTGATACTTCGTTTGACTACTCACTTATAGAGTTCTTTAACTTTGTCCCATCATGCTCCAAATATATCATCTCTGAGGTATGTATATACTCACTCTACTTTGCCTGATACATATTCAGTACCACTATGAATAAGAGGCTCTATTGATCAACGATTTGGTATTATTCACAACATATCATTCAGTAATTGTTGACGCTCGATATCAGTCAGGTCAGGATATTGTTCTTTTAATCTTTGCTTCAGAGTAGTGTTGATATAATGGTCAGCATTATCTCCTTTCCAAATTCATAGTTTATTGAGATAGTCAGCGAATTGTTCCATAACGTTATCTTCTTTAAATTTAGATAAACCTGTATCGCCAAACAACCAAGATCCATCTAATACTGTAACAGATCTTCCACTGACCCAAGTTCCTGGCTTTAACCATTCACGACCTCATAGAGTGGCATTGATTTTATGTCACCATTCACCATATGGTTTACTATAGAACATAGGATTATCTATCATGAATTTACCTTTGTGTTCTTGTATCTCTCTGGTCATGATATAGGCGAGATTAAGTAATTCTGTAGTATCCTTGGTTCCATTAGGGAATTCAGATAAATTTCCTGATTTATTGAAGAGAGAAAGAGTGTGCTTGTTAATATCAAGTCATGCTTGTTCTCCATGAGCTTGCATGATAAGTTTTCAATTAATTACTTTAAACTCTATTGTTCACGCAGCGATTTCTTTTTTTATTGAGTCAGGAAGTTTTAATGTTGCCTCAATCAATATATTGTAGCTAGTATCTCCAATCTCTTGTACAATAGTAGGACTAGATTTTTTAACCGCTGTATCTAATGTATTTCGATCAGTTATAGTATTTGTTGCTATTTTTGCTTCATTAAGTTTTTGCGAAATATGAGTACCAATTATGGTATCTGCAAATTCTGGATTTTGAAGATTTTGTGTTGTAATATATTGTTGTTTCATAATAGTTGAAATCATTTTTGGATCAGATTGTTGTACTTTTTCTAAATTATTTGCATATTCAATAAATTTATTGCGGAGTTCAGATTTGCTCGCATATTTTTCATTATAAAATGCTTTTAGATTATCAATATTTACACCTGTGATTTGGTTACCATTCGTTTGAAAGATATTGTTTTGTGCTGCTTCTCTATAATTTAGACCGATAAGACCACCTCCTACTACAAGTGGTCAGTGAATTTGTATTTTTTCATCATTACTTATGTTATTATTTTGTAGTGCTATCAGTGCTGCAGAAAAATCAGGATTTCCACTTTTATCAAATCATACTGTAGTGTTTCCTTCTTGTCCTGTAACCCAACCTCGTGTTTCTTTTAGTTTTCATAATGCTTTTTCTGGATCTATAAAGTTTAACCCTCAAAAGATACCTGCATTGATAAGAAAGTTTCTAAAATATTCTCATTTCTTTTTGTCTCATCCAAAAACCATATGAAATACATTTTTACCCATATTCCACAGAGTGACACCATTTACGACAAGTAATCATAGTTTCATAGCTCCAGAAGTGATATTAGCTCCTTGTTGGTTAAATCCATTTTCTAAGAGCCATGGATGCATCTTTGTGTCGATAAGACTTCCTAATTTTTTGATACCACTATTTTTTGACCCTGATCCTTCTACGCACTGTACATAAGCTCTTTGTTCTGCAGGAGAAAGATTATTGATCCATGCAGGATGGATTTGCTGGTTATAGATGTCTTTGCTTGGTGATTTGTCCGGAATATAAGGGCTACCATCTTCAAATACATTCGGTGGAAAAAATTTCTTAGCTTCGTTAATGTCTCATGTTATTGCTTGAGATACATAATCTTTGCTGTTTGATAAGAGTGTGGCAATCTTTGCATACATCGCAGCTTCATGACTATCTTTCACGACTTCAGTCCCAAATCTTTTGGTTGCTCTTTGATATTTGTTGATTCTTTTTTCAGCAAGATTGAGCCAGTCAATAATATATCTTTTTACTTCCCTGACATCTTTTCCTTCTCATCTTGCAGCAAATCTTACTTGTTGTTTAAGATCATGGATTTGCTGTTTGATCTGTGATACTGTCATCTCAATAGTTTCTTGTTTACTGTTGAGAAGTTCATGAGTTGTTCCTGAGAGAGCAGTTGCTATAGCTTGTTCTTTGTTGGTTTTTGTTATCAGTAAGTCATTGTTTTGTTTGTTTATCTCACTTTCTGATAAAGGATTTATGTTTGTCATATTTGCTCTATAATCGGTAGTTTCGTCTTGAAATTTCTGGATAACAATATCTTTATTAAGATTTCCTAATTCCTCAGTACCATTAACTTCAGCTTGTTCTTTTTGGTTATCTGTTTGTAGGAGATTATTGTCAATGTTCTTATTCCCGCCAGTAGCTGAAAAATCTTCACTATTATCTCTAATAGTAATGTTGTTAATGATAGTCACCGGATTGTCCTGTGTTGTGTTAAGAATAAGTTCTTGATTAGTGTTGTCCATGCTATACGATCGCAAAGATATGAAAATATACTCTATTATTGTATTTGTTTTTGTAAAAAAAGAAAAATCTGACCTCATTTGAAAGTCAGAATATATTGTCTTAATTTATATTTATGATATAGTTATTTTATTTTTATCTGTTGTAGTGTTGTTGATTGTGTAACTTGTTCACAGAAAAAATCTTCTAAATTTGTAGTTATAGTTTTCATATCTCCTTCGTAAATTATTTTTCCTTCAGAGAGAATACCAAATCTATCAGCGATTTCTTCTACATCTGAGAGAATATGAGTAGAAAAAATAATTGTTTTACCCTGTGCTTTGAGTTTTTTCATGAGATTTTTGACGACGATTCTTCCAAGCGGATCGAGACCACTCATTGGTTCATCCCAGAGAAGGAGATCAGGATCGTTAATAAGAGAAAGTATAAGTCATAATCTCTGCTTCATACCTTGTGAGTAATTTTGCACATAATTATTTTTGGCGTACGTGAGACCAAGTTCATCAAAGAGATGGAGTCAGAATGTTTCCCTTTTTTTCTTCTCGACTCAGGCATATTCACCAATCATCATCACATTTTCCCAACCTGTCAGATATTCAAAATAGGGTGTTTTGTCAGGTGCATAACCGATTTTTTTACGAATAGTATTATCTAAGACGTGGTTTCCAAAGAATGTTATAGTTCACTGATCTGGAGTAAGAAATCACATAATAGTTTCTAATGTTGTCGTTTTCCCAGCTCCGTTAAGTCATAAAAATCCATAAATTTCTCATTGCTTAATATGAAGTGATACTCATTGTAAAATAGGCTTAGAAATGTTTTGAGCAAAGCCGGTCATGAAAGATTTATGTATGTTGTTGATGGAAAGAATCATGATTTTCATGCGAATAGGTAAATGTGATTTTTAATAGTATGTTTATATATTGGTACTATTAATAAAGTTCTTTTTTAATGAGTCATTTTATTTCTTCAAGTTGCTCTTCGCTTATGGCTTTTGTATCAATGATATGAAATTCATGAAAGATGTGTATGATACATTGTAAGAGTAGTTGTTGATCCAGTGCTATATTATCATGCATTGCATGAGCAAGTTTTTTTAAATAACTTAAATAAGTATGTGTAGTGAGTGATTCATTTGGATTGTAAATGGGTGAGTAGAGGGACAACATTTTGTATTCTATAACTTTTTCTCGGAAAAATGGCACAAAAAGCCCAATTAAAACTGGATAGTTACTACTTTTTCTGATATAAATAGTATTATGATAAGGGTCTTTTGTTGTAAAAAAAAGTTTATATAATACTGCAATAAGTTCTTCTGACTGGATTTGTGATAATAAAAATACCAGAAATTTTGCATATGCATTGTTTTGAGCTTTGCTATTTGCAATTTTGCCAGCAATAACTTTACCTTGTCTTGCTTGTTCAGCTACAGCTTCTTTCATCGCATCAGTGATTTGCTCCTGTCCTTCTTTGCTTCATGTAGCGTTATCAATATTATAGTCTAATCATCCTAATTCATCGATAGACATTATTATAATACAAGTATACAAAATTAAAAATAATTGTTCTGACCTTATTCACGTATCTTAATGCTGTTTATGTTCTATTTTGTATCTATTTTGACTTGCAATGCAACCGGAAATCTGTATTAATGAACTTGTCTATTTTTGTGTTTTTAAATTATAAGTTATAGTCAAATTACGGTGAGGTGGATGAGTGGTCGAAGTCAGCTCACTGCTAACGAGTCGTACTGAAAGGTACCGCGGGTTCGAATCCCGCCCTCACCGAATTAATCATTATTTATGGCTCCGTAGCTCAGCAGGTTAGAGCGCGTCTCTCATAAGGACGAGGTCGGTGGTTCGAGTCTACCCGGCGCCAAATCTTAACATTTACTAGGTCTTACCGGGAAAATACCCCGGCCCCGAATGTTATTATTTGTTAGATCTTACCAGGGATAATTGCCCTGATATTAAATCTACATTTACTCTCAACAATCATTCATTATATTTATTATTGATATTCTGGTTGTTATGCGGCTGTAGCAAAAAGAATGCAATACATTTATTTATTACAATTCTATTAAACATGGCAAACAAGAAAGCTGGTAAAAAGAAAAAAATCGGTGTATACAGATGTACAGAAACAGGTGCTACTAATTACGTCATTAGAGTTACTCCTACAACACCTAAGATTGTTTCAAAGTATTCTCCTACAGCCAGAAAGATAACTGAACACAAACTTTCTGAGAAGACTAAGTAATAGTCTGGATATTACTACTTTTTTTATTATTATTACTATTGTCTTATTTATGCTTACTATTAGATTATCAAGAGTTGGAAGAAGAAACTTACCAATGTTTAGAGTGGTTCTTACTGAGCATACAAAACCAGCAAAGGCTGGTTACTCAGAAGTATTAGGATCATTTAATCCAATCAAACATGAATTTGTTGTAAATGCAAATCGTGTTGAAGAACTTCTTACAAAAGGAGTACAACTTTCTGAAAGAGTTGCAAAATTGATGTTTGCACAAACTAAAAATGATATGTATAAAAAATTTTATACTATTAAAAATTCTAGTAAAACAACTAAGAATCCTGATAAATATAACTAATTTTATATTTTTCTATGCGATATGCAGACCTTTATTGCAGATGCTACCAGTATAGCAGCAATGGTACAGACAGTAATTGCTCTTGTGGTGATTGCTGTTTTTGTAATGGCAATTGTATCATTTATTATGGCTATCTGGGACTTTATTACCTCTGAGTGAGATGAAGAAAAGAAAAAGCGCGGATGGAATAGAATCAGATTTATGATGATAGGAATTATACTGACTATTATTTTTCTTATTATTTTCCCCTTGTTTTTGAGACGAGTATGAGTATTAAATTATGAGGCATTTACTGCTCCTGCAATTTTTGCAAGGGTTGGTCAAATTTTGAATTATTTGTTTTCTATAGGTTGATTAGTCCAAAACTTTGCTATCGATCAATGATGATTTTCATTGTCACCTTGATCTTCGACTTCATCATCTTCTTATTATACTCTTTAGTTTCTCTTTCACTATCTTATGAAAGCAAAAACAATCCAAATTCCACAAACAATTCAACAATTATGATCTTTTTTTATTGATCACGTTCGTTATCTTGCTAGAAAAATAGCTCATATGGAAAAATATGAAAAAATAGTTGTTATTTGAGTCTTATCACTTACAGCTATGGTTTTGTTTTCGCCATTGATGCTTATTTCGCCAAATACAAGTACAATTTCTCCATCGTATTGATTTCTCTTATCTCTCTCTTTTTTAAAATCATTTATTCTTATTATATGATCATTTGTTCTCATTTTACTTCGATCACTCCATAAGAAGACAAAGATATTTATTATTGAGAAGTTGTGATTCCAAGGAAATAAATATTTGATAACAGTTATTCTACTTGCTATATCATTATGAAGTTTTATGACATTGTGAGAAACAATAGGTTTATTATGAGATTATACTACAGTTGTTAAATTGACTATGATGTATTATATTATTCAAAT
This sequence comes from candidate division SR1 bacterium Aalborg_AAW-1, assembly GCA_001007975.1. Classification (GTDB taxonomy): domain Bacteria; phylum Patescibacteriota; class Gracilibacteria; order Absconditabacterales; family Absconditicoccaceae; genus Aalborg-AAW-1. The sequence goes on along the minus strand of CP011268.1, from coordinate 278,626 downwards.
TGTATTGATTGTATTATTTGCCTTTTGTTTATTCATTATTTTTTCTTCACAACATTATAAATTTAAATGACATGTTGTTGGGTATCATGGTAAAAAATCTTCAGATACTCAATCTATAGAATGATGACTTTTTGATAACGTATATCATGATGAAGATAAATAAATAGTGCTGTGGTACTATTATATATACTAAAAAAGATGAACCATTAGAGCTCATCTTTTTTTTATGTTATAATTTGCTGTATTATAATATATATTCATTACTCCATGATTGAAGAAAGTTTCCTGTTAGTGATCGTAAGCTTGCTCTTATAATATCTCATGGTAAGATATCGGATGATTGTATAATATATTGACAAGGACACATAGTACATTCAGTACTGATAAGAGGTCATCAGACTATTGGTGGTTCACATATATTATCATTACCTATTTCAGGACATCAATCTTCATCAAGATATCCATTAAACGTTTCTTTTATCAGAGAACATTGATCTTTTATATCAGGTATTCAGTCTCAGTCACTGTCGATATTGTTACCAGATCAATTTGATATAAAGGTGTTTCCTGATAATGTTGTTCATATAGTATTATTCCCTGAAAAATTATTTGATCAACTCATAAATCATATCTGATTATATCGTTCTTTACATATATCACCAACTCAAGATCAATCACTGTCCATTTGATCAGTATTTTCCCTAAAAGGACAATTATCTAATGAACATATTCATGAAAAATGTTGTTGTAATAGAGTTGAATTCCATATATAAGTATCTTGAAATCATATCGTGCTATTTGATGATCATGAATATCATTCTTTGTATTCAATAAATCCTATAATATTTTTAATACCATCACCATCAATATCATCATCGCATATATCATCAATACCATCACCATCAATATCAGATAATGGAGTAAGGTTATTTATGAGCATAGTTAAACAAGAATTTTTTTCCCTTCATGATATGATAATGGTTGCTCACCACGTTGTTGTGCTACACATTCCAATTGTCTCAGATATTGTAGGATAATAAATTCATGGATTATTATATAAAAAATAGTTATTATTTATAGTATAGACTCAATCATATATATGTTTTTTTATGACATTATTATTGTTATATCATAGTTGCAATCATGAGAATGATATGTTCGTATTTACCTTGCTTTTTAAAATACTTGGCGCAATATTTAGTATTTTGTCATTATTGTCTCATAAGTTAGCATCCATAATACTTACTGTTTTAATATCTTGTAATGATTCATTGTTTCATCATATAATTTTTGATTGAATGGTGTAAGTTCCTTTTTTGCTATAGCTATGTTTTTGTATTTGAGTTGATTGTATTGTACTATCTCATCGATTGGTTTCTATTTTTTTGATTGGTGAAAGAGTTGATAGTATAAATATTTCATTTGGTTTACCGACTATCTTATCAAGCGTTATATTCGGTATTACAATATCATTATAGTTTATTATAAATTGTTTTCTTGCAACAGCAACAGTTTCTCATCAGTTTTTCAATACTGCGTTAATAGTATATGTTCAAGGAAAACGTATGAGAAAGTTTGTTCACTTATCATTATCGCTTTGCTGTTGTTGTTTGGTTGATCATCATTCTAACTCTCGTACAATGCTATCTCAACCTATACTGATTGGTGTAGTCGTAATAATAATAGGTAAGGATGATCTTGTGCTTGTTATATTGAATGATAATCAAGGTAATGGTTTTTCTAAATTCACTACAACAGAACTTAAAGCTTTTCTTCTTGAATCTTTTGTTGATTCTACTGTGAAGGTGTACATTCCAGATTCTGGTATAGGAAAGAGGAGTTGCTTCCCATAGAATGTTTTTCAGCGTACTGACCATTTCCAATCATTTTCTATGGGTGCATAATCTATAACCACACTTGCTAATACTTTTTTATTATCTCAGCTTCCTACTATACGAGTAGTAATACTGACTCATTGAATATCATCTTCATCACATACATCTCATATTCAATTTTTATTACTGTCATCTTGATTTTGATTTTTGATGAATATACAATTGTCCCAATGAGATAAGTTGTTGTTTCAGCTTCAGTGATTGTTTTGGTAGCTTGCAATATTAATATTCCCAGATTCATCTACTGCACCAATAGGGTTTTTAATACCATCACCATCAATATCATCATCACATACATCGCCCATGTTATTATTATCAGTATCTTTTTTTGATGGGTTATAATCATAAGGACAATTGTCTAGATTGTTATTGATTCCATCACAATCATAATCTCCGTTAAAAGTACAAGATACCTTAGGAAATATCTTAGATAATGTTGTTATCGCTGTATATCCATCAATTGGATCATGAATTGTATTAATAAAGCCATTAGATTCTTCTAAAATTCATTCTTGATAGAGAATATTCAACTCTGCAATAGGCCAATATCATTCCGTTATCCATCACCTTGTTTTCATATTACATCCTTCAAGATCATACATACAATATTTGAGATAGGTACGAAAATAATCTGGTCAGACAGAACATTTTGTTGGATCTGAACATTCAGATATTTTCTTGTCTATGAGTGTTGTATCCTCTCCATTGAATGTATTTGCAATATAGTTATTGCTATTATTTTCTCATAGTCGTTTTTTTATGTTAGATCGATTAGTTGTATAGTTATTTGCTATGTATTTTGTTAGTATATTTATTAGAATCTGTGCAAACTCTCATTTTGTCATGCTTTTTGCTCAACAAAAATTTCATGGACAAGTAGGAGAAATGATTTTAGGATATCAATACATATACTTATTATCAGCGACTGTCGCTACACAATAATAATAACTTTCTCAATTATAGATAGCTTCTTTGTAAAAAATATCACGAAAATCTTTTCATGGTTGTACTATGAAATCTTCCCAAAATCAGGAGTAATAATAGGATGTAATTGTTCTTGCTGGAACGATACAATCAGTACATTCAACTGTATTAAGAAGTTTTGCAATATCATAACGAGATATACTACTTTGTGTCTTAAGATATTCTAAATTAATTCAGGCTTGCTTTGCCTTTATTTCAAAATCACTTATTTCAACTACTGTTTGTGCAAACGTCGAAAAACTGCTTCATATTCCTATATATAATAGAACGAGAGCAGTAAAACGAATAATGTTATAACACAGAGAGAAATGTTTCATAGAGTCTAGTATACTAGAGTACTTTCTATTTGCAAAAAATATCAATAAAAAAAATCCCAATTCAGGGATTTTTTTATATAATTATATTTATGAGAATAATTACTTGATCTGGGCAATAGCAGATTGAAATGCTGTAAGTGGTTGAGCACCAGAAACAACAACATATTTACCTGTTTTTTTATTGATAAGTACATTACCAGGAGTACCATTCACTCCAAACAATGATTGTCCTTCCTTCATGTCAGCAGCGACTTGTGCAGCAGTTTTGTTAGAATTGAGACATTCTGTAAATTCAGTATCTTTTACACCAATTTCTTTAGCAATTGCAGTAATATTAGCTACTGATGGATCTTTTGATGTAAATACTTTATCAATATATTCAAAGAATGCTTCTTCTCATCCAAGTTCTAGTACACATAAACTTCCTTCTGCTGATTTTTGTGCTAATGGATGGAAGCTAAGTGGAAATTGCTTAGTAGTAGTAGCAATTTTTTCAGAAGAAATGATACTTGCAACCGTTCCATTAGTAAAATGTGTTTGACAGAATGGACATTCAAAATCTGTATACTCTACAAGAACGATATCAGAATCTTTATTTCCTTGTAGCGGTTTGTTATCAAGAACACTAGCAATTTGTTCAGGAGAGAGAGTTTTTGATGTTGTAGCGGTAGTGTCAGCACCATTATTATTATCTGCCGCATTATTATTAGCTGCTGCTCCTCCCATTGATTCAAGAGCTTGGTCAATACCTTGTCCTTGTGTAGTGGCAAAATTTGGATCAGAATAAAGTTTTTTTAACTTTTCTCGATTAGCTTGTCATCCTACTTTATATGCTTCCATAGTATTGAGTGCTTTCAATACTTGCTCTTCAGTATTGTTAAAGAAGAATCCTGCTACTGAAAAAGCAGCTGCTATTACTGAAAAAATTACAGCAATTGTGAGTTTTTCATGATTATAATCATTTTTTTTGAACATGATGTGGATAGAGAGAATGATAAAAAAGTAGTATGACTAATAGGAATTATTGTTTTTATAAATTATTCACCTACAGTTTCGTTAGAATCTACAAGGGATGGAGTTGTTTGTGTAGAGCTACCTGTAGATGGGTTAACAACAATGTCAAGAGTTTCATTACCGCCTGTAGTACCAGTCATTACTTCATCTGTAATTGTTTCATCAGTAACTTCCATTTCATCTGGTGTATATGTATCTTCTGGCATACTACCATTAAGTTGTTGAAGCATAAGATCTAGACTTTGAGCATATTGTGCTTTGTACTCTTCACTTTTCATAATAGTTTGTAATTTTTCAAAATTTTCTTTTCCTCCTACTTTAAGTGTTTCCATTTTTGTGACTTGTAAACCAGACCAAATAGAAGAAGCAATTGCTACTAGTAACAATACAATAATACTGATGTGCATGCATTTATCAGTTTTACTACAATTAGGATTTTGTGCTGTAGACATAATAATAATTATTCTTTAAGATAATAAAAGAGTTATATCAATAACACCTTATGATATACTTTATACATCAACATTCAAGCTACAGTGTGTTTTTTAAATTGACAAATTTTAATTCATAGATGGATGTATTTTTGTAGAAAAAATTCAATAGAGGTATCCTATTATTATACTATATGGTAGAAAAAATAAGTAGTTGACCATGCTATCTATAAAAATATGCAAAAATAATCATATGCTTAATAGTCATAATATACCTATTCCCATATATTGTGCAATCTGTGCTAGTATATAATCATTTGGTTTGGAGAGAGTATCTATCTTTTTCCTAATAGTATTATGTATCATAAGCAGTTGAATAAATATTATTGCAAATATACTTATTCCAATTCGTCATTGATTAATAAGTGTTTGTAGATAAATATTTTCTAACATTGCATAATCATTTTTTTTATTGTCCTGATAGTCTTTGCTATAGTGTCTTGCTGGTCATACATATCATGGACCATATCATAAGAACGGTATGCCATTTTCATATACTATCGTATAGATTGTTTCTCATGATTTATTACGCTCTGTATTTGAATCAGTTTTTCGCATATTAATAATAAAAAGGGCTATTCCTGACAAGATGAGTGTTGTGATAATGAGAGAGAGTTTTTTCTTATATAATGATGTTGTTGATTGTAATGTTTTGTTTCATAATAGATATCCTTCATATATGATAAGAAGAAGAATTTGTAGTGAAATTCCTATGATAGCTCATCTTGAGAGTGTTGAGAGTGATAAAAGAAAATATAATATAGTTCATGATATTATATATTTTTTTCAAACCTTATTTTTGCTGTAAAAATATAATACACTTGTCATAAGAATAAGAAAAAAACCTAATGTATTTGGTCATACAAATAATCAACTGAGTCTTTCAATTCAACCTGCTCCTGTTATATAATAAATGGGAGGTTTGCTATATGGTACAAAATCACTAGGACTGCTATATCATAAATATGATAAAAATATGTCAGGAGATATATTTTTCCCTATTTGCCATAGCACACCAATACAAAGTATTACTAATGATCGTTTAAGAAATCGATTTATATATGTGTATATGTTTTTTCATTTTTTAAAAATGTAGGCTAAATATCATAGCCACAATCATCATCCTATAATGATAAATTGAAATATATCATATTTTATTCAAGCAATGACTGATAGTGTATTGATATTACCTATGACGAGATATCATATATTAATACTAATAAGTATTATAATAGGTATAATAATTTTCCAATACGTTGTTATGAATTTCAGGAGATATTTCCATCATACTATGATACTTATTATAATATATAAAGAAAAAAATAGATCTCTTGTCGTACTTAATATAATTGTATTATCAATAAGATGAACTCAAAATGTGACATATGTTTGCAATACAAAGAATATGCTCAATACTATAGTCCAGACATAAGGAATATATCTTGATATCGATTTTTTTCAGTTGTTGTTTGTCTTTATTTCATATCTTGTATGTTGTGATGTTGTGGTTGCGTCTTGCTGTTTTTGTGTCTGTTTAATTTCTTTTTTTGTAAGTTTTTTATCTGCTATTGTTTTATGTTTTCCATATTGGTGATAATATCCATACACTATTCCTGCTATAAGCATAAATGGATATATACTACTAGAATCAACAAATGGATGTAAAACCATCCCAGCAACAGAGAGAGCAATAATAGATATGCTTATTCCAATATAGGTGATAGTTTCACCTGATACTGATTGTGCCCTTCTACTTGTTCGTAATGAAAGCCATTTTTTGAATGGATTGAAAAGGATGCTCAAATATGAGAGTACTCGACTAAGAACTCAAAACAATCCATATTCTAGCCAAATTTGCATATATTGATTTTCTGGATTGAAAACTTTTTCTACTCATTCAATATGGTTTGATGCTGGTCCAACAGATGCGGCTCATAGTCATCGTAATCGATGTTGTTTAACAAGATCAAGTCATTGAAAAAAGTATTCTATATGTCCTTTGTCAGATCGTGTTCTGAGAAATAATTCACTTTGTCCTCATCAGGCAATATATATTCATACTGCAATAAATACGGTAACTCCTAAAGCAATAATATATTTAGTATATTTTCTATAAACAATCAGAGCAATAAGTACTGAAGAGATAAGAAATATACCTCGAGCTGCTCTTGAATAGGTAGATATCACAATTCCAATATACAGCAACCACCAACCTCGTATGTCAGAAAAATTCTTTTTGTATAATACTAATCCATAAAAGAGTGGTCGCATAGCTGCTAAATAAAATCCTAAGCTAAGAGGTCAGCCAAAGGGTCACTGATTACGAACATACCCACTATAAAATTCTGTGAGCCAAAGTGATGGCGGTGGAGTTCCTACTGTTCGTTCTATGCTCATACCTGGTTGAGAAAATCCTATTCGATCAAGAACATTGGGTATAGTATGAAGTATTCCATATCGCAAGAGTGAAAAAATAAGTACCCATTTTATTGTAGTGAGAGCCGTACTGATAAGAGATTTATTGTGTTCTTCGCTAATAATATAGCTTGCTCATAATCATACAATGAAAATAATAAGTGGAATATAGTTGAATTTTGCTGATACGGCGAAATCGATTATACTTTGTCCATGTATAACAATGGAATTACTGAGACTGATGATAAGAGATATTATAATAGTTGTCACAATAGCTATTGATCGTTTATGTGATAATACTTTTTTTCTATATTCACCATTTTTTACAAAAAATAGTGCGATAATTATCCCAACCGCAGCAATAATGAGTTCTTTCCATACCCAGATAAAAGAGAAAAAAGAAGGAATTTTCAGACCGTAGGTGAGTATGGTGTGAGCTAAAAACTGTCGAACCATTCCTATCAAGAAGATCTTGAGTGCTAATGTGATTTTAGATTGAAGAGAATGTGTAATATTCATAAGATTTATAAAGTTATAAGATTTATAAAGTTGTTATGCTGTTTATACTGAATATTTATTTATTTTTCTTATTACTTGAATTTATAAGAGCTCCATTGTCGAGAGTGATAACTTTGTCAGCAAATTGCAATAAATCTTCATCATGTTCGATCATAAGAATAGTATCACCCTTATCGAGGAATTTTTTTAAGACAAGGAGAAGTTTCTCAATGTCGTGTGGATGAAGACCTACGGTAGGCTCATCTAAGAAATATACAGTATGTCCTTTATATGATTTGAGAAAATGTTTAATAAGCTTTAGTCTTTGAGATTCTCATCCTGATAACATTTGAGCTGGTTGTCATAGTTTAAGATAACCTAAACCTATTTCCATCATCATCTTGAGAGGTTCGTGAATATGTCAAATATCTGAGAAAAATTCATAAGCATCTTTTATATACAGATCAAGTACTTGAGATATAGATTTTCCTCTTCGTGTGATTTGATTAATCTCTGGTTTATATCTGGTTCCATTACATAATTCACAGTGAATATAGGTGTCAGGAAGAAATTGTAATTCTATTTTTTTATATCCATATCCCTTACATTCTGGACAAGCCCCTTTACTACTATTGAATGAAAAATGTCCTGAATTAAATCCAAGGTATTTCGCTTCATTAGTCCCTGCAAAGAGTGTTCTCATATCATCAAAAATACCTACAAAAGTGGCTGGACAACTTCTTGGTGTTTTTCCAATGCTGGATTGATCGATATAGAGTGTATTATCAATATGTTCATATCCTTGAATAATATCTACACCTATGTCATTATAAAATTCCTGAAGAGCAAGTTTCTCATAATGTGCATATTCGTCTTTTTTCATTACTGGTGCAGATATGATTTCTTGCCAAGAAAGTCCTTTTTTGAGAAGATGAAGTCTAATATATGATTGGATAAATTTTTGTTTTTCTTCTAAAAACCTAAAAAGAGTAGTGTACATAAGAGTTGTTTTACCTGCTCACGATCATCATGTAATAATTGAAAATCATCAAAGAGGAAGTTGTACATCAATATTTTGAAGATTGTATTTGTGAGCTTTTTTGATCGTAATGTGTTGTGAACTTACTTTGTGTTCAAAATCAATATGAACCTTTCTTTTACCTGTTATATAATCGGAAGTTAGAGATTGCTGTTGAATAAAATCTTCATATGATCAGTTGAATACAACATTACCACCAAAATCTCCTGCTCCAGGTCAAATTTCCACAACCCAATCTGAATTTTTGATGAATTCTTCATTGTGTTCTACAACGATGATAGTATTTCCCATAGTTTTGAGACCTTTTATGGCATCAATCACTTTGACAATTTCTTTAGTATTGAGTCCTATAGTTGGTTCATCCAACACATAAATAATGCCAGTGAGTTTGTTTCCCAGTTGTTTAGTTAGTCTGAGTCTTTGTATTTCTCATCATGATAATGTTCCTACCTGTCTGTGAAGAGAAAGATACCCTAATCCAAGTTCACCAATAGTTCTTGCCCTATCCATCAGTGGATGAAGAATTCTATCAATCAGTTGTTCATCTTCAAGAGAGTGTTCTTCAAAGACTTCAAGGACAGTAATGATTTCATTAAGTGAAAGATGTTGCAGTTGAGCAATATTAATTTTTATTCTATTATCAGGATAATCATCAACTTTTTGTTCATAAAATTTATGAGTATTAAGATGAAAAAGTAAATCTTCTGACAAGCTTCATGTTGGGAGTGTTATAAATACATGAAGAGATTCTTTACGAAGTTTAGCGCCTTGGCATTCAGGACAATGTTCCATACCAAGCATCGCTTGGAAGTCTACTGTTAGCATACCTTTTTGAAATTGATCTTTAATGATTGGGTCAATACCTTCATAACTAATATTGGCGTTTTTTTCACCATTTTTTACCCTTAAAAGTTCCTGATCACCATGAAGTACTACATGACGAAATCGTTCTGGAAGTTCGTGCCATATCGCTGCTTGATCTATAGAGTACTTTTGAGCTAATCTTTCTAATATATTTTGTCCATAGTTACTGTCTCTCCATGGGAGTATGGCTCTCATATAGGTACTTTGTGGATCAATAATCTTTTCTATATCAACTTGGAGAATTTCACCTAATCCGCTACAATGAGGACATGCTCATTCAATACGATTTGGAGAAAAATGTCTAGAAGTAAATTCTGGGTAGGATATATTATATTCAGGATCATAATTTTTATCTGTAAACCATTCAAGTTTATGTTCATCTTCTACCCAGATTCCAAATTTTTTTTGTTCTGCCAAAATTTTGATAATATCTTCTTTTAGTCTCCCAATTTTTGCTTCTTCTACCGTTACACGATCATAGATACCATACACAGCAACTGGAAAAAAATCTGTTGGAAGATTAGGCTCTTCAAGATAAAAATATTCTACTGGTTCTCATTTTTCACCTTTTGGTACAATCAGGTATCTTACAAATCCTTTTTCTTTTTCAACTCTATTTCTATTTTTTCTTGTAAATGTTTCAAGCTCTTTTTTCTCATCACAAACAACCAACTCATGTAACAAAAACACTTTTTTGTCAGAATAATTGTTTTTAATATTGTTGACAATAGTTTCTACATTTTGTGTTTTGATAGGCTTTCATGAACCATATGAGTAGAGCGATCCAACTTTTGAAAAAAGAAGTCTAAGATAATCATCGATTTCTGTTAATGTACCAACAGAAGATCTACTATTCCCTGATTGTTTGTTCTGTTCGATAGCAATAGCAGGAGATAGTCCAGAGCTATATTCAATATCTGGTCTTGATCCTAATTGGAAAAATTGTCTTAAATAGGACGAAAGAGATTCAATATAACGAAATTGACCTTCCTTATAGATGGTGTGAAAAGCAAGCGAGGATTTTCCTGATCCAGATACTCACGTGATCGTGATGATATTGTTTTTTGGTATTGTTACATCAATATTGTTAAGATTGTGAGTATTTACTCATTTAAGAACAATCACGTCTGAAAGATTTTCTCATGAAGGTTTCTGTATTTGTTGTTTTTTTACTGTCATCACTATCTAGAAATGAATCAAAAATATATCTTTTCATTCTAGGCGAAAGGGGATTAAATTGCAAGCACAGTTCTTTTTTATCCTACAAATTCTTGTGCAATTTGATAGATAATTAAGAAGAAAATAAAGATTACTAAAGATCCTAAAAATACTCACACTATGATGTTTTTGACTTTTTTTAGATGATCATCACTTCCACCAAACATTAATCTGAATCCATAGTAAATAATCATGAGTGTGAAAAATCATCACAGAATATACCCTAATGCTTTACTGACTTCTATTATCAGTATAGTTGCTTTCGATTTAAGATCTGGTGATTGAGCTATATAATAAATATAATCTATTATTTTAATAATAATAAGTGGAATAATAATATTGAATATTCCTTGTGTTCAAGCTTTAAATTTATCTTCTTGATCCATTGCAACCATAATTTTCCATCATGTGAAAATCAATAATATAATCGCAATAAAAAATGCTAATGCTCTTAGTCAAGAAAAGATTTGAAACATAAGCGATTGATCAATTTTATTCATTAATTCTGCAGATCAACCATCTCATCAGATGTGTAAACCGATTCATAAAATCCATGTAGATGAAAAGAAAATAAGTCATCCCAAGAAAATATACATAAAATTTCTATGCAAATCTTTTGCTTTGTTTTCTACATCAGCACTCATAACATATTTAAATCATTGTACGACAATCATAACTATGAAGACAATAAGTCATAGTACTTTAATAATATCCCATAATCTACCACCTTGGCCATCCACATCAGGATAGAAAATATTTTTAATATTATCTTTTAAGCTTTTGTTTTTATCAATACCTATTTTGGACATGTCTCGTAGTGTTTCACTTTTGTTGCTGCCTTTTTCGCCCATGAGATATGATTTATAATCTACTTCAAAACTTGGTGGATTGGCATACACTTCTCATCATCATATTCAAAAATATACTGCCTGACTGATAATGAATGCTATCATTACTATGAGTGTCTTTTTCAGAAATTTCATGATCACTTTCAATCTAAAATAAAAGGTTCTTGTAAATAGGATTTATAAAACTTATTGATCATTTTTTATGAAGTAATAATATAGTCAATTATTGCCAGAATGACTTGAATTATTACATAAAATCATGTGAGTAAGAATACTCATGTTATTATTTTTATGAGTCTTTCTTTTACTTTTCATGTATCTCAATCAGATCATACTGGTTTTGTGACCATGAGGAAACCATTATAGATAATTCCTATAACTGCTAACGATAGACCAATATACATAATCCGTTGTAAATATGGAGCAATTTGAATTCTGATAGAATCAAAAGCGTTTGCAATTCTATACTCTGATGGATATTGTCCTTGATTGGGATTAATATCATTGAATGCTGTATCTTGAATTCTTGTATCTTCATTTACATCCTGTCCAAATTGATCAACTATATATATTGGGTTATTCGTCCACTTTGTTGATGTGTTTTGGGCATTCATATACCCATTGAAGAGAAGAATAACACTATAAATTCATAAAATTATGAGTTTGTATAGATTCATTTATAGTATTTTAACTTGTAAAAACTTATAGTTATATTATAATTAAATCGTATTTTTTTTGAAAAAAAATGTTATTCTTTATATGATATATCTATACTCTTTCTTATTTTAATATATATTATTCATTTAATGGCTGAAGAATTGTTGCTTAAAGTAAATACGATTATTATTTATGGTTTATTAACGTTTGTATTGTCTGTTGTGATTTATCCTTTTTATATTCGTGTTTTACAATATTACAAAGCAGGAAAAACAATTCGTGATGCTGATGTGACGGGGTCAGAAGCAACAATTTTTCATACTATGCATCAGCATAAACAAGGTACACCAACTATGTGATGATGATTCTTTTTGATTGTGGTCGCATTTATGGTAGCGTTGTCATATATACCATATCATTTTGAGTGGATTAATAATACATTGCTCAATAGACAAGAGACATATATTCTTCTTTTTGGGTTTTTTTCAATGTGATGTATTGGTCTTGTTGATGATATACTTAATATTAAAGGACACGGTAAAGTGAAGGGATTGAGTGCTCGATCTAAAATGTTTGGTATGGTGTTTTTTGCAGCATTTATTACGTATTGGTTTTATGGACAATTACATGTAGATTGGTTGTTATTGCGACCAGGGATGAAGATTGATCTTTGAATATGGTTTATTCCTTTTAGTTTTACCTTTGTTCTTTTTGTAACGCATGCTATTAATATCACTGATGGATTAGATGGGCTTGCATGAGGTATGATGTCGATGGTTTTATCATCACTTGCGTTAGTTACGTTTTTAAATCAAACATATATCGCTACTTCTTTGATCGTAATTGTTGTAGCAGTTTTAGTTGCGTTTTTGCGATATAATATTAATCCTGCAAAGATATTTATGTGAGATAGTTGAGCATTTGCCTTATGATGATTGCTTTCATCATTGATTTTATTGTTAAATATGAGAGAATGAATATTTATTCCTTTTATAATTTTATTTGGTATTTTTATTCTTGAGTTGCTCTCTAGTTTTCTCCAGATTATATGGAAAAAGTATTGTAAAAAGAAAATCTTTCCTATAGCTCCATTTCATCATTTATGTGAATACTATGGTATGAAAGAATATACTGTCGTGATGAAGTTCTGGATGGTTCAGTGAGTGCTATCTCTCTTATGTATTGTTATTATTTTGTATATAGAGTCTTTTAATTTAATGTAAGATTATTGTATGATTATTATTTTTGTTCTCATATTATGAATCATAGGACTGTCTATTGCATTAGCTTTGTATTCTAGTTTTTTGCCTTATTTTTCTTTATTGAGAGATATTAAAGATTATAATATGGCTTATTATGGAGCTAATACAGCAATAGAAAGATCTTTATTAGTCTTAAGACAACAAGAGGCATGATTTGAATGAACGGGTTGATGGATTAGATCAATGAGTGCAGATGTACAATCTGATGTATCTTACAATCAAGATTTTGGATATTTTGACAATAAAACTGACTTGATGTGGAGAATACAATCAAGAAGTCAGGATGGTGTTTTGCCAATATGATGAAAATGAAATTCAAAAGTGTATAATCTTACAACTTGATCGAATGATTATAATGTTTTATCCTATGGGAGAACCCAAACTATACCATTATGGTATGATGGAACTCCACAAAAAAATGCCTATCAAAAAGACAGTATAGAGAGTAGAGTAAATTTATCTATGAATAATATTAGACTACATCTTAAACTTCCTAGTGCTATTGTACAAACATTTATGGATCAATGATGAGTAAGCTCAACTGATGTATTGCTTTGTGATAATTGAGGAGAGTGTGATGTGGATGGAGATGGAATAGCGAATGATGTTCTTGTATCTTGGTGATTGAATGGTTGATTTGATTATCTATGAGAAGTATATAATGTTTCTATTTTGCCTAGAAATTTAATTGGTAGATTGACATGAGATGCGGAGTTGGTTGTTTTTGGTGAAGATGAATCGATTAGAGAAAGTGATATTAATATGATAACAGAATGATCTTCAGAATCGATAGATTTTTCTAGTAATATTAATCCTTTATTGCAGTTTCGTTGATCTGAATTGACATGACATCTTATGATTTGAAGTTCTCTTTTGTTTGATGAGGTTTGACTTCATCAGTATCTTTTTTCTGAGCTTTTTTCTGTTATAAGTTCCCCTTATTTTCAAATTTCTCTTTGAAAAAAACTTATTAGTAGAAATAATAATTTTTACCCTTATCTTGAATATAAGTTAGAGTCTGATAGTGCATTAACTCAACCTTTCTTTTATATTGATTGAACTTCTAGAGTATGAAATTATACTGTTCAAATGAATGCTAAAAAATCATTAGACCAAGAAAATTCGTTGAGCTCATTTACGGTAGTATTTTAATTGTATTGTTTCTTTCATTATTTTCTTTTATTCATTCGTTCTTGTTGTCGTTTTTCTCACTCAGTCGTTATTTGTTTGTTGACAAGTATATCTTTATGTCACTTGCTTTCATTTTTATTTCCTCCTCCAGCTATAGTATTTTTTAATGAAGTATATCATGTATTCATATCATCACTAATAGTGGTGATAAGATTGTATTTCACTTGTTTACTGGATTCTGGTTTTATCAATACTTGTGAGAGTTCTGCTGACATGCATATAATATATACGATAAAAAGATTTTATAGTACTATCTCAATTTTTTCTGTATGAAATGAATGGATAATCACATTACCTTCGATATGGTTTTTTTCTTTTATAATTTGAAGCATTTGAGCTAATGATGATATGCCTTGAGTTCATGGCGCTATTACTCAACTTTTAGAATAATCAATGGTACTAATACATAGTCATGTAGTAGTAATATCAATATTATTGATTTGATCCATAGTATTGAGTTCATTAATCTCAGTGACAATATCTACAATAATGCGCTTTATTTCATTGCTATGTGTTTGGAGTATTCCATGATAAATCATATCAATAACTGTTCATAGGGATTTATTCGTGACGAGGACGCCATGTGAAGAGAGTAAAGTATTGTGACTATCGAAGCAACTCAAAAAAATTCATTGTTGTCCATCAAGTGAGTATTGTTCTGCAATTTTTTCTTTTATCGTTTCTAATATCATAACACTGCTTGTTTTAGTAAAGTATTTCTTTATAATTACTATTCTAATAAAAATTAAAAAAAATGCAAATTGTAAGATATTTAAATTACTATAATGATCATGACATCTTCCAAATTACAGTATACTATTCAGGCTCAATCTTGACAAGCAAGGGCAGGAGTAATCTCTCTAAATGGTGTAGAGGTAAAAACGCCTGTTTTCATGCCAGTTTGAACAAAAGCAACTATTAAAGGTCTATTTTTGGATATGATTCGTAATCCTGATTATCTTTGAGAATTAGAAACTATGAATTTGATGTTAGCAAATACATTTCATCTTTATCTTCGTCCTTGAGAAGATCTTGTATATCAAGCATGATGAGTACAAAAAATGATGAACTGGCCCGGATTAGTACTGACTGACAGTGGAGGTTTCCAAGTATTTTCGTTATGACTCAATAAATCTTGAACTGGAGCGATGAATAAAAAATGACCTATGGTCTCCATAAAAGAGGATGGAATAAAGTTTAAATCACCTATTGATGGTTCTACTCATTTTATGTCTCCGGAATCTTGCGTAGACATTCAATCAAAACTATGATCTGATATTATGATGATGCTGGATGTGTGTTCACCAGGATGATCAGATGATCGTACCTATAAAAAACATATGGATATGACACACCGTTGGGCAAAAAGACAGTTTGAGTATTATAACCAGAAATCTCAAGATATACGTTGAGTACTTTTCCCTATCGTACAATGATGAACAAATTTTGATCTTCGTCAGGAATCTCTCGATTTTTTAATGCCTTTTGCTATGGATGGTATTGCTGTTGGATGAGTAAGTGTAGGTGAATCTCGTGAGCAAGTGCAGAGTATTACAAAATTCTGTGGAGAAAGATTGCCAACTCATGTGCCTAGATATCTTATGGGGATAGGTGATTGGGAAACTATTCGTTATGCAATTCTTTCTTGATTTGATATGTTTGATTGTGTTATGCCAACGAGATTGGGAAGACACGGTATGGCATATACCAATGATGGATATGTTCATTTGAGCAACACTCGTTTCCGTAATGATCATACTCCTTTATGGGCAGAAGCAAAAAATAATCTTTCTAGAACATATACAAAAGCATATATTCATCATCTCCTTAGAGAAAAGGAAGCCTTGTGAGGTTCTATTCTCTCTCTTCATAATATTTTTTTCTTGCATGAAAAAGTCTCTGATTTGAGAGAAGATATTATCCATGGAAGAGTATAATCATTATTGTGCTTGTTCTGCTTTTTCTCTTAGATTCTTCACTGTGACTTGTATTTCACTGAATTGATTATAGATTTCTTCCCAAAAAGTATATTGTTCGCTAAGAAATAATCATAGTGCATCATTTCTTGAATTGTTGGCATTAGTATTAGCTAGTAGTAAGAGTGCTGTTGTGTTACTTACTCATCATTCACATTTTTTGTTAATAGCATTATATTTTCCTCATTGTATAAGTTCACAATTTTTTATTATCTCTTCATCATTGGATCAATATATTCCAGAGATGGAGTATTTATTTTTATCTGCTCACTGAGATAATTTTCAATTTGTATTATTAAGTATTGCTAATGTTGTTGCATTATCTTTTGCTTGTTTTTCTACTTCACGTGATTGAAGTCTATCATAGATAGGTTTTATAGCTACAAATATATCAAATGCGAGAATCTTGTGAAATTTAATACTACTAAAACTAGAATCTAAAAATTCTTGTGTTTTTGTTCTTTTCGTGAGAGCTCCATTTTGTTTTAATTTTAGAAAGATTTGATTAATTTCATCTATTGCTTGTTCAATAGATGTAATTTTTTTTCAAGCAATAACACGTGATGGTTGCGCAGGAACTCTACATATTTTTATTCTTAACATATCATTCGCGACACTCGCTTCTCAGCATAAACATTGGGATAAACATATAGCTCTGTCAGAAAGATTACTTATTTGATTACAGCTATTCATACAACACTTTCCTTCACAAATTAATTTTTCTGTTCATTCTGTAGTAGAACAACTTGCAGCACAAGCAGGAGTTGTGGAAGGAACTGCTCAGGTTGTTTGTATGAAATTCCCTCAGATATAAGGGTTATTTCAATTTCAATTATATCAAGGTGTATAGATATATCAACTCATCGCATTGATTAAATCATTTTGCAGGTTTGTAAATTCATCAATGATAGTGGTTGTATTTCACAATCCTGTTCATAACCATCAATTATTATTTCCTCATATTCAGCTAAGATAATCATTGTTATTTGAATCTACGAGACATACTGCTTGAGAAATTATTGTAGATGAATTTCCGAGAGCTTGACTGGATATATTGGCTGATGTGTTTGAACTTACAAACGTATCTATTACAGATCCTAGTGAAGATCATGATATTATGGCAGGGTTATTTGTTGCTGTTCCTGCAGTATTACCTTGTGTATTTGTTCAGCTGTTGTTTACTGTTGAATAGAATGGATTTCCTCATCCTATTGTTCATGGGATATTAGAATTGCTATTGTTAGAATTGCTCGGTTGTATGGTTTTGGGTAATGAATAGTAAATCATTTGAGGAAGTTCAGGTCATTTGTTTCATGGATCAAAGAGAAGGCTTTCTATGTTTTTTATATCTATCATGATGTCAAATAGACCATTATCTTTTACATTGTCCATATAGATGTTGTCATTATTGTTTGCTAAGGGAAGGGAAGAAAAATTTGATTCTAATGTTTTATGAGATATATATGCGTTTAGTACGATTGTTTCGCATCTCCTTGTTTCTCTTGTTGTGTCAGTAATGGTTTGATTTTTTTCTAATGTTCAAATACAGTGTAGAACGTGTTCACATGCTTGTTTGATATCTCAATCTTGCGGTATCTCCTGATTAAGAGCAATATTACTATAATTGTAAAGGTCTTGTATAAAGGCAGGAGATCTTAATAAAATAGTGACAATATGATTATTTTTGAGTTCTGTACAAGCGCTAGGATTTGATATCTGTAATCCTTTCGTGATACTAGATATGCTTTGTAGCATAGCGCTACTGTCTGCTGAACTAAAATTTCATAACGTAGTCAGAAATATATCTTTTCCTGATTGTTGAATTCCTGATGATTCTATTGATTGAGAGGTGCTGATTTGTGAAAGTCTTTGAACAACAGTATCTATACTTAAAAATCCTTTACTATATGATAAAGATAGCAAGCTGAATATGGTTATGAGAATACTATTACGTAGGTAATTCATATATATTCTAAAATAAAATATTAATCTTTGCTTTGTACATTTTCTAGTTTATAATGGAGTTGATGAATAGGAAGATAAATCTTTGTAAGATTATTTCTCATTTTTAAAAGATCTTCTTGATACATCAGCAACCCTATATGTATAGGAAATGTTGATATTGTATTGTTAACTTGTCTTATACTTTGTTCTACTGCTTTTTGTAAATTCTGTTGCTGTTGTGCTATTTTTGTTCTTTGATGTAATATAATAGTAGCGATATTGTCTTGGCTTTGTAGTGATTTAGGTATATTCTCTTTGTTTTGCCACCATCTTTCTAGATAGCTATCATATATTTTGATAAATAAGGTATAAAAGAATAATTCATTATACATAATATCTATACTTACTCATTGGTAAGTAGGTAAGGTATCAATTGTACTTTGAGCTCATGCAGTGTTATATGGATTGTATTGTAAAAATACAGACCATTGGTTTAGATTTGTAGCTGTTTGTTCATCTATTTTTTTTATATCAATCAAACGAAGTGATTGTTGCATATTTTTTCATAATTTTATGTATTCGGTAAGTTTTTTATACATTTGAGGGTATGATTTTGCTTCTGGTAGATATCCTATAGTATTGAAATAATTGATGGTATAAGCATTAGCAAGATTATTGACTTCTTCATTGACATCAATAGCTCAATAGATACGTGCCATCATGAGATTTATAATGTCATTATATATGATACTTGAAACATTATAAAAGATGAAAGGATAGTCTGTTGCATGTGAAGCTTTTGTTCGATTTTCACAATTAGGATTTGATAAGTTTGTTGTATTGTTTGAATTGTTAAGACACGCTATTCACAATGACCAAATATTATGGTGTTTGAGTATGGTGTTGAGTGGTAAGTCTTTGTCATTTTGTTTGGCATTTTTATTATCATCCTTAGCAAGGAGTGAATTACATATAATGGTTACAAAGAGAGATTCTTTTGCTTTATAGGTCGATTGTTCTGTTTCCGTTGTTCAGAATGTTACAGTACCTAATTTTTCATCCATAAGATTGGTACATAATCTTTGCATAATAGTATAAGGATTTTTATCACTTTCTTTATATCATATAAATGTTTTATCGATATCATCCGTCATAAGTTTAATGTATTGATCTGTCTGGTTCAGAGGATAGGTATATTGTGCGTGTGACTGTGTAAAAAAAATACTTATAAAAAATAAAACGCTATAAAATTTGATACTGTATATTATAAAATTAGATTTCATGATATCATAGAATATAAAGTATTATCAGCAGATTCATCATAAATTACTACATTGAAGATTACAGGTACGAGTAAGATCTTCTTTAATCGTTGTAGAGAGAATGTTGTTGATGACACGAATACGATAGGTTATTTTGGCTAGTGTTTCTTGGCTGTCTTGTGTTGATACATTTAGTTGCTGTGTTTTCATGGTGTGATGTGATTCAATGACTCAAACCATACTATTGGTTATTATCAATTGAGGAGTTGATGTTGCTGTTTCAATTATTTTTTTTTCTTTGTTGGAAAAGTTATTGTTTGATTCTGATGTAATGTTTTCCTGAGAGCTTTTTCGTAATGTAGATAGTTCTTTACCTTCTTTCATTACTTCTGACCATATATTTCATACCATTCTTGGTATGTTTGATGATAGCGCTCATGTTATTATTCATCGTCATGTTCTTTTTGTAAGTGTCTGACCATCTCACCGAGAGGTTATCAGCTCATGTTCTTTTACCATATATTCTTCTAATTCTTTTTTGTTGATATTTTCTGACCCCATAATAATTTTACCCCTTGTTATGAGTCTTTTATAGGCTGTATTGATTTTGTTCCATGATTGTTTTGGTCCTGTTTCTATAAATGATTTAGTGATGTTGTCGATGCTTTTTTTGAAATCTTCTCGACTTCATCAACAAGATTTTGCTTTTGATCCTATTCTAACACACTTATATTTTTGTACCATATTTTCAAAGTGTTTTTTTGACAGAGTGAGTGTTGAGTTATTTGCAGTTACAGTGTTGTCTATTTTTGTAGTAGAGAGAGTCAGTGTTTTTTTGTTTCTATTGTTGATACGCAGCAGGAGACGTAGTATGTCAGTAGAAGTGATTGAAGGACTAAGATTGGGTTCTGAAGAAAATATTTTTCCTTCTCCAGTATTGTTTTTAAGAATCTCTAAGATAGTGGTACGTTCTTGTTCAGTCAATGTTTTACCTTGCATCCCCATCGTTCCGAGATCATAAATTTTATCACTAATCATCGTATCAATATCAAGAAGATATTGGAAATCTCTCATGATAGGCCAGGGTTGTGAGGCTACTAAAAATCATAATGACCCATCTTTGATAATGTCAGTAGTATAGATACTGAGTACCTCAATAGTTCATCTTACTTGTGATTGTCTTCTATCTATATTTTTTAATGTTCATAGAACTATACTTTGAATGAGTCCAGATGGGTTTTTATCTACGAGTATCCCATTATATGTTCCTCATTGCCACGGACCAAATATATTATAAGATAATCCATTTGATATAATATCTGTTTTTGTATCTAACGCATCAACTATCTGATTAGCAAAAATAATATAGTCTTGTAATTCTGGAGCCATGCTTCCACAGGTTAGACAGGAAGGAGTTTCTTGTGCATAAGAAAAAGGTCAACTATATGAAGAGAATCATATAATAAGTAGTGTAAAAAATATTTTTTTCCATCTTGTACTGATCATCGAAATAATTATACTCAACCCACTTATCTAGTCAAATAGATCCTTTATTGTTGAGCTTGACTTATTGTATGAAAGTATTAGCTATAGAAACAAGTTGTGATGATACTTCTTTAGCAATTGTGAAATCTACTGCAGATGGTATTTTTTGTGAAGCAATGGTTGCGTTTCATCAGATTGAACTTCATGAGTCATATGGAGGAGTGGTGCCAGAATTAGCGAGTAGAGAACATCTTGTTCAGATTATTCCTGTATTATATGATTTATGTTATCGTGTAACGTGATGATATGATATGGATGTTTTGATGGATGGTGTTGATAGTATTGTTGTTACACACACACCTGGACTTCCAGGATCACTTATTATGGGAAGATCTACTGCTTTATTTTTGTCTTGTTGGTATAAAAAACCGTATCAATATATCAATCATTTACATGGACATATTTTCTCTCGATTTTTAGATAGACGTAATATAGACAGTAAAAAATCCCTTATTTTAAGCGTAAGTTGATGACATAGTGATTTGTCTATATTGTCAAAAGTAGACAAAAAAAATACTACTAGTTCTGTCAATATAGACAGTTTTGTGTGATTATATAAGATACAAAAAATTGCTTCTACTAGAGATGATGCAATTGGTGAAGTGTTTGATAAAGTTTCAAGATTGTTATGAGGTCCTTATCCTGGGGGTGTTTGGATCTCTCGTCAAGCAGAACACTATGACGCAGATCTTTTGTCAGAAAATTATCCTTTTGTGCAAGAAAAATTCAAAAGAATTCTCTTAGACTGAACCTATGATTTTAGCTTCTCTGGTATGAAATCACAGGCATATAATTTTATTACTACTTATAGAAGAGAATTGTGACTCAGTGAAGAAGACCTTTTACCTCCAGAAATTATATCTTATCTGGCTTATGAATTTCAGCAAGCAGCAGCAGAAATATTAACCAGAAGGATATTGCAGTTGGTGCAAGAAGAAAATATTTGAACCGTAGCGCTTGTATGATGAGTATCTGCAAATACCACGATTAGAGAAACTATCCAGTCACATCTTCATGAATATGAACAAACAACATGAAAAAAAGTAGAGTTTTATACTCCACTTATTTTTGATTACTGTACTGATAATGCTGCTATGATAGGAGCAGTGTGATTGTTGTCTATGTCTTCTTAATTCTTGTAATGTGTTATATGCTTATATAATTCTGAGAATTTACTAGTGGCAATAATTTTTTGTTTAAGTTCTTTCGTATACGATAATCATTTAATGTATCCAAAGAGATATTTACGAAATTCTATTCCACAACGCAATTCATTGAGGTGAAAGATAGTATAATTCCAAGTGAGGCTATTGCTTTCTTGTTCTATAGTGTTTTGGATGATATGAGCAAGCTTCTCTATCTGATCATAGGATGGAAAAGGAAATATATAATCATGAAAATCGATTGGTGGTAATTCCTTAATCTCATCGCTGTCAGGATCATACTTTTTGTTGAGATGAAGATTCTGTCTGTTGAGCATAAGCTGATCGCTTTCTTCTGGATACTGTGCACGAGTATGGTTCATATAGATCTCATATGCTCCCATAAGAAGAAGATGGCGAAGTGAGAGATCAATTCTTTCTTGTTCTGTAGGTGTGTATGGCGTGAAAATTCGAGGATTCTGCATAGCAGACTGACCGATCATGATACCATCGACTTTCCCTTCATGAATCTGATAATCTTCATAAGCGTTTATTCCACCATTCCCGATTATAGTGATAGCATCTCCGAGCTCTTGTTTGATCCTATAGATAAAATCTCGATCTACCTCTCCGTTGTGTGCTTGACTGTAGGTTCTTCCATGGATAGTAATCGTAGGACAATATTTTGCAGCTTCGAGGATGAATTTGAATTGTTCGTCTTTGTCATCATTATTTAGTCCAGCTCTGGTCTTGATAGAGAAGGGGAGTGAAAGTCATTCGCTGAGGGTTCTGATATATTCGAGTGTTTTGTGTTTATTTCTCATCATTCCTGCTCAAGCTCCACAAGCCAATATCTTAGGAGATGGGCATCAGATATTGAGTTCGATTCATTGAAAAAATGGATATTTCTGCTCAATGTCTTGTGCGGTTTTTAGTAAGGTATCAATATTTCCACCATAAATCTGAGCGATAAGATTGCTTTCATCTTCGCAAGTGATAAGGTGTTTTACAAGACGTGAAGGGTTGATCATATATCAATCAGCAGACATAAATTCTGTTCGCTTCCAGAGATTATGCTTTTCTTTCTCCCCATAACGGTTAAATATTTCTTGAACAATACGTCTATAGCTATAGTCAGTTACTCCATCCATAGGAGCTAGTCAGAGAATCATAGTTGTGGTAAAATTTACTAAAAAAATTAGTATAATAATTTGCTGTTTATATACAATCATATTTTGTGATAAATACAATCTAAAAAACTTAAAAAGACTTGAATTTATCTTCCATATGATTTTACTTATGCTGATAATTTATATCAGTATTTTCTTATTTCTATGAAAAAAATATTTTTTGGTATCTTGTATGGTTTTGTTCTATCCTTTGGTACATCAGTTTGTGCTTACTTCCCGCTTTTATGAACTGACTTTCAAGCATGGTATAAAGCTGATTCTTTATCCTCTTCATCAACGTGAAGTTTATGGTCTGATAGTTATTGGCAAGACGGTAGATTTGATCTCCAAAAAGGTACAGGAAATTCATTTGTCTATACCACAAATGGTATGAATTTTAATCCTACGTTGTTCTTCGATGCAACAAAATTAAATAATTACCATCCAGATAACATTGCTCTTCAATGAGAACATAAGATCTTTGCTGTGATTAAGCCTTCTTGAACAAGTGGTCCAATTAATACGATTATTAATGGACAATGTCCAAATGATCAGAGTTGTCCTCGTCCTGATTTTTATATAACAGCTTGAGGATATCCTGAATATTTTGCTGGAGCTGTGGGTGTAGATGGTAGCATTCCAAGGTATGGTATTAATCATCCTATGAATACTACAACGAGTATCATTGGAAAACCAACTCTTATGTCTGTGCAAAGTAATCAAACAAATCCAGCTTGGTCGTATTGGGTTTATGATCATCCTTTGTCATGGTGAGATGGGTTAAATTCGAGAGCATTTATCAAGAAGAATGGTCTTGATATAGGAGTATATGAGTTTTTGAATAATAGCCAACGAGATGATAGTGGTATTCCAAGAGAATATAATATATGAGCGTGATCCAAATCTGCTAATTTTGGATATCAGGTATGATATGATTATCTTGTTGGACAAGAAGCTAATTTGAAACCCTTCCAATGAGAAATAGCAGAGTTGATTGTCTATAAATGAGCGTCAAATCAAACTGCACAGAGTAATTCTATTCGTAGTGTAGAATCATATTTAGCACTTAAATATGGTCTTACGTTAGAACAAATCTGAACATGACAACACTATCTAGATGGTAGTGGAAATGTAGTATGGAATGCGAGTAATAATAGCTGATACAAGAATAATATATTTGGTATATGACGTGATGATAGTACGAGTTTGTATCAAAAACAATCACAGTCAGTGAATACAGGTGTTTTGACGATAGCCCTTGATCAATTAGCGTCTACCAATCAAGATAATACTTCTACATTATCAGATAGAAATTTTATTATTGGATGAGATAATAATTGAACACTGAATTTGTCAGAATCATTTAATGGAAATATAAATAGTCGTCTATGAAGAGTATGGAAGTTTGAAAAAACATGAACTGATACTCCACTTATAGAAATGATATTTACATGAATTACCACATCATGACTTTCGCTCATAGTAAGTACTGATGAAGTATTTGATATGTGAGATACTATTATACCACTTAGTGGTGATAGAGTTTCATATACTCCGACAAGTAGTATATTGTATGTGAGTTTGGTATCTACTCCACCTACAGGATATTATCCATGACCTATCAACTATCCTATTCCATGACTTAAAGACCATAGTCTTGCTATCAGTAATCTAAGTTGAACTACTTATACATCAACTCCTATATTAAGCGGTACCACAGCGGCAAATGCTTTTGTAACAGTAACTCTTTCATGAACACAGTATACCTGATATGCTGATGGAAGTGGAAACTGGTCTATAGTGCCTGCTACATTATCAACTGGTGTCTATACAGCTACGGTGACTGCTATGATTACATGAGATTCTCTTGATGAATATAATACTGGAATAGTAACAAGATTAGTACAACAGTTTGCATCGACATCGTTCCCTAACTTTCTTGCTTTTGATTTTCAAGGAAACTTATTTACAACAAATGGTAATGATTGTGCTGGTTCAACTATAACTCAAGTTACTCCATTATGAGTTGTATCTACTTTATCTGAGACGGTTGCTCATACGAGATGTGGATTAGTATTTGATAGTCAGTGAAACCTATTTGTGTCTTCATCTACAGCATCACCACAATCAATCTCAAAGGTTGTTACTTGATGAACAGCAACGCTTTTTGCGACACCAACCAATGCTTGATCTTTTGGTTTATGAGATATGGTGTTTGATACTATGTGAAATATGTATGTGACAGCACGATGAAATAATGTTATTCAAAAAATCTCTTCTGCATGAGTAGTATCTACTTTTGCAACAGGATTTGTTAATTCATTTTGAATCACTATTGATAATAATGAGAATATATATGTTGCAGAGTATTGATGAACAATAAAAAAAATTACTCCATCATGAAATAAATCTACTTTTGCAACATGATTTGTTTCTACCTCTGATGCTGTATTTGATTTAAATGATAATATGTATGTATCTGATTGGTTGTGATCTACTATTTATAAGATTACTCCATCATGAAATAAATCTATTTTTGCAACATGACTTTGAAATGCTACATCTTTGGCTTTTGGAGATGATTGAAATCTTTATGTGTCACGTCGTCCTAATAATAGAATTGATAGAGTATATGCATCACAATCACTTCTGACTATCTCTACTACTTTTTCTATCGTATGATTATTGCCTCCACCAGCACCAACTATCTTCTATCCATGATCATGAAGTACGATTACGGACATTACACCGACTTTTAGTGGAACAGGGAGTACATCATGAGATATTATTACATTGACTATCTATGGAGTACAGTATACAGGTATGGTGCAGTCAGATCTCACATGGAGCATTACACCAAGTGATGTGAAACTTCCAGATAATAGATCCTATACGATCTCAGTAACAGAAACAAATGCATGATGAACTTCTCCAGCAACAATAGAGACATTTAGAGTACAAAGATATACTCCAGATACAAAAGATGTAAATCTGACTATCTCAAATGTCAGTGGAGCAGTATCGTGTATGCTACCAACTCTCACAGGAACAGCGACACCATGATCTACAGTAGTTGCAACTTTATCATGATATAGTTTTACGTGAACTGCAGATGGGAGTGGAAACTATGCCATACCACTATCATGAAATTTTGCAGATGGAAATTATACTGTAGATACGACAGTAATTGTGACCGGATCGGCTTTGGATAGTTATACGACTGGTACGTTTAGTACAGTTAATAGTATTTTTGCGACTTGATTATCATTGCCTATATGAATCACATTTAATGCTTATAATAATATATATATTGGTAATTATGGTAATGATACTGTTGTGACTATGTCATGATGAATGCTGATACCATATGCTAATTGATTTAATCATACAGTTGATATTGTTTTTGATATAAGGTGAAATCTTTATGTAAGTAATGACCTTAGTCATACTATTTCAAAAGTAAATATATGATGAACAGTATCAACTTTTGCATGATGATTTACATGACCTCATTGATTGTTATATGATTCTTTATGAAGAATGTATGTTACAAATCGGAATTGAAATACAATTTCACAACTTACTACATGATGAATATGGTCGACTTTTATAAATGGATTAAATAAACCAGAGTTTATGGTTTTTGATACTAATAATAATATATATGTAGCAAATTTTGGTAATAATATTATATCAAGAATTACTTGATTATGAGTTATATCAAATTTTTCTTCATGATTTTGAGGATCTCGTGGAATAGCAATTGATATATTTAATAATATATATGTTGCAAATAGTACTAGTAATACAATTTCAAAAATCACACCATTAGGTGTTGTAACTACTTTTGTCGGATCATGACTATCATGACCATTTGGAATGGCATTCGATAATTATTGAAATTTATTTGTTGCAAATCCTTCAAATAATACAGTTTCAAAAATAACCTCACAATCTACTCTTACAAAGAGTATTACTTTCACTAAAAATTGTAATGCACTAGTGACCTTTGTCGACTACGATGGAACGGTACTGCAGACGTGAACAGTACAATATGGAAGCTCAGCGGTAGCCCCAGCAAACCCAACGAGGACAGGATATACATTTAGCTGATGGAATCCGAGTGATTTGAGTAATATCACAGGAGATAGGATATTTACAGGAGAGTATACCATCAATTATTATACGCTTTCATTTGAAGAAAATGGAGGAAGTAATGTGCTAGATCAGACAGGTATAGCTTATAATACAACAGGAGTTGTTCCAGTTAATCCTATTAAAACCTGATATTATTTTAGTGGATGGTATCTGAGTTGATCGTCTATTCCATTTGATTTTAGTACACTTATTACGGGTGATACAATTGTTTATGCATATTGGAATACTATACCAGTTATTACTTATACGCTTTCATTTGAAGAAAACTGATGAACTCCTATTCTAGATCAGACAGGAATAGTCTACAATACGCCATGAACTGATCCATGATCTCCTACGAGAGTATGATATACCTTTAGTGGATGGTATCTGAGTGGAGCATCTAACCCATTTGATTTCTCTACGCCTTTGAGTTGAGATACTACACTGTATGCACAGTGGAATCTTATTTCAGTAGCACTAACCTATACGTTATTCTTTGAGGAAAATGGATGAACACTAGTTACAGATCAGACAGGAATTACGCTAAATGGTACAGGTAATCAACCAACGAATCCTATAAGAACAGGATATACATTCGGATGATGGTATACATCACCAGCTTTTACGACACTCTATAATTTCTCTACAGTAATTACGTGAGATACTACTGTGTATGCAAAATGGACCGAACAATCATCATGATGATGAGGTGGCTGATGATATACCATACCATATGAAGAAGTATTTAATGATACCATAGGTACCACTTGTTTTACTCCATGAGATAAAAGAACTATCGATCAGTGAAATAACGTTACCGAATCATTTAAAATAGCGCATCAGATGTTGTATAGTTATGAGTTGACAAAATGGCAAGGTACAAGAGATTATAGACCGTTTGATTACCTTACCAGAGAAGAAGCAGCAAGATTTATGGTAGAGTTTGCTGAAAATGTATTGTGTAGAAAAAAAACAAGAACATATAATAATAATTTTTCTGACTTATGATGATCTAATCCAACACTTACAAGATTTATTAGAGAATCATATGAATATGAAATATTTAATGGAGATAAAGGTGTCGATGATCAGTATTCTACTACTTTTAGACCTCAAGATCGTATAAGTAAAAATGAATTAGCAGCAATTATGGTGAGACTTGTTACAAACACCATTCTAGAAGAGCCAGAGACTGATTGGTCTCAACATTATAGAATACAGCTAAATAAATATGCAAGACTTACACAATTGAATGATAGAGGAAGAGGTAATATTGCTGAAGTGATGTACGATTTATATAGAAATAATACCTATATATTACAAGACGTATGATATGTCATTCAATAATACAAAGATAGAATACTATTCTTATGGAGAGAATAGTATTTTTGTTTGATTTATGGAAACTTATTCCTATATTTTTATTGCTATTTATTGTTTTTGTTATAAATATAATGTCATCTCAGAAAAAGAAGAGATTGTTAAGACCATGATGGATACTTTTATTTCTTGTATTGTGTTACTTTATTGCTAAGAAGTTTTTGTTACCTTCTTCTTTTTCTTTTGATGAAACAATTACATTCGAATCTGGTGATACCATGAATGTCGTTTATGAAAAAATGTCTTCATCACAGAAACGTACTGTACGTTGGTATTTGTTTAGAAATAAAGGTGAACTTGAGACTATTCAATTAGGAAATTATGTTTTTTCAGGAAATTATACTCCAGCATCGTTGATAGAGACTATCAACAATTGACCCACTCGTACGTATGAAAAAATTACTCTTTTAGAGGGACGATCTATCTATGATATCGATGCTTACCTCAGTAAACAGTGATATATCAATGCTGGAGAATATATTTCTTATGTTAGTAATCAAGAGAATATAACAATTATTGCTTCTAAATACCCCTTTATAGAACAATTCTTGAGTAGTAAACCTTCAAATGCTCCTTCACAAATTTCACTTGAATGATTATTATACCCTGATACGTATCATATTAATCCTAACCAACCAGTGATTGATCAACTCGTTTCACTCCAACTGAAGGCATTTCAAACAAAGGTATTCTGACCCTATCAGAGTCAGATTGATAATTTTACGTCCTCGCTTCAACAATGAGGATATACCTTTACGTTGTGACGATATAATATCGTGACTTTGGCTAGTATTATCGAGAAAGAGGAAAGAAATAATGCTAACAAACCAACAATTGCAGGTATATTCTTAAATAGAATACAAGCAGGTATGAGAATCGATGCTGATATTACCCTTTGTTATGGTCTTAAAACAGGATATGAAATTTGTACTCCATCATTGATTGTGAAGTCTATTAGTGATGCAAGCAATCTTTATAATACAAGAGTACATAGTGGATTGACACCTACGCCAATTGCTAATCCTTCAGCATCTACATTTAAGGCATTGTTAGAATTTAATACAACAGATAATTATTATTATCTTCATGGATCTGATGGAAAGATATATTATGGAAAAAGTATTTCTGAACATAATGCAAATAAACAATATCTGTAATATAATTTTATTGATTTTTCTATTGTTATGGTATCTGTAGTTAATCGTCTTAAAAATAATATTCGTATATTGTGATTAGGTCTTATTCTTGTTATATGACTTGTGATCACACGATTGAATACACAGACAGCAAGTCTTACGGATGTGTTTCCATCTGTAGATGATCAAACAATGAGTAAGGCAGATGTTGCTTATATTATAGATGAAAAGTGATCATACCTTTCAACATTGAAACAGTATGATGTATGAACAGGAGCGACATTACGTATTTCCTTCCTTGTTCCAACTGAAGAACAACAACAGTTTGAACAATCTCTCATATCTTCTTATTGATTTTTTGTTACGAATCATAATACTAGCTCTATAGTCAATATAACTTTACCTCCAACGTTGAATACTCAACAAGAATTGCTACGTACCTCTTTTATGCCTATTATAGATTCTATAGCATTGTTTCATCATGATAGTGTAGATGAGCTTCGTATTGAACAAACAAATTTATTGCAATATCATTAATCATAGTATCTTTCATTTATTCTTATTCATCATTGATGACTAGTACATTTATTCAAAAATTATTTGCATGGATTTCAGTGTTTCTTCTGGTGTGATATCAGATAGTATGAGCTGCTGAAATAGGTGGTTTTACTATTCAAGTTAGTCCTACTCCTATGACTCCTTGAGAAGCTGCCGATATGACAATTAAAGCTGTTGATTCTCAATGAAATGTTGTTACTGATTATAATGGAACAATTATAATTGATTTTGAGTGATTTCAAGATACGAATGTTTATGATATGCCTAGTAATGGTTTTTATACCTTTACAGCAGCTGACCAGTGAGCGAAAACATTTAGTAAAGGTTTTGTTATTAAGAAGGCGTGATCATATGTCTTGAAAGTATATGATAGTCTTTCTGATTCTCTTGTAGGTACTTTACCTATTACGGTATGATCTTCATCTTCAAGTGGTACAGTTGCCCTTGATAAGGCTATTCAAATTCAAGAACCGTTAAGTTGAGCCACCATCCAATCTTCAGCAGTCAATGTGATTGGTCTTACGGAGAGTAGAAAGACACCTTTACAGTTTTTTATTGATTGACAGAAAATTGATTTTGAGGCTCAGACAGATGATAGCGGTACATTTTCTGTTTATCTTACAGATTTGACAGCAGGTAATCATATACTCGTTGTAAAGATGCTTGATTATGAATGAAAAATTATTGGTGAATCTGATGAAATACCATTTGTCTATTCTGTGCCTGTTACAGATAATTTTCTTAAGTCTTTTACAGCAACTCCTGATTGAGAAATTCAAGTGGGTCAGAAGGTAGATTTTTCAGCATCTGTTGATTCAACAGTAAGAAGTATAGAAATGAAAGTATGATCTGGAACATTTGTTATGGATAGAAATGCA
The DNA here is from genome assembly GCA_001007975.1 of candidate division SR1 bacterium Aalborg_AAW-1. Taxonomy (GTDB): domain Bacteria; phylum Patescibacteriota; class Gracilibacteria; order Absconditabacterales; family Absconditicoccaceae; genus Aalborg-AAW-1. Next base: position 246,803 of record CP011268.1, on the reverse strand, counting down.
GATGGAACATTCTCTAAATCACTTGTTATGGATAAAGAATGAGTACAGAAAGTAGATATCACTCTCGTATTTGAGTGATGACAGAAAACGCCTTATACAGATAGAGCAACTCTTGATGTAAAAGGAGTAGATACTGGCGTAGGGCAATTTAAAGTTGTTAACAATGCTGCTGATCCATCAAAGGCAACATTGTCATGGACTCCTATTGGGACACCTACATCATATATTGTTCGTTATGGTATGGCTCAAGATAAACTTACTCAAGAGGTTAAGGTCAGTACTACTCAAGTAGAGGTATCGTGATTAGAGATAGGTAAACAATATTTCTTTCAAGTATTCGCAGTTGATGATACTGGAACTATAGTTGGTAAGGCATCAGATATCGCTATGATTATGACACAATGACAGTCTGCTGCATGACAAGAACCTTCAAAACTTACACCATCATGTACGGTAGTATGATTAGATCTTCGTACGGAAAAAATTGGAGAGAAATATTTCCTTGTGTGGGATGCGGTAACATGAGCAGTTGAATATCATATTTATAAATCAGAATATGAAGTAAGTAGTATAGCAAATATGCAAAAAATTGCTACTACTACAGTTCCTCAATTTGAGTATCCATTTAATACACAAGCGCAACAGGATGAATATACCTATTACTCTGTAGTAGCAACGTGTTCAGATGGTACTAATCTTCAAGTTGATAATGTAAAAAAAGTTCATACCTGACCAGTATCAGATATGTTGCTCTTATTCTTTGTATCATTGATGTGATATATGTTATTTAGGATATATAAATATAATTATTAAGATCTTTTTGTTTTTCAAGGAATATAATGACTCACACACCGTCGTTTTCTAAGAGAATACATGGATCATCACTCATACAGAAACGTCTTGAGGATGATAGCCATTATTATAATCAAACATGAATATATCAGTGAAGATCAGTTATTGCTACTCCTTTACAAGGTTTCTTAGACGAAACTACAGCACAATATCTTGTATATAGTGATTTTTATCAAAGAACTAAACTTGAACCTTCTCTCATACCTATATATATAGGACCACGCTCTCATTCATTACATACACAATACAATATTTCTACTTTTATCAAGCAATATACTACTGATTATGGTATAATCAAAGATCAATTAAACTTTCTTGGTATATGATATAGTTTATATCATCTTTATCATCCTACTGTTATTGACGCATTGCATCATGTAGATAAAAAATTAGTACATGATCATCGCGTATGATTACGTTCAGATGTGGTATATTACGATATTGAGTCTTGAAGAGTAGTGCCAGATCATCGTATAGAAAAAAAAATAGTGAATACACAAGAATATATCGTAAGATTTTTTCTTAATTCTAATAAAGAGACACTGTCTTGATTGATTCATCATGCCTATGATCTTTTTGGATGTGTGGCTATATTAGTTAACCCTCATGATAAAAGATATAAAAAAGCTCGTGGTAGAGATATTATACTTCCTATTAGTAATAGGTCTGTCCCTGTAATTCCATATGAAGGTGTAAGTGTAGAGTGATTATGAACACGTGTACTTGTTCCAGCGCATAATCGTGAAGATTTTTGAATTGCATTAGAGTTGTGACTGCCAATAGACATATATGCATTTGATGAATGGTGAAAGTTTACATCATATGCAAAAGATTTTTCTCATAAATCTTTACAGGATTTTAGTGAAAATGTTATAAAATTTTTAGATGATATTTCGAATTTAGAATCTACTATTTTATCTGAACGTGTTGAATATAGGGATAAGTATACAAATCAACTGCTTTATCCACTTTTGAAAAAAAATATTTATATTGGACTTTGATATCAATCATTTGATGATAGAAATTTTATTGAACATAGTGGGCAATATATTTGAAATAGTACATTATTAGAGAATGATGTTTGAAAAGAAGAAAATTTTTGTATAACAAATCAGGACACTTATCAACCACTACTTTGATCTTTCTCATGATATTTTGATAATCAGTCTATTCACTCTGAGGAAGTTAATTTAATACAAGATATTGTAAAAGATTTTTACCAATGGTGACTGTTACATCTGCCTCTTAAGTGAGATGATATTATAGATATTTTTTCTCTCCAATATGATGGAATATATTTGTGGAAGATATTTTTTGAAGCACGTATACAACATACTACTTATCATAACCATGAAGAAGTATATACATTATTAGAAAAAATAACACAACATATACCGTCTGACCACGATATAGATACTTTATTAGAGTATATTGATTTATGATGATACTTTTTGCATACAAAGCAGGGTTATGTTGTTCAACATCATGATAACTATCATTATGATAATGATTATGTCGCTTTAGCTTTAATCATCTATCTTACACCTACATCTCTGATTGATATCGTAATGGTGTCAGATAAAACAACTTTTTTTAAGTTTTTTCTTTATGTACACTATTATTATTATAGAAAATCTCTTCAATTACATATTTATGCTTTAGAAGACAAAAAAGTATTTTGATCACAATGGAATACTATGCAAACATTAATGTCTGATGTCTCTAGATTATTATTGTTACAAGCTTGTCATCATCAAGATCATGATGAGATTCAATATTATTATACTGCAGAGGAGTTTGATCGCTTTCTTCAAAAACGATGGAATTTAGTTAGAATTATTCCACAATCTTGAAATTATACTATCGAAGAACAAGCAAAAGAATTGTTAGAGTTGTCACATCATATGAGTGATTATGATACTTATCTTATCTCAACATTACATGAGTTGTATGATGATGTTGTGTTTTCTCTTCAAAAACATCATACCGATCATATTGTTTCTATTACTATTTCTACATTATGGAATAAAATTGCTGATATTCTTTTGTATATTATCAAGATGGTTCCTTCTTCAGTATCTCATAAGGTAGCGTCATATGTGATTAATTTTTCTAATCATCTTCTTTATCCTTTAGCTCCTAATCTTGTTGTTTGATTGTTTGATAATCTTTGAATGAAGAGGTCTATAACGTTTTTTGAAAAAGATCCTACATTTTTAGTTAATAAAAATATAAAATGTAATTTTCTTATGCAATTTATTAATCAATGGTATAAGGAAACAAAGTCATCTCAGCCAATACAGTGATTTATGTTGAAAGCAAACAAAGACTTCCTAGATTATGCTCAACAAGTGCTGCCAGATTTTACTGATTTTATTGGTAAAGAATATATCATAGATCTTCTTGATGAACATCAGGAACGGCCAGATTGAGTATCATATCATAAAGTATTTGCTATGCAACGGTGAATAAAATGATTACCTGTAATTGTGAATGAAAAACCTATAGTTGAATTGCAGGATTCGCTCTGAACATTAAAAAAACAACTCTCTTATAAAGAACAACTTCTCCAAACTATTAAAAATACGTTGATTCGTATGCGTACGAGTGGTCAGAGAGAAAAAATTGAACAATTTCAATCACAAATTTATGGTTTAGAAAAAGAAATTAGTGAAATTGAATATCAAATCTCCAAATTAAAATATTTTTAGTATATTGTTATGTAATGGATCGACTGTGTCCATTTTCTTTTAACCATTTTTTTGTATGTTTATAATCTGGATAATATTCTTCTACAAGACTCCAAAACGATGTACTATGGTTAAAATGTACTAAATGAGCGAGTTCATGGACTATAACATAATCTAATACAAACAAAGGTAATTCTGACAATCTTCGATGAAATAATAGTTTTCATGTATTGCTACATGATCATCGTTTTGTCTTTGCAGCTGTTATTCAAATATGCTTATATTTTTTTTCTACATTCATGCACTTTGCATAATATTCTACTCTTGGTAGGATTTGTATCAATGCTTTTTCTTTAAGCTCTTTCGTCACTGTTTTGTATGAAGGAAAATCTCAAGAAGAAAATCTATCAAGTTGTTTTTTTATTCGATTCTGTTTAGATTGTACGAATTGTTCTATGATATGCTCAGATATCCCATATGGTGCAGAAACTTTTATTTCTCAATTTGGTAAAATACGAATACTAATGCTTCTGCGATGAGAACGATGAAGATGGTAAGATATATTCATTTTTGATTTTTCTCTTGTATTGTTATAAATATCTACTATATATGCTTTATTTTATTTATATCTCTCTGTCTATGCAAGATATTCAAGCTATTATAAAAACACTTTCGTCTGGTAAGCCAGTTATTTACCCTACTGATACTGTCTATGGTTTGTGATGTGATGCTGGTAATGACGTTGCTGTGGAAAATTTGTATGCTCTGACGAGTCGTCCAGAACACAAGGGTTTAATTGTACTTTGTGATTCGTTGAATATGATTGAAAAATATGGTGAAATTCGTTTCGATCTCGAAAAAAGAATTATAGAACATTGTATGCCATGACCATTAACACTGATTCTTGATAGTAGACATGAACTATCTGCTTTGGTTGAGCAACCAAATGGGACACTATGAGTGAGAATACCAGATCATGACATTGCTCTTGATATTATTACCGCATTTGGTAGGCCTATTGCTACTAAAAGTGCGAATAGAAGTGGTATGGTAGCACCTACTGATGTTAATGAAATTGATCCATATTTTATTGATCACTGAGTGATGCTTATTGATGGTGGTATATGTGATATACAGATTCCTTCTACTATTATACGTGTTATTGATGAAGATGATTTTCAGATTTTGAGACAAGGAAATATGTCAGAAGATGAAATTAGAGAGCTCATTGCTTAATTGTTTTAATACATAGGTAATGAATATTTTTACTCATATGAAGAGTCTATTCTGTTTATTGTATTAATAAATATTTACTTCTGGTTGAAGATGTATGTGAAACTTGTCATATACTTTCGTTTGGATAAGATGAATTAAATTTTTCATTTGTTCTCCAGTTGCGCTACCATAATTTACTAACACAAGCGCATGTTTATCATATACTGCGGCATCTCCATCTCTATATCATTTCAGTCCTACTAATTCTATTAAATTTCATGCTGAAAGTTTTACGTTCTCTTGAGATACAATATGTCCAATAAGTTCAGGATGTTCTGTCTTTAAATTGTTATATATATCTTTGCTAATAAGAGGATTTTGAAAAAAACTTCAAGCAGTTCCTATTTTTTTCCAGTCAGGTAATTTTGATGCTCTTATCTCTGCAATAGTTTGTGATACTTGCTTTGGAGTGAGTTGTTTGATTCAATCTCGTCATTGAACAAGTAACATAGTTTCAATATCGCCATAATGGATTTTTGGATTGTAAGAGCTGTCTACTTTAGTTAACTGCAGTATTGCTTCAGTTATAAAAAAATTATTTTTCAGACTATTTTTGAATATGCTGTCACGATACCCAAACTCACATTGTTCATTGGTATAGGTTCTTTTTTCTCCAGTAGTGAGATCAATTCCAGTTACTTGTACAATTCTATCACTTATTTCCATGCCATAAGCTCATATGTTTTGTACTGGTGCTGCTCCTATGGTACCAGGAATACTAATGAGATTTTCTATTCAAGCATAATTATTGTCTACACTTCGTTCGACGATATCATTAAAAATTTCTCCTGCTCCAAACTTTACTATGATATGTTTATCTGTTTCTTTTATAAGATTTTTTCAAGCAATTTTATTGATGAGTACAAGCCCATCAAAGTCTTGAGTAAATAAAATATTTGACCCTCATCATATAATGATAGTATTTTTGCTTGATTGGAAAAGAGGATTATGTACAAGTTCTTGTACTTGTTGTTCATTAGTTACTGTTATGAGTTCTTTAGCTTGTACATCAATAGCAAATGTTGTATATTGTTTCAGTGAGTGCATAAGAATTAAGAATTAAGAATTAAGAATTAAGAATTAAGAATTAAGAATTAAGAAGAAGATACAGAAAAAGAAATAGTAAACAAGAAGAAGTAAAAATTAAAATAATATGTTTGAAAAAAAATTATATTTCTCTATAATCACAATATGAATAATAATCTCAAAGACTTTATCCATCCAGATTCGCATCAGAATATTCCCTTTTTGGAACATCTCTTTACAAAAATTGATTCCCATATTGCAAACTGAGGAAGAGTTTTGTTGCTAACGCTCACAAAGAAATCATCAGAAGAGATTACTAATTTTTTGGTTGCTCGTTGATATAAAGCATACTATCTTCATTCGGAAATTGCAACGATGGATCGCTGGGATATTATTAAAAAATTAAGAAATGGTGAAATAGATATCTTAGTCGGTATTAATCTTTTGAGGGAGGGTATTGATCTTCCAGAAGTATCATTAGTTTCTATTTTAGATGCAGATAAAGAGTGATTTCTTCGTAGTACCACTTCTCTTATTCAAATTATTGGGCGTGCTGCTCGTAATCCTCATGGTGAGGTTATTTTGTATGCTGACATGATGACCGAATCTATGCTCAAATCTCTCTGGGAGACACATCGTCGTCGTCAGATTCAACATAATTTTAACCAAGAACATAATATTATACCAACTATTGCTTCTTCTAATGTTAAAAATCTTGAAGCGGTAAAAACAGATGAAGATCTGAAACAATCATTTGATAGCCTACAGGTGAAATGACAACATAAGAGGCTTAAGCGTATGACAAAAAAAGAAAAAGATCTTATTCTGACTGATTTGAAGAAACAGCTTGATAATGCCATACAGACTTGGGATTTTGAATCTGCAGTGGTGTTAAGAGATCAGATTAAAGAAATTAGTGGAGAAAGTTAATTGTGTCAATTTGTAGTGGAAAGTTAACACTTTCTTTGAGATCTAGAATGTAGAATTCAATCTTTAATAATTCAATTTTTTTAACAATGATTACTATTAATGAGTGATTCGTTTGTATAGGATGTGCTCAACAGATTCCTCCTGCAAGTAAGACGTGTCGTAATCACTGTCCTTATTGTTTTACATCACTCCATGTGGATGGAGATATTCCAGGAGATAGAAATACGAGTTGTCACGGTATTATGAAACCTATAGCATTCGACTTTAAAATGTCAGACTGATCTAAAATTCTTTTTCAATGTCAAACATGTGGTAAACAGCATTGGAATAAAGTGGCAGATGATGATGAAATATCTATGATAAATATAGTTGATATGTCAATTTAAATTATATATTATGTATTGTTATTGCTATGGTATTCTCTACCATATTTTTGTTATTTATTTTTTCTGTTTTTGTAATGCAAAAAATGTACAAATTTATGGTATCGATCATGACATTCATGGTCCTTGTCAACTCTTCTCCATTGTATATGATTGATACTACGTATGCTGCTGGATCTGCAGATCTGAAAGTAGTTACTAATGGACCAGCCACAGGTACGAATAAAGAGAATTTTGAATATGAAGTAGTCATACAAAATGGGGGTCTTGACGCTGCTGATGGTGCAACATTTTCTAATACCTTTCCAGCATGATCAACAAATATTGTAGCAACCTGTACATCTACACTGAATGGAGCTACTTGTCCTGCATCATTTAGTACAACATCAACACAGGTGAATGGTACGATCCCAACATTCCCGTACAATGGTTCTGTAACGATAAAAATTAGTGGACGTTATGCTATAGTTCCTAATTCATCTGTATCGAATACAGTTTCTGTATCTGTACCTGCTGGTATGACAGAGATTGATCCTAGTACAAACTCTGCTCAGACTAATACCGTGATGACCATACGTCCTGCTGATTTAGAGACAACTGTGGTTGCATCTGGTGCAGGAACAGGAAATTGGAATTTTTGAGATTTGATGACTTATACTATTACTTATACTAACAAATGACCTGGACCTATAGATGGAGCATATATTCAAGATTATCGATATTTTAACTATGCTAGTGGATATGTACAAGGTAATCTTTCTTATAGTGATTATACTATTACTTGTACAGCGACCTGATGAGTAGCTTGTCCTACAGATATAACACCAACTCCTACTTGAACAATGACATTACAAAATTATATATATCCATATAGTCTTAATGTGCCATGAGAATGGCCAAGTTCTGGTGCATTAACTCTTACTATGACTATTAGACCTACATCATTTGCTAATACTACTGCATGTGGACCAAATCGTGGTAGTGCTCTCTATTTTTATACAAGTACTTATTGACGTGTACCCAATTGAATTAATGATCCAGTCTATAATCAAGATAAATCATTGGTTTCATGATATGGACCATATCAACAAGTAGATCCTTGTCCGAATGTAGATCTTCAAACGACGATCACTCAAAATGCTAGTTCTTGGGATATTGGTGATACAGTCACTTTTAATATTAATTACAAAAATAATGGTACTTGATCAGTATCAGGAGCGGCTATTTCGCTTAATGAATTAAATCTACGTTACATGTCATGACAAGTACAGTGAAATCTCTCTTATGAGAACCTTTCTATTAGTTGTACATCGACGTGATGAGTGGCTTGTCCTACTATTACACAACCATCTGCTAATGGTGTTAGATGAATATATAGCAATTTTTGAACTTTTTATGCTACTGTAGGAGAGTGGCCACAGAGTGGAGAGTTGAATTATACCGTAAGTTTTAAAGTTACTAATTTTCAGAACACAACAACTTGTGGTCCAAATTATGGTAGTAGATTATACTTGTTTGCTTATTCTTATACAAGAGTTCCAATTGGACTTACAGATCCAGTTTACAATCACGATTCTTATAGTTATCTTTATAATGGACCATATCAACAAGTAGATCCTTGTCCTGTTGCTGATGTACAAGCTACAGTAAACGTATCTACAGGTAATTGGACCTATGGACAACCGATTACCTACACCTATACGTATACGAATAACTGACCTGCCAATGCTTCATGAACTACTATTCAAGGTGGTCTTTATAGTAATAGCTATAGTTATTATTTTACTGATCGTACTATTAGTTGTACTTCGACGTGATGAGTAGCCTGTCCATCTCCTTATAATAGTGTGATGCAATGAAATACATCAATTAATAGTTTTTCTCAACAGGTAGGTAATTGGCCTGCAGGAGCGTCATTTACTATTACAGAGACATTTACTCCACTTTTGCCAACGACACCATGATCATCGATATGTGCCAATCCAGATACAACATCTGTTAATGTAAATCCTTATTTTTACCTTAATGCATATGTACCAAGTGGTACTACAGATCCAGTTTATAATTCAAATCAATATTTGTATTCTAATTATATCTTTACGTGTGCTGATCTTACTATTGCTAAAACAGTTACACCAGAGACTATTATGCCATCTTCTGCTATGTCATTTCAGCTTCAAGTAGGAAATGCAGCTGGAGGTACGGTTAGTAATTCTGTCTTAGAAGATATTCTTCCAGCTGGATTTTTATATGCTTCAGGTTCGTGTGCTTCGTCAGGAGGGTGAGTGTGTGGATTAATAACATATAATACATGAAGTCGTCTCTTTTCTTCAATCATTCCTACGCTTCCAAGAAATGGATCACTTATCTATACGTTGTATGGTACTTCTTATGGACAATCAAGTATTTGGACCAATATTGCTACTATTACTTGATCTTCTGCTCAGTTATTAGAGAAATCTCCATCAACGAATAGAGCGCAAGTAAATTTTTCTATTATCGGTACAGATCCATTAGTACGTAAGGTATCATTGGTAAAAAATCTTACACCATGAGATACTATTCCTTATCAGATTAGTATTGTTAACCCTTCTTCATGAGAATTAATTGAACATAGTACTATTTCTGACTTGCTTCCAGTATGATTTACCTATGATAGTACAACTTCTATCTCACTTGGAGCAGGAGCAACACGTATTTCTACTCAGAATCCTACTGCTTGAGCAACTCAACCTGTATGGTGATCATTTGAACTTCAACCTTGAGCAACAGTTCAAATTAATTTCTTAGCACGTGTTCCTGCGCAACCAGCTTGTATCTGATGAGTATATCATAATAGTGCAAGATACGATTATTATGCACAAATCTCTCAAACTGGTTCTAAACTATTTGATGGAGATTTGATCGGTAATTATACTGATGATATTTACTGTATACCTGCAGTATCATATACAAAAACAGTTGATAAGACAAATATTACATGATGAGACTCTCTCTCATGGACAATCAGCGTAATGAATACAGGTGCTCTGGCTACTACATGATCTATGATAGTGACAGATTATTTGAATTCATCACTTACGGGAGTAGTTACAAGTGTCTCATCAGGAGTAGTTTGTAGTAGTTCAACTAATCCATTGACTTGTACTATACCATCAGGATTAGCTCCATATACAGGACAAGCCCAGATTACAATATCAGCTATTACAAGTGAATATGCTACTACTTATATTCAGAATACTGCTACAGTACAATATGCGGGTGCTACAGTACCTTGTGCAAGCTCGTCTTGTGCACCAAGTACTACAATAATCCCTAAAAGGGCTGAGATATATCAAACCAAAACTGTAGATAAAAGTACTATTACGGGTGCAGATACTCTTACATATACATATACTTTATGGAATAGCGGATTAGCGACTAATGTATTTCCTATTACATTAACAGACTATTTACCAAGAACATCGTATTCATCACTTTCAGGTAAATATGAGGTTACAAATCTTATATTGCCTGCAGGTATTACTTGTCCTTCAGTATCGGCTTGGAATGAAGACACTGTCGCATGTACCATAGCTCCATGAGCACTTCCTGCATGATGATCACTAGAAATGAAGATGGAATTACAGATGGCTAATGATCTTCCAAATAATATTAATTTTTCTAATAGATCATATATCTATTCTCCAAATTCTCAGACATCTATTATGAGTTCTTGGGCGTATGCATATACCTATGTTCAGCTCCCATCTGCTCGTCTCTATTACAACAAAACTGTAAACACAGGACAAATTGCTCCATGATGAGAAGCTACCTATACAATTACTGTAGGTAATTCATGAGAAGTAACAAATGTTACATGATATATTAATGAATATATTCTCATGTATGGGCATCGAAATGGATATGCTGATTATCAACAAATCACAGCAGTAAGTACACCTACAGGAATTACTTGTCCGGATACTGCTGATTGGACAGGAAATACTATGATTACCTGTACTATAGCTCCATGAGCAATACTCCCATGAGAATCAATCTCTATGAATATTACTGTAAAAACTTCAGAAAATATTGGTGAAAGATGGATTTATAATGATATGTATATGAATTCTGATGGTGATATTATCCAATGATGAAATGGTTTCACAAATTTCTTTGTTAAGGCTCCTGCAGCACGTATTAGAACTATGAAAACTGTTGATAAATTGGTTGCTTCTCCTGGAGATGATCTGCTCTATACCTTGTCATTTTCAAATTCTGGAGAAATCGCTAACCAATGAACGATTACTATTAATGAATACTTATTGAATTTTATATCTTGGTATGGAGCATATACTGATTTAGAAGTCACATCAGTCAATACACCTACAGGAATTACTTGTCCAGCTCTTGTAGATTGGACTGGTACTGATACGATACAATGTCAGATCGATGCATGAGTTATCTCACCATGAGAAACTGTGTCTATGACGATCGGTATCAAAGCACCATTATCTACAAACGATTGGGTATATAATCAATTTGGCACTAACTTCAATGATAGTAGAGATCAGTCATATGGCGGTAACACCTATGTACAGACTTATCTTTGAGATCAGGCAGTTATTAATGCAGATAAAGTAGTAGATAAAACAACTCTTTATTCTGGTGAATTATTAAACTATACTCTAAGTATTTCGAATGTTGGAAAGAATGCTAATCAGTGAATGATTTATCTTAGTGATTATTTCTATGCTAGTTATGCCCTTTCTTCTCTTGTAAGTTGGTCTGGTTCATCCGTCCTAAATTGTCCTGATATAGAAAATGGAATATTGAATTGATATATTAACTGTACAATTAATCCATGAGAACTTCTCTCTGGTGAAACTGTAATGCTTAATCTGACGCTTGATATGGATGAAAATCAAATGTCTTCATGATATAATATAGGTAATGAAATGAGTGTGTGATTGAGTAATGATATTGGTATGAATAATTACAAATATGTACAAACTACCTATAATGCAGAGACTCTTCTTCCGCCAATGCGTTTAATCGAGGCACATTCTGATACGATTACTCTTGATCATTCTGTTTCATGATCGTTATCAATTTTTGATAATGATGTATTGAGTGGTACGATATGAGTCGATACTACGAATGTCATGATTATTATGACAGGAGGTTTAGAAGCAGGCATTACTTTTGATCCAATTACAGGAATATTTTCGATTGATACATCAGTTCAACCAGGAACCTATGTATATGATTATATGATCTGTGAAATGATACATCCTACGAATTGTTCTAGTTCTACAGCATCTATAACAATAAATCCTATACCTGTTTTACCTGTTATTAGTGCTCAAGCTGACGCTCTTATTCTTAATCAAGGGCAGTCATGAGAGTTGTCTCTCTTTACTAATGATACGTATAATGGATCATGAGTATTGCCAAGTGATGTAACTATTTCTTTATCATGAGTCTTGGCTTCAGGAATAGTATTAGATAGTGTAACAGGTATACTCTCTATTTCGAATACTGTGCTCTCAGGTTCTTATTATTATGATTATACTATTTGTTCTGTTGTAAATACTACTAATTGTAGTACATCAACTATCACTATTGTTATAAAGCCACAATCAACTTCATGATGATGAGGTTGATGATATACATTACCAACTGATTCTTGTCCAAATGGAGATAAAAGTTGATCTGCATATGATGGAATTTGTGAAAAAAAACCTTCTAATCCATGAACATGAAGTACTGTTACATGAGATAGCACCACTGGATGAGTTGATGAAGAGATATTTAATCCAACAATAGGAAATACTTGTTTTACTATAATGGATAAAAATACTATTGATCAGTGAATATTAGTAACAGAAGCATTTAAAAAAGCTCATCAAATGCTTTATAGTTATGAATTGACCAGATGGCAAGGTACAGCAGATTATAGACCTTATGATGGTCTTACAAGACAAGAAGCTGCGAGATTTATGGTTGAATTTGCTGTTAATGTCTTGTGTAGAAAACCTAATAAAGTTTATAATAATAATTTTAATGATATAGCAGATGCAAATCCTACATTAATTTCTTATATCAAAAAATCATACGAATATAATATTTTCCAATGAGATCAAAGAGATGGGGAAAGTAAGATATCAACCACATTTAGACCATTTGATATTATTTCAAAAGATGAAATTATTGCTATTATGGTAAGATTAGTAACTAATGAATATAATGAACAAGTATGAACTAACTGGGCTGATTATTATAGAGACTTCCTGGCTCAACGTGTAAATACACAATTGCAATCTATAATAAGAAATGATATTGCAGTAACTATCTATGATCTCTATAGAAATAATGATTATCACATGGAAGAAATTGGATATGTAATTAATAAGTAATAATTATTTGCATAAGAGAGATTGTCTAGTTTAGACAGTCTTTTTTTTTATTTGAAAAAAGATTACATAATCTTTATACTTATAATAGTTTTTATTTTGTGCATGTATTCATATGGCAAATATTATCTATTTTGATATTGAGACGGTAAGCTGATGTCCATCGTATACTGATCTCTCTGATCAGATGAAAAAACTTTGGGATAAAAAATGTCTATCTTGGTTAACGGATGATGTTACTGTAGAATCACTTTATATAGATAAGGCGGGTATTTTTGCAGAATTTGGTAAAATTGTATGTATCTCTTGTGGTTATTATACACCAGAACGTGAATTTATATCTCAATCCTTCGCTGGTCAGGATGAACACCAACTGCTGTCAGAATTTTTTGCTTTCTTAGAACAATATCCTTCAGCTCTCTTATGTGGACATAATATCAAAGAATTTGATATCCCCTATACGTGTAGAAGATGAATGATTCAAGGTCTTACTTTGCCAGCTATGCTGAACATGAGAGATAAAAAACCTCGAGAAATTCCTCATAAAGATACTATGGAAATGCGAAAATTTGGTGATTATAAAGCGTATACATCATTAGCATTATTGTGTGAGATATTTGGTATCCATACACCTAAGGATGATATCGATGGTTCTCAAGTAGGAAGAGTGTTTTGGGAACAATGAGATATAGATCGTATCGTTACCTATTGTGAAAAAGATGTCTGGGCTACTGCGCAGTTATATCAGAAAATAAGATAAATTAGGAATTACTTAACTTTATGATATATTCATATTCTTGTTCTGTGATAGGAGCGACTGATAATCTTTGTTGTTTCAGTAAAGAGATGGATGAAAGATATGGGTCTTTTTTTATTTCTTCCAGAGAGATTGAATTGTTGAGTTTCTTATAAGGTACGACTTCGACGACGACTCGTGATTTGGGATCTTCATCAGCTGTTGGGTCAGGATAACTTTCTTTGCTTACTTGTGCAATACCAACTATTTCTTTCCCTTCATTGCTATGATACCAAAAACAGAGATCTCAGACACGCATAGCGTTGAGATTGTTTCTTGCTTGGTAATTACGGACTCCATCTCGCATTGTTGTTCCGTCTTTGACGAATTGTTCTCGTGAATATTTGTAAGGTTCGGATTTTATGAGTCGGTAATTCATAAGAGATATATAATTGTTAAAATTTAATATAATGTTATTTATTATATTGTCTATTTTCAATTGTTTTTGATAAATAGGATTGTTATACTATTTTCATAGTTTATGATATATATTACTTATGTCCCAAAAAATAGCAATTATAGGATGATGAGCTGCTGGGATGATGGCAGCTGCTACGTTGCTCGAATGATGATTTTCTTGAGAAGTTCATCTTTTTGAAAAAAATAATAATTTGGGAGCTAAAGTGATTATCTCAGGATGAGGAAGATGTAATGTCACGACAGGAAATTATAGATGGAAAGATCTTGAATCCAAGTATATTCGTGGTGCAGAATTTGTACGTGAAGCAATAGGGCAGTTTGGCCCACGTAAGATCTACCAGTGGTTTGAAGATCATGGTGTTCCACTGAAGACAGAAGCTGATATGAGAGTTTTTCCACAATCAGATAATGGGAAAGATATCGTAGGTGTGTTTGAAAGACTTTTTTATCGTTATGTAAACTTGAGATTACACTTGTGATCCAAAATCGATGATATCGATCATGAACGTGATATGTTTACTGTTCATACATCGGGTCAGAACATGACTTTTGATAAAATAATTATCGCGACAGGAGGTAATACTTATACACATACAGGTTCGACTGGTGATGCCTATGCTCGAGCTAAAAAACTATGACACACCATTACACCTCTTTGACCTTCACTCAATAGTTTTCTTTCTCAGGATACATGGATGCATAACTTTTCTGGTATTGCTTTCCCGAATGCAAAATTATCACTTACTCTTCAGACTGGGGAGAAAAAAGAGATAATCTGACCGATGTTGTTTACTCATTTTGGAATCTCATGACCAGCTACGTTTGTCCTGTCAGCATATAGCTCTTTTGAGCAGATAGATAAGGGAAATCCTTTAAAAGTTTCTTTCGCTTCTGATAGTGAAAAGACTAAAGAATTTTGGAATAGTTTCTTGTTAACTCAAGCACAAGAAAATCCTCGTAAGAAAATTAGTACTATATTACATACCTCTTTCCCAGATCGTATGATTGATGGAATCAATACGCATATATTCTGATGAAAATTAGAGTGACAGATGGGATTGTGTTCAAAAGAACTGCGTCTGTCACTTGCGGAGTATCTGTGATGATGATGGATGATATCGGTTATAGGACGTAGAGCATGAGATGAATTTGTGACTGCTGGATGAGTATCTTTTGACGAAGTCAACAAAAAAACTATGGAATCAAAGATTGTTCCATGATTATATTTTGTGGGTGAAATTTTGAATATTGATGGAGTAACAGGATGATATAATCTGACTTCTTCTTGGGCGACAGGGAGATTAGCTGGAGAAAGTATTATTTAACAACGACTTAATTTAATTATACTATAATTCTTTTCAATCATTTCTCTAATCCTGTGAGCATAGTATAAGGAATAGTTTTGTTGATGTTCGCTAATTCTTGTATGGTGTTTTTTTTGTTTTTGTCCCATCAGATGATTTCTATCTGATCACCGATATGAATATCTCTTCTCTCTGTATCGATGATGGAGAGATTCATACACACTGTCCCGACAAGCGGTAGAGAATTGTTATGATGATAGACTTGATATCACGATCATGAAGATCTAGGTAATCATTCATTGTATCCAAACGGAAGAGTAGCAGTAAGGGTTTCTTTGTTGCTTATCCATTTCATTCCATAGCTGACTCCATCTCATTGTTTGATATGTTGTAATGCAGTAATGGTGCTGGTGAGACGAAGAGCCGGTTTGAGATCTATATAATGTTTATGATATTTATCTCCAGATTCTAATGGATTGTATCCATACAGAGCTAATCCTGTTCTACTGGCTGTAAATAATGGATCTTGTATTTTACTTAGCCCTGCACTATTTGATATATGTATATATATTGGTTGGTGTCATTCGCTTAAGATTTTTTTCATCATTGATTTGAACGTAAGAACTTGTTGTTCTGTGAATGTGTTATCACTCATGTCTGCATTAGCTAAATGAGACATTACTCCTACGACATGTAGTTGATTTGTAGTTTGAAGTAAGGTGAGTGCTTGTTGTAACGTATCTTCTTGAAAACCTTCACGATTCATCCCAGTATTAAGAAAGAGATGGATATTTCGATGTTTTTTGGTATCAATCAGTGCTTGGAGTACTTCGAGTGTGCCTACAGCGAGATGAGTTCTGCTAGGATTATAGAGATGATAGTTTGATGTGAGTGTCTCTCACAATACAAGGATATCTTTCTGTGTCGTATCTGCAACGATCTGATATTCTGGGTAAGAGTCGACAGCAATGAGAGGAAGTTCTTTATTTGAAAACGTATTGAGTATAGTACATATCTGTTGTAGTCCATGTCCATAGGCATTGGATTTGACGACGGGGATGATGGTATGATCAGGTTGTAGAGATTGGATATGACGAAAATTATGAATGATGTGATCTTTTTTGATTTCAATAACATTTAATGATTCGTAAGATGAGGTTGGTAACAATGATTTAATCCATTTTTTGAGTCACAAGAGCATTTGCTGTATTTGTTGAATAAATATGATGCCAGTATACTCAGCTTGAACTTCAACTCAAGCTTAAACATGAAATTTGTCAGGAATTTGTTTTTTATCTTGTAAATTCTCATAAGAAGAATATACTGAAGCGTCAGATTTTATATTCGAAGTAGTGTATTTCTATGTCAAAACTTATTATTCGTGGTGGTAAACCGCTTCGTGGTACAGTAAAACCAGTGCCCAACAAAAATAGTATTATTAAACTTATTCCTGTAGCGCTTCTGACTGACGAAGATCTCATTATACATAATGTGCCTCATACATCTGATGTAGGTTATATGCTTGAGATTTTGGAAAAATTGGGTGGTAGATATGAATGGTTGTCTGATGATACTATAAAACTCAATGGAGCTAAGGTGAATTCTTATCATATTGATCCTGTCTTATCAGAAAAGATGAAAGCATCAGTAATGTATCTGTGACCATTATTGATTAAAATGGGTAAGGCTATGATGCCTACGCCACAATGATGTAAGCTTGGAACTCGTCCTCTGGATGCGTTTATTAGCAATATGGAGAAAATGGGTGCAGAGTTTACTCATGAAGGATGAAATTATGGTTTTGCAGTGAAGAGTTTGCAAGGTACGAAGGTTTGGAGTCGAGAACCATCCGTAACGGGTACAGAAAATTTGATTTTACTTGCGGTGAAAACTCCTGGAATTACTACGATTTATAATGCTGCTTGTGAACCTCATACCCAGGATCTGTGTAATATGCTCGTTGCAATGGGTGCTAAAATTTCTGGTATCTGATCAAATTTGTTAACTATTGAAGGAGTAGAGAAGTTGTCTGGTACAGAATGGACAGTTATTTCAGATCACCTTGATGTAGCCGGATTTATCGCTGCGGCTGCTATGACGCATGGAGAAGTATTGATTACTGATGCCGTGACTGAACATATGGATCTTATGTTAGAAACATTTGCAAAAATGGGAATTCAGACGCTCGTTGATCGTAAGGCTGATACTATTTTTGTACCAGCTCAGCAATCACGTCAGATTGAGAAAACAATAAAGTGAGATCTCCTTATGGTGAGAGCTCAGCCTTGGCCTATGTTACCTATGGATATTATCCATACCTTTGCTGTAACTGCTATGTCCTGTGAAGGCTCTGCTATTTTTATGAATGTAGGATATGAATATGCATGGTTTTTTGTAGAAGAACTAGCAAAAATGAAGTGACGTACAGTGATGGCTGATCCACATAGAATCATTACCTTTGGAACTACTGATCGACAAGCAGCGAACCTTGTTTGTAGTGATATTATACAAGCTGCATATGGATTACTTCTTGCTGCATTAGCTGCTCCTGGTACGAGTACCTTGACTGCTATTACACCACTTTTCCGTCGTTTTCCAAATTTTGTAGAACAATTTAGAGCGTTAGGTGCTGATATTGAATTAGTGGAATAATAAGTTTATAAAGTCATAAAATTTGTAATGCCATAAAGGAGATTGTTATGATCTTCTTTTTTAGTTTATATTTGGTATATTTGTCAATCTTATTACAGTATTATGCATTGTAATATATGTATCATTTCATTATAAAATTCCTACTTTTCCTACTTTTATTATTTATGTCATGATATAATCATGAAATCATCAGAGAAAAAATTGTGTAATCCCAAAATTTATGGTATGGTGACCGTCAATGCAAAGTGACAGATTGTTATACCATCTGAGGCGCGTCATCAACTTAATATTCAGGCTGGAGATCAGTTTGTAGTTGTCGCAAAAGATGATTTTGGGTTTGGTTTGATTAAGGCTGATACCTTACAAGAGTTTTTGCTTGCTGCACAACAAGAACATCCAGAGGCATTTGAAATTTTTCAAGAACTTTCAGAATATAAACAACAATAATTTTTATCTTTTATGTATACTTTTATGAAAAAAATAGTTGCACTATCTTTGATTCTTATGTTGATTGTAGTATCTGGATGTGGGTCTGAAGATACCGTACAAGAAGCTAAAAAAGTACTTGAAATTGAAACAATTGATATCCATACAGAGGACACAACTGCGTATATTACTAAAAATGAAAAAGTTCAATGAAGTAGTGAAATTGTTTTAACGAGCCAAGTGAATGGAAGGGTAAAGAGTCTTGTGAAAAATATTGGTGATACTGTCGTTCCAACATCGCTCCTTGTTCAGTTACAAGATACTTCATTGACTGCTTATAGTAATGTAAAAGATGCACAACTTGCTCTTCAGAGAGCTCAATTAGCAGAGCAAACAGCAAAAGCAGATATTGAATTACAAAAAAAACAATTACAATATAATTTGAATAATCTTGATGGATCGGTGAGTTGATCAAATACACAACTCCAGCTTGCACAATTAGAAAACCAACTTATTCAAGCAGAACTTGATTATGGCAATACCCAAACTACACTTGGTCAGAATGCAAAGCAGTTTGTCACAAATCTTAAAACTATTAAAAATGATCTCACAACATTGCTTTCTGATGTGTATACTGAGACAGATAAAATCTTTGGACTTACTGATTTGTATGATGATGATTATACCACGTTCAATGCATATAATAATATGAGAGTGTATATAGAGTGAGTTAATAAAGATCTTTATAAAAAATTGGAAGGTAGTTTTTTCACTATAGAACAAACATTTAATACTATTAAAGAGATTGATTCTAATGATATTACTGAGGATACAGCAGTAGAATATAGTAGTCAGCTTCAAACCTTATTTTCTGATTTAAATTATCACTTTAGTATTCTTCAAGAAGTATTTACCTATCTTGGGACTGTTGAGGATTATAGTATTAGACAACAAGTTCTTTCTGCAAAAGGTGTTATTACGCCTCTTCAGTGAAAATTTTCATCGTTTCAAGCATCATCATTATGACAATTAAATTCTATGGAGACTTATTTCCTCTCTTATAATGATAACCAAACGATATTGCTCAAAAAGATTGATACCTTAAGATCACAAATTGCTCTCACAAAAAAACAATTAGATGATGCTGTATTTACTACAACACTATGATCTGAAAGATCTGAAATTGGATTTGATAGCCAACTTAAGAATTCTAATCTTACAAGTCAATCTGCAAGATTAGGAGTTGAAAAAGCAACAAATTATCAATCTAAGTTTTCAGTTACTTCCCCTATTGAATGATCTCTAGTAGATGTTATGGTAGATATAGGACAAGATGTTGCAGCTGGTACTCCATTAGTTAAAATTATTTCACAACAACAGCAGATAGAAACATCACTTACTATTGATCAGTTAAAGTTTGTAAAAGTTGGTCAAAAGGTTGATATTATAAGTAGTGTGTGATCTGCAGAATGAACTGTTCTTACCATTGCTGATGCTGCTGATACGAATGGGTTATGATTTAAAGTGATTGTTTGATTGACGAATTCTACTATTCCGACTGGATTGTCTGTAGAGATTAAAATCCCAGTACAGGAATGAAACCTTCTCTTACCGCTCAATGCACTTAATATTGTTGATACGAATACTGCAATAGCATATTTTTGGGACAATGCTAATAAAACTATAGTGAAACAAATAGTAACTATACAAGCAATTTTATGACAATATGTAGAAATTACCGACATGATACCTATGGAATACTCACTTATTGTGTCAGATATTTCAAATTTTAATAAAGATTTGATGAATATATCCTTAAGTGGACAAATTTATTCTCTCAATTAATATCTGACTCTTTATTATCTTTACACTAGAATATGCTTTCCTCTAAAGCTCAATCATATTTTCATCGTTTGGAAACTAGTTTTTTTGGACGATGGATTGTAAATTACAAAGTTTCGTTTTTGGTGATTATCCTTGTTATTCTTTATGGTTTATATGTTGCTTTTACTATACCTAAAGAATCATCTCCTGATGTGAAGTTTGGTATTGTGAGTGTGACAACGGTGTATCCATGAGCAAATCCTGTGGATATTGATGATGTAGTTACTTCCAAAATTGAAGATGAAATAAAAGATCTTGATGGTATTGATAAAATTGAATCTACGTCATCATTGTGAGTTTCTAGTGTTGTTATTACATTAGATAATGGAGTAGATGTTGCCAATTTTATTAATGATACACGTAATGCTGTTGAAACCATATCCTTTCCTGATGAGGTAAAAGATCCTTCTGTGGTAGAGATCTCTACAGCAAATGAAATTCTTTTTCAGATGATCCTTTATGGATCTAAAGATACATTTTCTATGAATCATTTGAGATCTCTTGCGAATGATTTTAAAGATGATGTCAAAGGTAAGTGAGGTATCGTAGATGTTGGAATAGACGCATCTTTTACCTCAAATGGTAATGGTTGAGCTTTTTGATGATGAGGGTGAGCAGGTAGTGATTTTGATGTTCAAGTACAACTTAATCCTACAATTCTAGAATCATATGGATTGACTGTCTGACAGGTTGTTTGACAGATTCGTGCTTATAATCAAAATCTTCCTTTGTGAAATTATAAATTATGAGATTTAAGATATGATTATAGAATAGATAATGAAATAAAATCTCTTTCTGACTTAAATGAGATACCGATTACTTTTCAAGGATGATCTACAAAATTAAGTGAGTTGTCTAGCGTAGTTCGTCATTATAAAAACAATAATATCACGTATGGTGGTACGTTTGATAGTGCAAATAATCATGCTATTTCTCTTACTATTTATAAGAAAAGTAGATCTAATGTATTTAATGATTCTGCTGATGCAAGAAAAATTATTGATGAAACTTTACAAAGTATTGCTTATGATGGATTAGAATATGCGTATACTACTGATTTGGCAGATATTATTATTGATGATTATACTTCGCTGTGATGGAATGGAATTACCTCGGTTATTCTTGTGTTTTTAATTACAATGATCTTTATTGGTTTTCGTCAGAGTCTTATTGCTACTTTAGCGATGCCTATATCGTTTTTCATTACCTTTATGGTACTGAACTATCTTGGAATGACCATGAATTTTATGGTTAATTTCTCACTTATTCTCTCCTTTGGTATGGGTATAGATACGGTGATTGTATTCATAGAATCCGCTCGAGAAAATATGAAAAAATGATACAACCCTACTTCTGCTATTCTCATAACGATGCATACGTATGCGAGACCAAATATTATTACTTCATTAATCAATATTGTAGTATTTATACCAATGTTAGTACTTCCAGGTATTGTGGGTAAGTTTTTATCTTTTATACCAATTACATTATTTGCTACATTATTAGCATCTTTATTGCTTGCTTTAACAGTTAATGGAGCATTATTTGCTAAATTTAATAAAAAGTTAGATTACTACTATAATGATGATGAACATGATGAGTCATTAGCAATTATGTCAGAGGAAGAAAAAGAGATTCTTTATGCTGAAAGAGCAGGAAAAGAACAAATTACTACGAATAGTGCTCCTTGGTTTGAAAGAAAAATTGATGATTTGAGAGAATATTATGTTTCTACATTACGTTTTTTACTGAAATATCCTTTTTGGAGAAAAATTTCCATTTTCTTACCGGTATGATTAGTGATAGCTAGTTTGGTTATTTTAGCTCCTTCTATATGATTTAAGTTATTCCCTTCAGGAGACAATCCTAGCATTATGTTTGAAACAACAGCAAGAGAGTGAACTGATGTCACTAAAATGACTCAAATTATGTCGTGAGTAGATACTATACTTGCTCAAATTCCTGAAATAAAGAGTTATACTATTGATATTTCTAATACAATCTCAAATATAGCTGTTGAACTTGTTAAAAAAGAAGAACGTAAGAGGGATAGTTTTGAAATACAAGCATTTATAGAAAAAGAGTTGTCATATCTCTCTGAGCAATGATATAAATTTGAAGGTAAAGTACAAGCATGATGACCACCTACGGGTAAGGCAGTAGGAATTAAAATAATCGCAACAGATAAATCTTATCTCAATGAATTAAATAGTGTTGCTCAAGATTTTGAAAATTACTTGCTCGCTATGACAGGGACTTTGAATGTTACGAATTCGAGTACAGAAAGTCCTGGACAATTCTCATTTCAATTTGATAAGGATGTTCTTGCTCGTTATGGATTAACTCCTTCTGATCTTCAGAATGAAATATATGGTGCGATTAATGGAATCAAAGCATGAACTATGATGGTTGATGAAAAAGAAAGAGACATTGTTATCAAAGTTTCTAGTTTTACTGAGGATGTTTCTCCTGAATTATTATATAATCTGATTATATCTACAAGATCTTGACCAGTGAGATTGTCTGATGTAGCTACTGTTTCTACTGATCCTGCATTGACTAATGTTACAAGGCTTGATGGTGATATTGTAATATCAGTTGAATCTGATTTGCAACAGTGATTACAACCAACTGATTATCAACCATTACTTGAACAGTTTGCGCAAGAATATGATTATCCAACGGGTATCTCTTATAAAGCAGGAGGAGAAAATGAGGAAAATGCAGAACTTATTCAATGAGCTATGATCGCATTTGTCGTTGCTTTGTTTATGACATTTGTGCTATTGGTATATATGTTTAACTCATTTACCAAGCCTGCAATTGTTCTTTATTCAATATTTACAGCGTTGTTGTGAGTAAATATTGGTCTATGGATTACGTGAAACCCTTATAGTATGGCTTTTGCAATATGATTTATTTCCCTTATTGGAGTGATTGTAAATACAGCTATTTTCTTGGTTGATAGAATTAATGAAAATACAAAAAAATGAGTCTGACTTGTTGAAAGTATTATCGAGGCAGGACAAGCAAGATTTAAACCGATTATTATTTCGACATTGACGACAATTCTTTGAATTTGATCTTCTGTAACGCAAGATGAATTCTATGCATGATTATGATATACAGTTATCTTTGGATTATTATTTTCGTCTCTTATTACGTTAGTTGCTGTTCCTATGTTATATTATTCAGTATTTAGAGATAAAGATCCGTGAGATCAAAGAAGTATTTTCATAAGAATAAAAGAAAAATTATACTGATGGCTTCATCTTATACAACAAAAGATAAAATCTCAATAATACTTATATAATGCTTGAAAAGAATAAGAGGAATAGTTATAATCTAACTATTCTTTTTTAGTTTAATTGATATTATGAAAATAGGAATTGTTGGATTGCCTAATGTTGGTAAGTCTACGTTATTTAATGCTCTTACAAAGAGCTATGCTGCAGATGCAGGTAATTTCCCTTTCTGTACCATAGAACCAAATGTAGGTATAGTAGATGTTAAAGATCCACGTTTAGATACCCTTGCAAAGATTAGTAATACTCAAAAAATTGTTTATGCAACAACATCTTTTGTGGATATTGCAGGACTAGTAAAATGAGCGTCAGCAGGGGAGTGATTATGAAATAAATTTCTTTCTCATGTTCGTGAAGTTGATGTTATTGTTCAAGTCCTCAGATATTTTAAAAATTCTGACGTATCTCATGTAGAAGGTTCTGTGGATCCATTAAGAGATTGTGAAATTATTAACATGGAACTCATTATTGCTGATCTCGAGCAGGTAGAGAAAAATTTACCTTGAGCTTCTAAAAAAGCATCAGTTACGAAAGAAAAAACAGCAGTAGCTACAGCATCAGCTTTGGCTAAAATTAAGAAAGCTCTTGATGCATGAATATTGATTTATGATATTCGTGATCAACTTACATGAGATGAGCACATTGCTATCAAAAATTATAATTTTCTGACTAATAAATCATTTATATACGCGATTAATGTCTGACAAGAAGATTTGGGTTCTGCTCAGACTATTAAGAAAGAATTTGAACAAAAGCTTCAACGCCCAGTAGCTATTGTATGTGCTGCACTTGAGTCAGAAATGATGTCTTTTGCACAAGATGAAAGAGAAGAGTTTTTAGAAATGTTGATAGAAAATACGAATATAGGAGATGTTCCTACACTCGATGATCTTATTGGTTTGGCCTTTTCTGAGTTATGACTGATGTATTATTTTACTACAGGAGAAAAAGAATCAAGAGCATGGACAACTCCGATTGGATCGACTGCTCCTCAGGCAGCTGCAGCTATTCATACTGATTTTGAAAAATGATTTATTAAAGCTGAAGTGGTTGCCTATGAAGATTTTGTACAAGCTTGATCATGGTCAAAAGCAAAAGAAAAATGATTATTGAAGCTTCAAGGGAAAGAATATATTGTTCAAGATGGTGACGTTATTGTATTTAAATTTAATGTTTAGCTATAGTATTCTAAAAAAGTAAAGTTTTTTTGCATTTATGCTTGACATAGGATACTGATTTGGTAATATAAGTTTTGAAAAGATACATTTTGTTTTATATCTCAATAAGAGTATTTAATGAATTTCAATATTAAAATGGATGATAGTAAGATTTCAATTGATCTTACAGATACTCGTCTGAAAAATGTGTTGCAATACTGTAAGCCAAAAGAACAGCTTGTTTTGGTAAGAAAATTTGGACTTTTGACAGGTTGAAAAGAAGTGCCACTTCAAAGAATTGGTAAAGATTACAATCTTACAAGAGAAAGAGTTAGACAAATTGAAGCGCAAGCTCTCATGAGAGTGAGAAGACTTATGGTTGGAAATGCTACCTATATTGATCTTATTGAAGATGCTAAAAAAATTCTGAAAGAAGAATGATGAATCTTGGTAGAAGATGCTATGATTACTAAGATTATTAATCTCAAAAAATATGAATTCTCTAGACAAGAGATTAAACTTATTTTAGTTTCTGATTTTGATGTAACATATCTCAAGAGAAATAAAAATTTTAATAAATGTTTTTATATTGATCCTCTATTTGAAGACTTTTTAACTATATTGGCATTATACACGAAAGATTACTTTAGCCAGAGAGCAAAAAGTGTAGATATTTATGAATTTGCTCTTCATCTTAAGGATAATTTTGTGAAACAATATGATCAAATTTCATTCTTAAAAAATGATCAATTTTATCTTAATTTCTTTGAGTCTTTAAGAGATATGAAGATGTTTGATGGAAAACTTGGTACGCCTGACTTTGTTGACGTTTATCCTAAAACGATTAAGTTGAAAATACTCTATACGATGAGAAGATATAATAAACCAGTACATTTCCAAGAATTGCCTGCAAAAATTATGGATCACTTTCCAGAAAAGAATATCAAAGTAAATACAGTTCATAATGAATTAGTAAAAAATAATGACTACTTTGTTAACCTTGGACTTGGATTGTATGGTTTGAAGGAATGGTGATTTAAGGGATGAACTGTTGTGGATATTATTGTACGTATTTTCCAACAACACCAAAGACCTATGTCAGTAAAGGAAATCTCTAAAGAACTTTTGAAAGAAAAAATGGTGAGTCCAAATACTATTCTTCTTAATCTTCAAAAATATAAATGACTTTTTGAAAGAACTGATAAGGGAGTTTATCAGTTACAAGATAAATATATGACTATTTCTGAAGAAGAATTAAGAGAGTATGTAAAATCATTATAATGATAATATGATCTTGATTTTATAGTAGTAAGTAGCTATATATAAGCACAACAATGTTATTAATGTTTTGTTGTGCTTATTTATTTATTGTGCTGGGGTGATGGAATTGGTATACATGCACGATTGAGGTTCGTGTGCCTTGCGCTTGGGAGTTCGAGTCTCCTCTCCAGCAAATAAAAAAGCTTGTAATCTTTTGATTTACTAGGCTTTTTTATTTTTTGTAAAATGCGAGCAAATAATACTTGCTATTATGACAAGTGTTTTTTCTGTGAGAATTCAGTGCTTTTTTACTTTTAAATAAAAACCAATATATAATACTTTTTATAATATTTTTTTAATCAAAATTTAATATTATATTTAATAAGAAATTATTATCATCTTGGTGTGCTATCAAGTTCGTTATTAAATCTATTAAAAATAAATTCTAACATACCAATAATTTTATTTATGTGCTCATAATCTATTTTTTGTTTAGATTTTTCTTGTAACTTACTAATATCAATATTAATCTTATTAGTAAATTCATTAAAATCTATATCTAATTCAATTTTATCATCTCCTTTGCCTTCAGAATATATGTATGTTACATTATCATTTTTTACTGCTTTAAAATGCAATGTTGCATTTTCTGGTGGTTGGTAATAGTTTAGTGGAATGTCTTTTAGTCATAATAACATGTTTATTACATTTTTATCTATTGTTACATCATTTCTATAAATATTTTGAATGTTTTTGATTTCTGAATGTTTTACTGAATGATTTTTATCATCACAATTTTGTATAGTCATAGTACTAAGTAATAAAGATGCAACTCAAACTTTTACTGAATGTGGAATGTTGTTTTGAATGAATTCTTTTCATTTATTAATAATATTTTTCATATTCATATGGTATAATAATATAAAACTATTTATTATAATTATATATATTATATTGTCAATAAAAATACATAAATCCTGATAACTCTTATATATCAATACTATGTAATCTGGTACTGTATTTTATGATTTTGATATGAAGAATATGATAAAGTCAACTCTGATTAGAGTCAGAAATGTTTGTTTTTCGTAAATATCGATATTGTCATTATTATAATAGAGTAGTTGAGATTGCGTATTGCAGATTATATGTGATATGAGGTCGATACGATTTAGTTCTTTTGTTTAATGATTAAATACTGTATTGCAGGTTCGATGACTATTATTTCATTATGAACGACGATTGCACAACCTCTTGATTATATTCCTGAATTAGTAATACCCCAATCTGTTGTATCAGTTGAACAACAAAAACCTATTCCTCTGTATGATATGCAGCAGTATAGAAAATGACAAATTATTAGTGCTAAGAAAATTCTACTACAAGATGCTTTATGATTTGCTCCTTGATATTGTACGTCATATGTAGCTAGTCAGAGACCTGATTTATTTCTTGGGAAATGAGAGAATCGCATTACATGAGATGCAAAAGATTGGTTATTGAATGCTCAAAATGCTTGAATAGATACAGGTATAGTTCCACAGATCTGAGCTATTGCTGTCTTTAAACCTTGAAAATGAGCATGATCTCTTGGGCATGTAGCTATTGTAGAGTATGTTGGAGATAATGGGCTAATTATTGTGAAAGATATGAATTTTCAGTGAAAAAATATAGTAACCACACGTGTTATTTCATCTGATCTTGCTGCTTGATATATTTATTAATAGTATTGAAATACTTCCTTATTGTCTTGGGAAGTTTTTTATATATTTAAATCATAGTTTTTTATAAAAAAGACGTGAATTGTGATAAGAGATTCTTATACTTCTCTTATTTATATTGCTATTTATAGATGTCTGTTGGAGCCTTGAAACATACCCTCGAAACCCCTGATAATATCGAATATTCGATTTTTCTGAATAGCTTAACGGAAGAGACTGTGAGAGCAATTTCTGTTGATCAGGGAGAACCACAATGGATGTTGGATCATAGATTGAAATCATTGAAGATATTTCTTGAAAAAGATATGCCAACTTGGTGACCAGATCTTTCGGGATTGAATTTCGATGATATTGTCTATTATGCTAAGCCCAAAAATGCTGAAAACTATCAAACTGACCGAGATCAGGTAGATCCTACAATCAAAGAAAAATTTGCTCGTCTTGGTATTCCAGAAGCTGAACGCAAGTATCTCGCTGGAGCTGGTGGACAGATGGATAGCCAGAATGTTTATCATAAACTGAAGATGAAATGGGCTGATAAAGGAGTAATATTCGAAGATATGCCAGAAGCAATTAATAAATATCCAGAATTGGTACAAAAATATTTTATGAAACTCGTCCCCGCTCACGACCATAAATTTGCTGCTTTACATGGAGCGGTCTGGTCAGGAGGTACATTTATCTATGTACCTAAATGAGTGATCGTAGATGAACCATTACAGGCATATTTTCGTATGAATACCTATGGAGGAGGGCAGTTTGAGCATACTTTGATTATTATCGATGATGATGCAAAAGGTGATTATATTGAATGATGTAGTGCTCCGAAGTTTGACAAAAAGTCGCTCCATGCAGGACTGGTGGAAGTCTATGTGGGAAAACGTGCACAGATGAGATATAGTTCGGTAGAAAATCGATCGACGAATACCTATAACCTCAATACCAAGAGAGCCATCGTTGAGGATGATGGATATGTTGAGCGGGTGAATGGGAATCTGTGATCATGTACGACGATGTTATATCCGTGTTCTATCTTGAAAGGTCATAGATCGAAAGCTGATATGCTTGGTATTGCCGTAGCTGGTAAAGATCAGAATCAAGATACCGGAAGTAAAATTATCCATATCTGACGCGATACGAGTTCTACGATTGTATCCAAGTCTATCTCAAAAGACGGAGGTATAGCTACCTATCGTGGTATCGTGGATATCAAAGCATCTGCACATAATGCTACGAATGCAACCGAATGTGATGCTCTTCTTATGGATGATCTGTCTGTCTCGACTACTATTCCCTATATTCATGTCGATAATGATAGTGCGACGATAGCTCACGAAGCAAGTGCTGGTAAAGTAGATGAGGCATTACTCTTTTATATGATGTCACGTGGTATCGAAGAAGAGAAAGCAATGGCTATGGTGGTGAATTGATTCTTCTCTGATGTCGTCAAAAAACTTCCTCTCGAGTATGCAGGAGAACTTAATACCTTGATCGAAATGGAGATGGAAGGAAGTGTGGGATAAGTTATTATTTTTAAATATATTGAATTAATTATTTGTTTATTTTTATTTTCTTAATGGTGTTTCATAGTGTTTGAGCACCCTTTTTTGTTGTAGATAATATTTTATTTGCTCATTGTATTGCTTTTATTGTATTACTTTTAATGTGTGTTGTATTCATTTGTAAGATTTTTTGAAGTTCACCAGAAAAATATACACCTAATATATAGCATCATCGATTTCCTGCTTGAAGTGCAGTTGTTACTCAAATAAGTAGATAGGTATTAAAATGATTATTGTTTGAATAAGATACGAGAATGACTCGCCAAAAACACAATGAAAATAGTGCCGAAAGTGTTTTAAAAAATTTCTCTTTTACTCCAAATTTTCTTTGTGAAACAACATCTTTTCCTATAATCAGAGTGTCAATAAGATTTTTTAATAAACCAAAAACTGGTATAACCCATAATGCTTGTGCAACTCATGGTTTTTTCCTCAATAATTGTAGATAATGATATGTCTTTTGTAAGATCTTCATAATACTTTATATAAAGTGAATACTATTTTTTAGGAGCTTATATTGTTTTCATTTTTATGTTTTTTATTTCATTTTGTTGTTCTTATTATTTTTTTAGAGGTTTGGATTGTTTCGTAAAGTTGTTGTTTGATGTTTTTTACTTTTTGTGCTTGTTCTCAACCAGCTGCTAATAAGGATAATGTATACAGCGCCATATTACATAATTCTAAACTAGCATAACCACTTATATCATCCAGAGTTGGTTCAGCTCCGTTAAAATATGGTTTGAGAAGGTAATAATAACCTGTCAATCAACTCGCTCAAGCAGTTATTTTCAATAATTGTTCACTTAAACGTATTTTTCTTTTCGTTAAAAAATCTTTTCAGACAATTCCTTCTCATAAGCTTTTCATTGGACCGGCTCAGGGTAGGTATCATACTCATGATGATATAATATTGCTAAGCGCTTTTATAGTGTTTTTTTGAGATTGAATAAGGAGAGAAGTTTTTTTTAATATTCTTCTTTCTTTTTTTACTGTATCAATTGTTTTACGAGTTTCCATTTATAGGTTACATTAAAATAGTTTTATAGTATATAAAAAACTCTTTGAAATTCAATATGTATGCAATATACTGTAAAAATACTTGCAATTACGCTTCTTTTCCATTATATTATTATAGGCAAGTTGTGTTTTCTGTATTCTCTTTTCAAAAAATCTAGTTTCTGACTATATTTTCTGACGATTTTTCTTATTGTATTTTTGATTTTGTATGATCGTTGTATCATCATTCTTTGTGTGCTTGATTTTGTGTTTTTAAAAATTCTTATTATTCATTATGTCTGTACGTACTGTTGCTATTATTGCCCATGTAGATCATGGGAAAACTTCTCTTGTTGACCAACTACTTCAACAATCTGGAACTCTCGCAAAATTGGAGGGTGCTGATCTTCTTATGGATAATAATGATCAAGAACGTGAAAGAGGCATTACTATTTATGCTAAAAATACAGCTATTTCTTATGAACATGATGGTTTAACTGAAACAATCAATATTGTAGATACTCCAGGACATGCTGATTTTTGATCTGAAGTAGAAAGAGTGTTGCGTATGGTAGACTCTGTACTTCTTGTGGTAGATGCTTATGAAGGACCTATGCCTCAGACGAAATTTGTATTGAAAAAGTCTCTTGAACTAGGCCTTAAACCAATCGTTGTGATTAATAAAATTGACAAACCAACGGCAAGACCAGAATGGGTTATTAATGAATTATTTGATCTTTTCTTAACTCTTGGAGCAAATGATGAACAAGCAGATTTTCCTATCGTCTATGCAAGTGCAAAAAATGGTTATGCTCTTGCGTCTTTAGAGGGATTTGATCCAGCTAACCCACCAAAAAGTATTATTCCTATATTTGATATGATCCTTGATCATGTTACTCCTCCTGCAGATCGTTCTTCAGAACCATTACAGATGCAGGTAGTAAATCTGGGGTATGATGATTATCTTTGAAGACTTGGAGTAGGACGTATCTATGCAGGTACACTTACACCGGGTCAGCAAGTTATTGTTTTTGATAATAATGGAAACCAACGTAAAGGAAAAATATCGAGAGTCTTTACAACGCTGGGTTTAACGAGAATTGAACAGAAAGAAGCAAAATCTGGAGATGTCGTTACTATTGCCGGTATGAGTGATATTTTTGTAGGTGAAACAGTCTGAGAAGATGGTACTATTCCTTTACCTCCTATTCATGTCGATGAACCGACCTTGACAATGGATTTCTTAGTGAATGATAGTCCATTTATGGGACGTGATGGTAAACTCGTAACTTCTCGTAATATTATGGATAGATTAGCGAGAGAATTGGAAACGAATGTATGATTGAAAGTAGATTTTGATCAATGAAATAGATATCCAGTTTCTGGTAGATGAGAACTGCATCTTTCAGTGCTTATTGAAACGATGAGAAGAGAAGGATTTGAACTTCAAGTGTCAGCTCCACAGGTTATTATGAAAAAAGAAGATGGTAAACTTATGGAGCCTATCGAACAAGTAGTTATTACTGTTGCTGATGATCTTTCTGGTACTATTATTACTATGCTGTCAGATCGTAAAGGAATGATGACTGACATGGTTTCACATAATGGATTGACAACGTTAACGTTTGAGTGTCCAACAAGAGGTTTACTTGGTCTCAGAGCTGAATTTATCTTGATGACGAAAGGTGAAGGTATTATGTATAGTTCATTTTCTCATTATGATAGACATAAAGGAGAGATTAAGAAGAGAATCAATGGTTCTATGACATCTATGGATAAAGGAGTGGCTATGAGATATAGTATTTGGAAGTTACAAGAAAGAGGAACTATCTTTGTAGAACCAGGTGATGAATTATATGAAGGTATGGTTGTTGGTGAGTCTGCAAAACCAGGAGATATGGAAGTTAATCTTACGAAAAATAAACAACTTACTAATATGAGATCACAAGGTCATGATGAAGCGATGAGGCTAGAACCTATCCATAAAATGACGCTTGAAGATGCATTGGCGTATATTGGTACTGATGAGTATGTAGAGATTACTCCAAAAACTATCAGAATTCGTAAAATATATCTTACAGAATGAGCAAGAGCTCAGGCGAGAAAACAAAATGCATTATAAATAGAATTGTGTTGTTTATAGTCTATTTTAGAATGTGTGATATTAAGGTATCAATGTATAATGAATAGGCTGCACTGCAAAGTGTAGTCTTTTTTTAATTAAGTTATTTGTACTTGAACTCTTGAAAAAATTAGTTACAATAATCTTATTTATTGACATTGCAGTATTGATTTTATGGCAAGAAGACGTACTACCTATAGATCGAAAAGAAGGTCTGGTATCACTTTGGATAAATATACAATAGGTCGAGGATTTATTATTCTTTGAGTATTGTACTTTTTTGCATTTTTTATGGCTCCTACAAGTCCAATTTTACAGCGATTTCATCAAGCATCGTATTTTATTTTTGGTAAAATGGGTACACCGCCATTTTTTGCTGTAAGTATCATATTTGGTGTTCTTGTCTTGCTCAAATGACATCTTATTAGTGTACTTACCAAACAGTTTGGAATATTAATGTTGTTGATTTCAGCAATTCTTAATTTTCCTCTCTTGGATGATCCAAAAGGTAATTCTTATACTGAAGAAGGTGGTTATATTTCATGGCCTATTTTTTATCTTCTTGAACAAGGATTTGGAGCCGATAATCCTATGGCTATTAAGTGAGTAATTATTACCTTACTTGTTATTCTTATTATATGGATTTTCTATAAATTTAATATTCCTGTTCCTATTCCTCGTCTCAATATACGTCTTCCGGAGCAAAAATCACTTGAGCGCAGACCAACTTCCTCTAAGTCAGAAAAAACCTCTTGAAAAAAAGAATTGAGTTATGATGCTTATAAGGCAAAATTAGAAAAAGAGCAACAATCTGACACGGATGAGACCGAACAGTGAAGTTTGTTGAAGAATATTTTTGGAGGATGATCAGCTCGTTCAGAAAATTCACTTCTTAAGACGGCACTGAAATCTACTTTGGCTAAATCAGTTGATGATAAAGTGCATCAAAAAACTATGGCTTCTATTTCTTTCCCTAAGGATAAACCAACTTTTGGCTTGGATTTGTTGCGTAGACAACAGGGTACGGTAGAAGTTAATCATGAACTTTTGGCTAAGAAAGCAGAAGTTGTGCAATCTAAATTGATAGAATTTGGTGTTCCTGTATCGATTGATGGTTTTGATATTGGTCCATCGATTATTCAAATACGTGTAAAACCAGAACCAGGTATCAAAATTTCTACTATTGAGAATCTTAAACAGGATCTTGCACTAGCTACGAAATCTAAAGCACTCCGTATTGTTGCTCCTATTCCAGGTACTGATTGTGTGGGTATCCAAATTCCTAATCCAAAACCTACTATGGTGCATCTTGGTGATGTCTTATGATCTTCTGATTTTACACAGACGATGCAAAAATGACTCATGAATATGACTCTAGGTAAAGCGATTGATGGAGTGAATGTAATCAAGTCGCTTGAAGATATGCCTCATCTTCTGATTGCTGGAGCAACAGGTTCTGGTAAATCCGTAGGAGTAAACGATTTTATTCTTTCCTTAATGTACCAAAACAATCCAAATGAACTCAAATTTCTTATGGTAGATCCTAAACAAGTAGAACTGGAAATGTATGCTTGACTACCATATTTATTAGCCCCTATTGTAACTCAGTCAGAAAAAGCTTTGAAATTGTTGCAACGAGCAGTCGAGGAGATGGAAGTAAGATATACCAAACTTGCTAAAGCAAGAGTAAAAAAGCTCACCGAATATAATGCAAAATTTCCGGATGAACAATTATATCGTATTGTATTTGTTATAGATGAATTGGCCGATCTGATGATGTCAGGAAATAAAAAAGAAGTAGAAAATTGTATCACTCGTATTGCACAGA
This sequence comes from candidate division SR1 bacterium Aalborg_AAW-1, assembly GCA_001007975.1. Lineage (GTDB taxonomy): Bacteria > Patescibacteriota > Gracilibacteria > Absconditabacterales > Absconditicoccaceae > Aalborg-AAW-1. Next base: position 211,816 of record CP011268.1, on the reverse strand, counting down.
AAGCACGTGCTGTAGGTATTCATCTTATCGTTGCTACACAAAGACCATCAGTAAATGTGATTACCTGATTAATTAAAGCAAATATTCCGACTCGTATTGCATTCTGAGTAGTGTCACAGATTGATTCTCGTACGATACTGGGTATCAAAGGTGCTGAAGATTTACTTGGTAAGTGAGATTTGTTATATATGGATCCTACTACAAAACACCCTGTGAGAGTGCAGGCGCCATTTGTAGATACTGATGAAATTGATAGTGTTATTACTTCTCTTAAGCGTAGATATATGCAGTGACTTCAAGAAGAGGATATTTATCATCCTGAGATCGTTCGTATCTTAGAGGCGAAACCAGAATCTGCATCAGGACAATATGTATGATGATGAAATGGCGATGATGAGGATTTAATTCAGCAGGCTATAGAAATAGTACTTGAAACACGTAAAGCATCAGCTACTTTATTGCAGAGAAGATTGTGATTGTGATTTGCGCGTGCTGCTCGTATTATGGATGAATTGGAAAATAGAGGAGTGGTCTGACCACAAGAAGGAGCAAAAGCGAGAGAAATATTGATGTAGTTTTACTTTATCCAATCGTAGTATCATGTTGTTGAAAAAATATGCTCTGATTATGGTTTTGTTGATAGGAATGGTAGTTTTTAGTGGACAATATAGTGCAGCACAATCTAATCCTTTGTGTTCTATTACACTCAGATGATCGAGTACAATTTCTTTACAATCTTTATTTCCTTGAGTTGATAAAAATAAGTTTGATTTTAATGGGCGAGATAATCAAATAGAAGGTTCTACAAGTTGGCATGATAATTTTGCAAATTGTAATAATGGTACCATTTTTGAAAGTTCGAGCTGGGGTTCCTTTTGGTCTAAAAATATTGCTAATGTATCTACTTGGACAGCTTGAACATCATACAATAGTAATGTAAAACAATCTGATGTTGTTAAACTACAAACATATATCAATAGTAAGTGTTCACTATGACTTACTCCTGATGGTAAAATTGGTATTAAAACTCTTAATGCTGCTATGATCTGTAATACACTCAAGGAGTCTTGAACCTCAAACTTACCAACTGATTGAACACAAAATTGATCAACCACAAACTGATGAACACAAAATAGTACTATCTGTGAGCAAAAATTTACAACATTGTTTGAGCAAGTGAAGTCAAATGTAAAAGTGGAATCAAATCAGTGTTGTTATATCAATACTTCATCATCTTCCAGCAATTCTTCATGGCAATTATCTGCTGATAAGAAACAGGCAACTTATTCATCTATATCTATTCCAGTCTGTACTACTTCTTCTGCTTGAGATGGAACTGCTAATGGATGACAACAGGGTAATGGTGCCGATAATTCTAATGGATGATGAACTCCTAATGCTCCTACTGCTTCGTGTTTCAAAAATCCATTACCAAATTGATATAACTATACTAATAATTTTACTTGGAATGGTGAATGACAAGGAGATGGATGTTCGTGTAAATCAGGATATAAAAAAATTACAAAGCAAATTCAAAATGATAAGGGTGTACAAGATACTGTCTCTGTTTGTGAAAAATGTGATCCTAAAAAGTGTAACTGTGGTATCAAGCTCAATACCAACATACCATTCATATGACGTTGTATTATGTATGGGAATACGAATAATACGTGACTATCATGAGATGTAACGACCGTTAATTCTGTCAGTGCGTTTCCTATTTTGATGGGAGCAATTATTAGAATATTGGTCTCTGCTATTTTATTAGTGTGTTTTGGTACCTTGATTGTATGATGATTTATGATGACTGTTCCTGATCAATACAAAACAGGAAAGTGATTAGTGATGAAAGTGGTGTATACTATAGCCGCATTATGATCGTTATGAATTATTCTCTATCTTGTAAATCCTAATTTCTTTAAATAGTTGGAAATATATTTATTTTATTATATATGTGTATTATGAAACAAGTTGATTGAGGTATTGTATTATTCGATACTATTTATATTGGTGATGGAGAAGTTCCTGCTTGAATTCTTTTGACATTGAGATTATTGCAAGGAGAAACAGTAGCATATACGAATGTATGAACAGCTGTGATAGACTATCCAGGAGAATATGAGTTGTCATGATATAATGTTATAAGTTTTGTGGCACCTAAGGGAAATCAATTGAATTATATTATCCGCTTTGGAAACAAAAAAATAGCATACATTCAAGATGAAAAATCATTAGATAATGATGAAGTGAGTGATATGGATATCTGGTATGTTACTCAGTCTCAACTTAAAGATGTTATAGATCGTAGAGAGCTTGGATGAGACGTCAAGATTGTGGAATAATAAGGATGCCATCATCAGTATCTAATTGTTCAATTGTGTAGGATATGTGGTTTTTGTCAAGAAAATCATAACAATCCTGCATTTTTGACTTGAATTTAATAGCATCATCAATTATAATGTGGGTAGTTGTTTGAAGATATGGTGCCAGACGTGTCAGATAATCTAGTGTTTCTGATTTTCTACCATCAATAAAGACCATATCATACTGTCATGGTTGTAAAAATTTATGAAGTGGATAGTTACAAAAATTTCATAATACAATTTTTGCTCAATGATATTGCCTTGTATGTATTACTGATTGGTAATAATGCGGGTAAGAAATCTCTCGAGATAAAATTGTTCAACCATGATGATGGTTTTCTTTGATGGCATCGATTAATACCGATGTACTATATCCTATAGCACTCCCTATTTCTACAATATGTTGAATATTGTGATCAATAATATATTTTTTCAAAAAAACTTCTGTGTTCTGACTGATAATAGGTACAGCATGGTTATGAGCGTATGTCCTTAGTGATTCAAATGCAGTAGTATTCATAATTCTTCACTATGTTATAAAATACAATACTATCTATATTATTTATTTTCTTTTCCTTTGCAACTATGACTACAACAGACCAATCAATTAATTCAAATGTGAATATTGATTTTAAACCAGCTCACTATAAGTGAGAAAAAAGAGAGAATTCTAGCCGTTCAAAACCATCCTATACAAATAGACATAAGAGCTCCCATGATCCTAAGATGAATTCTGAAAAATATGTCGCACATAGATACCAAGAACAAGTTGCGCATAACGTGAAAATCAAACCTGGAGAAGAGCCAGTCAGAATTTGATCTCTTTTGTGATTGGAACAAGTAGGACAATGTATTTTTATTGAATATAAGGATGATATTATCCTTGTAGATGCTGGTATGGAATTTGCTGCTAATGAAACTATGGGAGCTGATTATATTATACCAGATATCGCATATATTAAAAAAAATATCAAAAAGTTTAAAGGAGTTTTCCTTACTCATGGACACTTAGATCATATTGGGGCGCTCAGAGATATTCTTCCAGAACTTGATTTCCCTATGGTCTATACAACACCATTAACTCTTGGGCTAGTCAAAAAAAGTTTTGATGATATTAAAATGGCACAAAAAATTAAATATAAAATTGTAGATCCTGATGTGGATATTATTAAAGTATGATCGTTTATGGTCGAATTTGTGAGAGTGAATCATAACATTCCTGAAACTTTTGCGCTTTCTATTACTACACCAAAGGGTGTACTCTTTACCTCAGCAGATTTTAAAATAGATCATACACCTGCAATTGATCTTCCTGCTGATCTTGCAAAGATTGCTCGTATTGGTACAGAGGGAGTGAAATTATATATTGGAGATTCTTTAGGTTCAAATAGACCAGGATTTGCAATTTCGGAAAAAGTAATTGGACAAAACTTAGATAAAGTTATTAGAGATGCAAAATGAAGATTAGTTATTTCTACATTTGCTTCAAACGTATGACGTGTGATTCAAATTATTGAATCTGCTGCAAGACTTGGGAAAGTAGTGTTTCTTTCATGAAGATCAATGATTTGATATACAGAAGTAGCAGCTGAACTTGGTTATATTAGAGTTCCAGATGGTGTTATTCGTAAAATCGAGAGCGGAGAAATTAATACTATGCCTGATGAAAAAATCATTGTACTTTCTACTGGAGCACAAGGAGAAGAATTTTCAGCATTGGCTCGTATGTCCAGAGATGAATTTCAGTATTTTCAACTCAAACCAGGAGATACGGTTCTTACATCATCATCAGCTATCCCAGGTAATGAAAAACAAATGGCTAAAATGATTAATGCTCTTGTTACGAAATGAGTAAATATGATTACTCTTGATGATATGGATATTCATGCATCTGGTCATGGATGAGCAGAAGATCATAAGATTATGTTATGATTATTAAAACCGCAGTTTTTCTTGCCTTTTTATACAGAAGCGTCACTAAGATATAGACATAGAGCACTTGCTATGGATATGGGAATGCCAAGTGATCGTATTATGATGCCAAGTACGAATGGTAGTATTCTTGAAATCTATGATGATGGGGTAGTGATATCTGATAAGAGTTTAAAGCTTAATACCGTATTGATTGATGGTAAAGGAAAAGGTCATCTCTCTGGAGAATATGTTATTAAGGCTCGTCAAATCATGGCTGATGCTGGTATGGTATCTCTTATCTTCAAGATTGATAATCAAAATAAAGAACTTGTAGGTAATATCCAAATTGAATCTCGTGGGTTTGTATACTCATCTGAAGTGAAAGATATTCATACGAGCATTGTAGAGTTTGCACGTAAAAAATATAATGATAACAAATGAAAAAATCGTCCTGTTGCTGATATTCTCAAAATGATTAAAGAAGATCTTTGATGATACATTAACAAGATAATTTGACGTTCACCTATGATCATTATCTGATATGTGTATATATCAAGAGATGCATTTAAAGAAGAATTTTCAAGTGAGGATGCTATAGTTGGTTCTACCCTTGAAGAACAAGGTGGTGATTCTTAAAAAGAATAGAAATAAAAAATTCCTATATTGTGTAGGGTTTATTATACGTTTAGTTATAGAATATCAATGATTGCTTATTAAAAGGCAATCTTTTTTTATATAATCTCTTCTATCTTTATTTATCTTGATTTTGTATTATAAACTATTATAATTTTTTTATGACAAATTCGAATGATAAACTTCTACAATTGCTTCATATTGTAATTGATAACTATATAACTAAAGGTGAGCCAATTGGTTCAAAATTTTTGTCTACCATGGAATGAGCTGAGATGGATTATGCTCCATCAACTCTTCGTAAATATCTCCAACAACTTGAATCTTCAGGAATGGTTTATCAACCCTATAATAGCTCTGGTCGTATACCAACCGTACAGGGATTAAGTACATATTTAGATACATTTCTCGCTGAACTGACGGAAGAGAACACTGAAGATGAGTCAGATAATCTTGTTTTTGAGTTTGATATTGAGATGGCAAGATCCAGTTTAAGATGAATTACTGAAAATCTTGGTAAGATGGTTGACGGTGTAGTAGTGTGATTTCTTTCCAATGATGAATATTCATTTCTTGGGATCAATAATCTTTTGAATGATCAAATGGATACACAAGATATGCATACGATGAAATATATTGTTGATTTTATTGAGAAGAAAGAAATTGTACATTTCTTGAGTAAAAAAATCATTAAAAGAGGTAGTGTTTATTATACATTTGCGCAAGATGAAACTACAGTTTTGAGTTGCGTCTATACGAAAGTAACCGTAAATGATTATGATGCTATTATTTCTATTGTTGGTCCATCAAGAGTTAATTATAAAAAGAATCTTACTGTCTTGAAAAAACTTTCTTCACTTTTATCCTAAGAAGTTCTCATGAATACGGACATTGAAAAAAATATTCTTCCTGACTCGCATGAGAGTTTTGATCAGAAAAAACAGATTGATGATAAACTTCATGATTTAGATTATAGTGTTGATAAGATCATTATCCAAGCAGATAATAATCTTCTTTCTGATGAAGTGATCATCGATACATGACTTACTATTCAAGACCTTAAAACAGAGATAAAAAAGAATCAATCAACTCTTGATACACTTCATCATCCTCATGATCGTATCCAAGATGAAAAAAGAGTAGTAAAGGATGACGATAATCATTTACCTCATCATACAATTTCCTTATCAGCACAACAAGCTATCGAACAACAGAGTGAGGATCCAATGAGTATTGTTGGTCGTACAGAATCATTTATGAATGTAGAATTATTTGCTCAAAAAGTTGCACAAGAATCATGAATACTAGCTAAAATTGCTAGATATTTATCATAATAGTATCATCATGCTACAGATAGGAGATCATTATCGTCATTATAAATCTACAGGATGAAGTGATTATACGTATGAAATTATTGGTATGGGAAAACATACTGAAACATGAGAAATGCTCGTTATCTATAAGTCTTTGTATATAATTGATTGATTACAATGAGCTGATTATTGGATTCGCCCTTCTATGCGAGATGAACAAGTAGAGTATAATGGACAACGGATATCAAGATTTACAAAAATATTATAATCCTATGCAACGAAAACTTCCTAGTCATATGATCAAATATTATGAAGCCCTCTGATGCGTTGCTGATGGTAGAATACAGATGTGAGCTGTTGATGAAGCTATCCATGCAACGGTACTTTCATCAGACCGCACGAAAACGTATGATGTGTCGTATGATCAAGACACGAATGCAATTATGTCCAACGATAATAGTTCTTATTGGAAGGAAGAACTCTGATATCCAGCATTAGCGTTATTGCTTTTTTTGGATCGTTTAGATTATCAGTGACAGTATGGAGATATGCTTGTTGATATTGCTTGGAAAAAATTAAATACAAAAAATAATAATGATCGAGACCTGACTCAGGATATGGTTGATGATGAAATTTCAAGTAGGGGTCAGAATGTTAATGCTTTGCATACATATTGTAAAGAGTTAATGAAGAGAGTAGAGGAGATGAAATTACAATTTTTATGATCTAAACAACTACCAGCGAAGTAATTTTATTTCTTTTGGGTATAAACATGGATACTCAGTATAGGAAAACTATAGGTAATGCATGAGAACTCTTAGTACAAAATGTTTATGAGCAGAAGTGATATTGTTGTAAAGATAAGAATTTTACTATAAGAGGCGGAGAGTTGGATTTGATCATGGAGGATGATACTACTTTGGTAGTGGTCGAAGTGAAAGTAGTGAACTATATGGATAATCTTCATAATTATATTACTCCTAAGAAACTCATGACACTCCAAAAATCTATCCAAATATATCTTTGGAAGTACCCAACGAACAAACCTGTCAGATTGGATATTGTTTTTGTTAAAGGTAATGAGATTGTTCAGACATATGAGAATGTTGAAATATAAATATTTTAATAGAAAATTATATCATCCTTGAATTAGTGATATGTTTTCATATAGTTGTTTTTATTGTGGAAGATTGGCAGAGTGGTCGAATGCGCATCCTTGGAAAGGGTGTGTACCTCACGGTACCGCGGGTTCGAATCCCGTGTCTTCCGAATTGTTTGAATTGTTATATTTACATTATAGGTTTGAGAGATTGCTATCTTAACAAGAACTCATACTATTCACTTTCATTCTTTAACTCTTCATTATTGATTATATGCGCAAAGTTGATGGATTATGATTTTTTTGGTGAATACTGGTAGGGTTATGAATAATGAGCTTATTTTTTCTTTCTGGATGGTGAGGCTATAGATTAGTAAAGAATGAATATCTCTCATGAGAAGACTATCTCTCTGGCGATGATTTTTCTCTTGATGATACTCAAAAAGCTATGGAAGAGATATATTCTTTAGTGTCTAGTCAATATTATTTTACTGGAGATGTGGATAAAACGAAGATGGCTCGCCAGGCTATTGCTTCTTTTGTAAATTGATTAGGTGATCCTTTTTCATCTTATTTACCACCTCTACAAGCTAAAGAGTTAGAAGATAATATTAGTGGTGATGAGTCTATCGAGGGTATTTGAGCCATGCTTTCACAAACCGAAAAAGGAATAATTATTGAAGAAGTTGTTCATTCATCTCCTGCTGCTCAGGTTGGACTTATGCCTTTAGATATTATTGTAAAGGTGAATGGAACTGGTATACAAGATCAAAATGTTCAAGAAGTAGTACAATTGATTCGTTGACCAAAAGGAACGTCTGTTGATCTGACTGTTATGAGAATGAATGATGAGTGATGATTTGAAATTATTGAAAAAACATTAATAAGAGATACAATAGTGATTCCTTCCGTATCTTCAAAAATATTGAGCGGTGATCAAGGACAAAAAATAGGATATATCTGACTTTCTGTTTTTGCTTCAGATACAGATTCACGTTTGAAAAAAGAAATCACGAAACTTCTTGATGAAAATATTCAAGGTGTCATATTGGATGTAAGAGGTAATGGAGGATGATTATTACCAGAGTCTGTTTCCGTAGTATCTCACTTTTTGAAACAAGGTAGTAGCGTTACAAAAGCAAAATATCGTATTTATAATGACGATGATTATAAAGCTGAATGATGAGATATGCTTTCTCATCTCCCATTAGTAGTTATTACGAATTGATATTCAGCAAGTGCAAGTGAAATTATTGCATTAGCACTAAGAGAAAATAGATGTCCATGATCTACCTCTTTATCTGTACAAGAACAATGATCAGGATCGGTATTATGAGAGGATTGTACTGCTGTATTAGTATGAGAGAGAACATTTGGAAAGTGAACGGTACAAAGTTTACAAAACTTACAGTTTGGTTGATCTCTTAAGCTTACTGTAGGAAAATGGTTTTCTCCTTCGGGTATCTCTATTCATGAGCTTGGTATATTACCAGATTATATTGTTGAATTGAATGCAGAAGAATATTATGGATCATGAAATGATGCACAGTTAGAAAAAGCAGAAGAATTATTGTCACAATATCTCACTATGAATCGTTAATGTATAAATGACTTGTAGTATTTGTTTGTGTTGTGTATACTATCAGTATGATTTTAGTTCTAGTAAAAAGTGAAAGATATGTCAGATACTAATATTATTGTCGAAATATTAGATGCACATGGTAATGTTGAAGCATCATTTACTCCCCACATAGGTCAAAGTTTTGTGGAAGCAGCAGATGATAGTAATGTAATTATGCCTACATCTTGTTGTGCAGGAGCCTGTTTTACGTGTGCTTGTCGTATTATAGAATGACAAGATGATATTGATATTGGCTTATTGTCTGTTCCTTTAGTAGATATTGATGATGATCAAGTCTTGACTTGTATAGGTGGATTAAAAGATGAAGTATTTAGCGATGGAAAGTTTCATCGTATTGTTCTTCAAAAACTTATTTAAACTTCTGGTGATTGTATGTATTTTGAACAATCGTTTATAGAACGTCTTTTACAATATGATGATTTAGCATTTGCTCAGTTTTACGAACAAACAGCTGATCAATTTTTTCGTTATATTATAACACATTATAGTCTTTCTCTTCAAGAAGCTCAGGATATTCTCTCTGATGTATACCTTAAAATTTGGAATAATCTTGAAAAATACGATCCAAAATATCAGTTCTGACAATTTGTACGAACAGTATTAAAAAATCATTGTAAGGATTATTTTAAAGTTACAAAGCCATTGTTGTTTTCAGATTTAGTTATTACACATAGTGATGGTTCTACTACTGATCTATCGGATACTCTTATTCAAGAAGATAGTGTAGTAGATGATTTTCAACAACAATTTACTCAAGAAATAATTCAGAATGCTCTCGAACAACTTGATCAAGAATCACAAGAGCTTATTCATTCAAGATATGTCTTACAATATTCTTATGATACCTTGGCTCATATGTATGGATTATCTAATGATAATGTTCGCCAAAAATTGTCTAGAATTGTAAAAAAACTTCGTGAAGAACTGAAAAAATTCTCAACATAGGTTAGAAAATGCATTTTTTTACCAGAAAAAGCAAAAAAATGATAAAAAATAGCATGTTTTATATAAAAATCTCTTGCAATCACCTTGTTAAAGATCTAATATACTAGTATGTTTTATATTGTATTTAACACAGTAAAATGACAAAAACAACTCTTATCGCACAAATTGCAAATCAACTTAACGTATCAAAAAACATGGCTAAACAACTTGTTGATTCATTCTTAGACAGTATTTCAGCTTCTCTTGCTAAAGGTAAAGAAGTAAGAATCCAAGGATTCGGTACATTCAAAGTATCTAAAAGAGCTGCTAGAAATGGAGTAAATCCAAGAACTGGAGAATCTATCAAAATTAAAGCTATGAATGTAGCTAGCTTCAAAGCAGGTAAAGAACTTAAAGCTCAAGTAAACAAATAATCTCTATTATCTAGAGTATATGAAGACTTCTGATTCATTCAGAAGTTTTTTGTTTGCTTTTTCTTTACTTCTGTGTATTATATGTGTATTTATTATGTTGTTTTAGTGAAATGGATATACTGATTGTAATCGTAGCTGCGCTATTGTGATGAATACTATGATATCTCGTATTTTATCGAAGATTTGCCAATAGAGAGCTGATTAATGAATTAAGGAAAACAAATCTTGAACTCAAACATGCTTTTCAGGCTACAGATCGTGACCGTATGGAATATGAACAACAAAATATTATCTTAAAAGATGAGATCGAAGGTTTGTATGTAAAAAATGATGATCTTACGCATGTTGTATCAGAATTGAGTAGATATTATTATCATATGAAAAAGATTTCAGACAAGATGCAAGATTTGGCTCGCGATCTTCAACAACCACTTGAAGATATGGATATGAGAATGAAGCCTTTTCTTTATGAAGATTGAGATGAGCGTCAACAACAATTTATTCATCAATTAGATGATAGTGATATACATAAGAGGTGAGACTTTTTTTAATACTGTCTTGCAATTATTATATAAAATTCATATAATTCGCTATGTTTGGGCCATTAGTTTAATGGATAGAATACACCTTTGCGAAAGGTGTGATCCAAGTTCGATTCTTGGATGGCCCAAGTGATTTTTAATTTTTTGTCAGAAAAATTTATGACTACAAAAAAAAATCTTATTTCTCAAGAATGATATGAAAAAATTGTTGCTGAAATTAATACACTAAAAGAAATAGAAATTCCGGAAACATTAGAAGTACTGAAAGATGCTAGATCTCAGTGAGATTTATCGGAAAATTCAGATTATCATGCAGCAAAAGAAAAGTTGGCTCTTTTACAGAGAAGAATTCTAGAGCTTGAAGAAATGATAGAAAAAGTTGAGATTATTCAGGATGATGATACAAAAAAATGAGGAAGAGATGCAGTAGTTAAATATGGTTCGAAAGTTACAATAGCTATTGAATGAGATAAAGAATTTACTATAGAAATAGTAGGTTGAGGAGAAGTTGTGATATGAAATGAATTAGCAATATCTCTTGATTCTCCTCTCTGACAAGCTATAGATGGTAAGAAAAAATGAGATAAAGGAGAAATTAAACTTCCTTCTGGTAATAAAACTGTAACAATTTTATCAATAGAATAATCCTCTATGGATTTATATCAAATTTATTATTGTATACCATTTTTGGTAGCATTGTTAGCACAATTTATCAAAATTATTATTGATTCATTTTCTGGTAAACATATAACATTTCGTTCAATGTTGGTATCTGGTGGTATGCCATCAGCACATAGTACTTTGACAAGTAGTGTCCTTATGATGGTTATTCTTATTGAATGATTATTTAGTGTCACTACTATGATCGTTACAGTATTTGCACTATTGGTGCGATATGATGCAGCGAATGTGAGATATGAATCAGGAAAACATGCACAATATATTAATTCTTTAAGGATAGAAATGCATAAAGTTATGACACAAGAGCATATGTATTCTCATGCATGGTGATTAGATAGATTGAAAGAAAGATTAGGTCATACTCCTGTGGAAATTATTGTAGGTATACTGTTTTGAGCAGCAGCTACGTTAGCATTAGTATCATTATTTGATACATATCTTATTAGCTTTTCAATAATTTTATGATAAAAAAATCAAGGTGATATTATAAATCTAAGATATGACGCTGGTGATATAGATTTTTACATTCAGTTACAAAGCCAGGTTCTCTTTTGTTTTATGTGATTGGATTGATTGTTGTAGTGTGATTAGTGTTATCACGAAGTATAAGATCAAGATTATATCAGCCTGAATATCTTATTAAAAAAGTATTGTTTACAACATGATCAATAGCTCAGTATAATGATATAGAGTTGTTTGATCAAATTATACAAATTTATAGTTGATCATATTATTCTACTACTCGTATATGATGAACTACATCAAATATGGTAGAAAAATTATTGTCTGAAAAGCCATATGTCTCTTCTATTGATGTATCATCTTTTTCTCAAAATACCTTAATTGTTGATGTAAGCTTTTCATCTCCATTATTGAGATTCCGCTACAATGATAAGTATTATGGTATCTATCAAGATAAGACAGCATTATTACTCTCTACATGAGATCTTCTCGGTCAGGACAAACCACTTATTTTATTGCCTTTATATTTAAGTGGGACTTCTGAATCAATCTCATGAGTATTGTATAATATTAGTGCAGAGAAATTATTATATGATTATCTTCTTTTGCAGACTTCTCCTATACAGTGAAGCCTTACTTATATTCCTTGAGGTGAAAAATATATTATCTGGAACCCTAATCAACGTGTCTATCTTAATGCAAAAAAGGATATAGCACAACAATTATTATTGCTCTATACACTGAAAAATAACTACAACGGATTTGAAAATTTAAAACAAATTGATGTATGAAGTTTAGTGAATCCTATTATTAAATAAAATAGTCTTTTATTTGTCTTTTATGTTATCTATGTGAACAGCAGACACTAAAAAAAATCTTTGGACAAAGTTTCAAGATGAAATTTCTGATCTTTCAGATGGTTTACAACTTTTGTTAGAAAAGTGATTTCTTGTATGATCATTGGCAGAAGAGGATGTGATTGAGGAAATTGATGATCTTGATCTTAAAGCAAAAATGATAGAAAAATTCTATTATATAGCTGATAAACTTGGAATTAAAGTGATTACTATTGAAGAACAGCTTCAAAAAGAAACAGCTGAAATTATTTCACAATGACAAAAAACTGGACAAATACATCTTTTTGATAATAAAGTACAAACTAACGATAAACAATATAAAGATTACATTAAACTCTATTTTAATGATGTATCGAAAATTAAACTTTTGAGTGCAGAAGAAGAAAAGGCTATTGCACGCCGTATTGTGAGATGAGATGAAAATGCAAAACGTAAGCTTATTGAAGCAAATTTGAGGCTTGTTATTTCTATTGCAAAGAGATTTTTTGGTGCGAAATTAAGTTTTTCTGACTTGATTCAGGAATGAAATGTTGGTCTGATTAAAGCTATAGAAAAGTTTGACCCAGAAAAGGATTTTAAATTTTCCACGTATGCTACTTGGTGGATTAAACAATCTATTACGAAAGCTATTGCAGATATGTCTAAGCATGTACGTATACCGGTTCATCTTATTGATGAAATCAGTGCATATAATAAGGCTTCCTCAATGCTATTTCAAAAACTTGGTAGAGAACCAAATTCTAAAGAAATTGCTGATCATCTTTGATTCCCTTTGAAAAAAATTAATAAACTTGAAGAGGTTATTTATGGTAATATATCCTTAGATAGTGACGTGTGAGAAGATGGTTCAAAAGATAAGCTAGGAGATATGATTCCTGATACAAAAACAGCAACACCTGACCAAGTTGCTGAGACGAGTGCACTAAGAACAAATCTGGATAATATTTTGAAGATGCTTGATGAGAGAGAAGCTAAGATTATTAAGATGAGATACGGCATCGATGGTCCAAAATATACTCTTGAGCAAGTAGGAGAAGAGTTTGATGTGACTCGTGAAAGAGTCAGACAAGTTGAACAAAAAGTAATCCAAAAGCTTCGTGAACATGAAGGTCTTCAAAAAATGCTTGGTATTGAAGATGATATGGAAAAACTTTTACTACAATGATTTAATACTAAGAAAAAAAGCTGACGTGCTTAAAAGTTCATCGATTAAAAGTTAAGAATTAACAATTACTTCTGAGAGATCAGGAGTTTTTTATTATTCCAAATAGAGGAGAAGTTTTTTCAGTGATTCAACTTCTTGTTCATCAATGTATCCAGAAAGGAGTAGTTTTTCATATAAGACTATACGTTCTTGTATCAAGGATGTACATGAATGACGATATGCTTCGGAGTCTGTGTCAGTAATATGCTTTTCTAAAACAGAAAGATTCAGAGTTTCTTGTGATCTATAGTGATACGCTTTTGCAAGAATATTGAGGGGATGCTGTTCGCTATAAGAAGTAGGTAAAGGCGATCGTATGGTGTATGATATTCAACTGGATGCGCATAGGAGAGATTTACCTGTTTGTCATTCATAGGAACTGACGAGAGTTGGATAGTCAGGGAAGTGGTATAGTTTTCATAAAGGATAGTGTTCAGTTGTATATCACTGATTTTGAAGAAGCTCTTCGAGCTCTCTAACATGAGGCGGTACAAACTCATCGTCTATAAGTGTAATCACAATATGAGCTTTTTTATGTAATGAAGAGGTGATACGTGCAAGTTCTTTAAGAATATATTTTTCAAAGGACATATATTTCTGACTGAATTGTTTGTCTCGAACCAGATCTTTCGCGCTGATACAGTAGATGAGGTTAGTGTTTGGATATGTATCGAATAGATTAGTAAGTATCTTCGATTGACTGTGGGGTTCATATCCTGATAGTGCATGTGTCAGAATTTCATCATGTAATAATGGTCCACTTATCTCTATGATTTTACCGCCTCCCTGAAAATAATCAAGCAATACTTGAGATTGTTGTGTGATATATTTTGATCAGTGGAAGAGTTTAGTCATTGCTTGATATATTGTATAGATAAGGTTGTGGATATTTTGTATATAATGAGTATACTTAATTTAAAAAAAATCCTCAATTTCTGTAAAAGAGGATATTGTTTTATGATGACTTTTTCACTATTTCTACTACAGTTTGCTATTTTTTTATCCAAAGAGTGATTGCATTTCTCATCCAGATGGTTGTTCGCTTTTGTGATTGTCTTCAAATAATGGTACGCTTATATTCAGGAGACTATATATTTCCTGAATATTATCGAGAACTTTTGTATGAGGTCAGGCTTTATCTTTTTTATTGCCAGCATGAGTACCGACGAGGAGATAGTCAGTCGTTTTTGTGAGATTTGGAGTAAAGATAAATCACGCTTGATGGATGAAAAATTCTAGTTCAGAACGAGATAGTGGGAATGTTCAAGTGATACAAATGGTTTTTCTGTCATTAGTGACTGATGAGCTCATAGGGTTCGTGGGAAGAATACCGTATTTGGAAAATGCTGACAATAATGTCTGAGATTCCGGATCGTTATACCATTCATGGATTTCTTGTATTAGTTTTTCACCTACACCATAAATAGATTCTAAAAATTCAGGATTACTAATAATAGTAAAGATTTGTTCTAGTGTATGAGCAGAAACAGGTCGATAGTTGAGGTGCTTTTCTATCTCTTTAGCAAGTTTAATTCCTATTCCTGAGATACCTAGTGCATTGATAAATCTCCAGAGGGGATTTGTTTTGCTTGTAATAATTTCATCTATGAAGATATCGACTTTTTTGTGACCAATGCCTGGAAATCTTTTTAGTAAAAAAATAGTTTCTGGCTGTGTGAGGGTATAGATGTCGCTAAGAGACTGTATAATCTGCTGATCAACGAGCATATCGAGTGTTGCATCACCAAGTGAAGCAATATTCATAGCGTTTTTGGATACAAAATGTTTCAGTTTTTCTTTGAGTTTTCAGGAACAATGAGGATTTGGACAGATGAGTTGAGTGGTTGTGAGAGGGTTTGTTTTTGTTCCTACAGTGTTGGTTATTGTCTGAGCTTTCGTATGACAAGCAGGACATTGAATCTGGTCAGAATCTATTATTGTTTCAGATCAGTTTCTACGTTGTGAAATAACAGAAACTATATACGGTATCACTTCGCCAGATCTTTGTAGTCGAACCCAGTCATGAATGCGTATATCTTTGTTCTGTATAAAGTCGATATTATGGAGAGATACACGGCTAATAGTTACTCCAGAAAGCGCAGTAGGAGTAAGGTGTGCAACAGGAGTAAGGATGCCTGTGCGACCAACTTGTCGTTCTATATGTTCAATCTGTGTTGCTGCTTGTTGAGCAGGAAATTTATATGCAATAGCTCGGCGTGGATGGTGATTGGTTGATCAAAGAAGCTCTCTCATTTCACTATCCGCTAGCTTAATCACTAATCCATCAAAATCTACATCTGCTTGAGCAAGACTATCTTTGAGAGATCATTGTTCGATTAATGTGCTGATTTCTTCGATAGTGTACTGTGATTGAGTCTGTGTCAGATAATTTAAATTTTCAAACTCTGAAATGAGAGATGGTGATCATACGAGTATATCATAGATATAACAAACTAATCATCTTTTTGCTACTTCATTGGTATCAAGAAGTTTAAGCGAACCAGCTGCTGCATTGCGCGTATTAGAAAATGGTTCTTGGTTATTATCACTTCTCTGTTGATTGATCATTTTTCGTCTTGATGTTGGCATCATGACTTCCCCACGAACGATTACTCTTTGCTTATCCGATAGTGTATGTGGTATATTCTTGATGGTTCTAATATTTTCCGTTACATCATCTCCTGTATATCCATCTCAACGTGTTACTGCTTTTACAAGTTTTCACTGTTCATAAGTAAGGACAATTGCAAGTCCATCATACTTGGGTTCTAGAAAAAAATTTAGCGTTTGTAGTTTTATCTGTAGCATATCCTTTGTTTTTTCGTCTTGTGTGGTGATAGATTTTTCTAACATTGTCGTAATGCTTTCATACCAATCACGTATATCTTTAATATTATAGGTGTTTTGAAGTGATAAGATAGGTATACTATGATTTGCTTTCTGAAAATTTTCTTGAATTTCATATTGCTCTTTGAGTTGCTGTGTTGGACTATCATCGCGAATAATCTCTGGATGGAGAGCCTCAAACTCTTTTAATAATGTAAATAATATATCATAATCAACATCACTAATGATAGGTGTATTATCTATATAGTAAAGATGGTTATGATCAGTAATGATATTAATAAGACTATCGTAATTATCTTTATTGTCAAAAAAATTTCAATGCTGACTTTGTCAGAGTATAGTTTGTGTCTGTTGTCAGAGAAGCCAGTGGTTAATGTTCATTATTGTAGTGAAGAATAATCAATGAAGAGTAACTACTTTATAGTGAAATTAAGTATTCTTTCAATACACTTTTCTTTCTTATTATTTTGAAATTATCTATATCTATATATATAAATGAATATTTTGGTTCATAATAACAAAAAAATATCTTGTAAATGTCTATAATATATCCATATTTATGTTATGTAAATATTTATATTGTTATGTCCTCCACACACATGTCACATGCTACAAAACTCAATGGATACCAATTATGGTTGTCTTCTCAATACTGGCAGAGATCTTTTAATCAATTGCTAAAACCATCAGATATTACTCATGCACAGTACATGGTATTAAACTATATGGTATGGGCTGATAAAAAAGACAAGCTTGCAAAACTTTCTCAAAACCAATTAGCACAAGAATTGTCTCTTGATGCTATGATGATTTCAAATGTATTAAAGGCTCTTGAAGCTAAAAAATATGTAACAAGAATGCCTGCAGAGAAAAATGAGTCACCAAAAAAAACATCAACAAAGAAAGAAAACACTTCTGAAAAACCACTAAAAAAAGCAACAACACCATCAGGAAATGTTTTGTCTACTACGAAAGAGTGAAAAGAGTTAATTAAATCACTTGCTCATGTCGTTGAAAATTTTGAAGAGCAAGTGTTTGCTAAGATTAACAAAAAATTTAGAAAGTGATTAGAATCTATTGTAGATCAACTTTCTGATTAGTATTTGCTTGATATTACATGGACATATCAGTATAGTATTGGTATGTCTTTTTTATTATAAAAAAATAAATGTTATTGCTTGAGAAATTGTCAATTGCTGTTGAAGATAAAACCATTATTCAAGATTTGTCATTGAATTTTGAGTTGGGGAAAAATTATTGTCTTCTTGGGAAAAATGGTTCCGGAAAATCATCACTTGCCATGGCTATCATGGGACATCCATCTTATGAAGTTACCAATGGAAAATTGCTCGTAAATAATGGAATAGAAGATATAGATGTTCTTCAATTAGATCCTCATGAGAGAGCTAAGCTTGGTATTTTTGTCGCTTTTCAAACCATTCCGGAGATAAAATGAGTAAAACTCTTTGAATTTCTTCGTTCTATCTATAACGCGACTCTAGGTCAGAATCTCTCGTTTGTGCAATTTAAAAAACATATTCTACCACTATGTGATGCACTGAAAATTAATACAGAGTTTTTACGAAGAGATGTGAATGTTGGGTTTTCTGGTGGAGAGAGACGTAAGATTGAAATGTTACAATTGAAACTTTTGAATCCGAAGTATATTTTCTTAGATGAAGTAGATAGTGGATTAGATGTCGATGCGTTTCGTGATGTGGCGAATATGATTCAAGAACTGAATACTACAGAAAATACTTTTATCATTATAACTCACTATTTTACCATATTGGATTATATTCCTGTTGATCAAGTCTATGTCTTAGAATCAGGAAAGATAGTCAAAGAAGGTGATATTAATGTGGCTTTAGAGATTAAAGAAAAAGGATTTAATTAGTTTCAATTTGATGATCTCATATGTAATTTCAAAAGAACAAATTAACATCCTATGGTATCTTATAGATCCAATAGGTCTTATTATAAGTATAATCTTAGGAGTGTCTTTTTTGTTGATTGAGTGGTGATGATCAGATGCTATTGTTGTTAATTTTAAAATATCTATTTATATGATGTTTTTAATGTATTGAGCTTATCTAATTTGTTATGGAGTGTTATGATTTTTGATTTTCGATTTGCCAATTATTCTAAAATCTAGATATACTTTTCATCAAAAAATAATATTCTCTTTTAGGTTTATAAAGTAATGCATGCAAGAAACTATACGTATAGATAAATATTTGTCTCAACTACAGCTTGTCTCCAGAAGAGATGCAAAGAAATTTTTTCGTGATGAGAGAGTAATGATTAATGGATATATTGAGAGAGATCATTGATTTCATGTGATTGATGGTGATACTATTACTATAGATGATGATCTTGAGTTTTCTGTAGCGCAGTCAGTAACAGTACTGCTCAATAAACCTGTATGATATGTCTGTAGTGAACTTGATGAATGAACTCATAAAAGCTATAAACATCTTCTTGAAGATTGTATCTATGCACCCATGCTAAAGATTGCAGGAAGATTAGATCAAGATACAACAGGACTAGTCATTGCAACCAGTGATGGTGCATTTAATCATCGCCTAACTTCTCCTAAATCTGGTAAAGAAAAAGAGTATAAAGTGACCTGTGAAAAAGAGGTTCCTGACACAGATTTGTTGAGACTTGAAAAGGGAGTCTCGATCGATGATTATGTTACTCGTTCTGCGAAAGTAGTCAGGATCGATACTCATTCTTTTTATCTTACTCTTGTTGAAGGTAAATATCATCAAGTAAAGAAGATGTGTGAAGCGATCGATAATACCTGTATTGCATTAGAAAGAATAAGAATAGCAGGATGGAACATTGATGATTTACAACCTTGAGAACGAAAATTTATTGATCAGAGTGATTTATTTGATATAAGATAAGTGTTATGAAACAAGAGCTTATCTGACTGATGCAGCGTATTCCTTATGGGATGGTTGTTTCGTATGGAGAACTGGCAAGTCAACTAGATAGACAATATAGTATCCATACGTCTGGTTGGTTAGTGTGAAGAGTGTTAAATACTTTGTCACCCAAAGATTATCCATCTGATCGAGTTGTGCCACGATGGAGAGTAATCAATAAGCAATGAGTTATTAGTGCATTGAAGCTCTGACAGAGATGATTAGATCAGATCAATCTTCTGAGAAAAGAATGAGTTCAAGTAACTGATGGAATGGTTGATATGCGTATATATGAATATAATTTTATTTAATACTGTTGATTATAATGACACCACAAGTACTAGGTTTGTTTCTCTTTGCAATGGCTTCAGGAACATTAATGGGAACATCACAGAAATTTTTAGCAGGGTATAGTCCACTTTTGGTTAATGCGGTAGCACTTTGATCAGCATCACTTATCTTTGTTGTACTCTATTTATTCTTTAAAGAATCAGCTACTCCAGTACAATTCCATCGAGGTATGTTATTATTGTGATTGGCATTTGTAGGGTTGAATTACGGATATAGTGCATTGTATGGCCAGGGTGTTGCTCTTGCCTATGTTCCTCTTATCGTCACTGGTGGTATGACTATCTTATTGGGTATTGTAGGATATTTTTTCTTTCAAGAAATTATTACCTGGAGATTTATACTATGAACGCTTGTGATCCTTATTGGTATGGGTATAATGATAGCGAAGTAAAAAAAGTTCTTTTTGAATCATGAAAACTTTATATATGAGTTAATATGCTTTTATATATGAGTTATATTATTGTGATTAAAAAAATGTGTAATGATGAAGTTAAACAACTATTCTTCTAGTGGTTTATTTTATTTTATATTTATAAAGTAAATTCATTTATACTTGCAAGTATATAATAATATAGATATACTTTTTTAGATGATTAGTATTTTTTAGCTTCCGCAAAATTATAAGATGTTTAACAAAATGTATAAATTATTTGTACTATATATAGTGATGACGGTATTGGTAAACTCCTCACCTTTGTATCTTATAGATTCTGTTTTTGCTGCCGGTACCGCTAGTTTACAAACTACTCATGTTAGTGGTCCAGCTTCATGAACGAATGGAGAGCCATTTACGTATGTCTTTAGTATCAGAAATGATGGTCCTGATGATGCTGATGGATCAAGTTTTGTTGATACTTTTCCAGTAGGGGCTAAAGATATTACAATGTCTTGTATATCAGTCACAAATGGAGCAACATGTCCTACATGATTTAATATAGGCGCAACATCTGCTTCCGGAGTAATACCAGTATTGCCTTATAATGGAGAGGTAAGACTTTCAATATCATGAGTATATGCAGTCACTTCTCCTACTTCTGCATCAAATAGTGTAACTGCTAGAGTTCCTTCTGGTACTACCGATCCAGGTAATACTCATACTTATACTACTACAACACCAATTGTAGTGCGTCCAGCAGATCTAGATACAACTATCTCTGGTCCTACAGCAGGTATAGCACTTTGATCTCCAGTAACCTATACTTTTACTCATACAAATAATGGTCCTGGTCCAGCTGATGGATCTGTCTTGTCAGGTAATATGAGGTTCATTCGTTATACATGACAAGTATATGGTACTGTCAACTATGAAGATCTCACGATCACGTGTGAGGCAAGTGGGGGAGCTGTCTGTCCAGTCTTTAACTCTGCTTCAGAAGATGGATCTATCATTGCTACTCCATCAATAAATACTGATAGTTATTCTTATTATTCTCTGTATAGCGGTGGTACTAGTACTCCCTTACCTGTAGGATGAAGTGTTACGATGACAGTAAATTTCACTCCAGTATCTACGAATATCCAGACTTTCTGTGGCCCAGACTATAGCAGTGTCTTGTATGCTGATCTCTATGGTCAGAGTAGAATTGTTACAGGATTGAGTGATCCTAGTTCACCTAATAATGTAGCTAATCATACTACACAAGGTCGATATGAAGAGATTTTGCCATGTCCTCCTATAGATTTAGAGACGACCATCGATGCTGTTCCAACATCTGGATGGAATTTTTGAGATACGCTCACTTATGTGACAACTCATACAAATCATGGGCCTGGTAATGCGTCAGGATCGTATATTAGTAATCGTCTTTCTGTGAATACTATTGGCTTATCATTTGGTCAGCTTCATTATACGTGACTGACGATAACGTGTGAGGCGAGTGGATGAGCGACTTGTCCTGATATGAATGATCTTGATCAAATCATGACTTCAACATGAATGGTTTCATGATATCCAGCAGCTTATTATTGAGTTGTAGATGAAGACCGACCAACTAGTGGTAGTCTGACTTTTACGGTAAGTCTTATACCCACAGAATATATTACCTATCAGACATGCTGATGATCAGCTACTCTTGTATTGAGAAATGAAACATATTCTTCTGTTCCAGGGTGATATACAGATCCTGTTAGGGGTAATAATGGTAAAACTTCTCTTGTCTATGGACCATTTGTTGAACTTCCACCCTGTCCAGAAGTGGATCTCGAGACAGTTATTACATGATCTACTGACCAATGGGAAACATCCACCCCCCTCAGTTATACCATCACTCATACGAATCATGGACCTGATGATGCGTCAGGATCAAATATTTTTGGTTATTTGCAAAACATTCCTCTCCCATATATGAATTATAAAGATCTTACGATCACGTGTGAGGCAAGTGGGTGAGCGACTTGTCCTATTCTTGAAAATACCCCTTCTACAAGTGGGTCAGTTATACCAAATATAGGCAATATTCGATGAAATCCTGTATATGCTAGATACCTTTATACTGCTACAACAGATACATCATGGCCATCAGGATGATCTATAGCTATTACAGTACAACTTACACCAAATGGTCCTTATGAGATGCCATCATGCGCATCAGCTATTGATCTTACGCCAAGAATATATTGAGGTTCCAATCCATGACCAGAGATGACTGAATTGGATAGTCGATGATCTCGCCCTAATTATGCTCAGAGAGATGACCATTATATTATCTCTTGTGTAGATCTTACAGCGAACAAGATTGTGACACCAAGTACTATTGCTCCATGAGATCCTATGCAATTTGTGTTAGAATTTGGTAATGGGTGACCATCAGACGCGATGGATGTGATGATAGAAGATATATTACCTTCAGGGTTTGTCTATGCATCAGGATCGTGTAGTGCAACAGCTGAATCTATATGTGGTAGTATAGATTGGGATCCTACTACGAGAACAATATCCTCACTTATACCTACATTGAAAAATGGTGGATTAGTGACATATACGCTTTATGGGAACGCAATAGGTTATTCTAGTGCTTGGACAAATATCGTGACAGCACATACAGATAAAATGATTGAAATCGTTCCGGAAACGAATAGAGCACAGGTTAATTTTTCTATCATAGGTACAGATCCTCAAGTCAATAAAACTGCATTAGATAAAGAATTTATACCATGAGGAGCGAATCGTTATCAGATCTTGGTAAGAAATCCATCAAATGGAGAACAAATTCTTTCTAGTTCTATTACAGACTATCTCCCAGCAGGATTTGAATATGAGTCTACTACAACATTATCTCTATGAGCAGGTGCTACTCGTACGAGTGTGAATGATCCAGTAGTTGGTGATACGACTCCATCGTGGGGATTATTTTCTCTTGCTCCTGGAGCTACAGTACTTATAGAGTTTGTAGCAAAGAATACTAATGATACTATCGCATGTCCACAATGACACTTTGATAATTCAGCTATCTTTGATTATGATGCAGAAGTGTCTGGAGAAGGGCAGCGTGGATATGATGGTACTTTGATCGGTAATGATGCTGATAATATATTGTGTACATCACAACTCAGTATTACAAAAACAGTAGATCAGACGGTAGTCACGTGATGAGATACATTGACTTGGATGATCGATGTTTATAATACAGGAGCACTTGCTACTACTGGTGTAGTTACTATACAAGATTATATTCATCGATCACTTTCTTCAGTGACTGTATCTACTTCAAGTCCTAGTATCGTATGTTCTATGGCTCATAATCCATTGTTATGTAGTATTTCAGCTGGACTACCTGCATATACAGGACATGCTCGTATTACAATATCTGGACAGACGAATTCCTATAGTACCAATATAATAAACAATACTGTATCTTATAATGCAAATATACCAATTACTTGTGGTGAAGAATGATGTAGTACGTCTACAGAAGTTAAACTCGCTAGAGCAGAGATTTATTCTAGTAAAATAGTAGATAAACCTCTTATATCCTGACATGATCTCCTAACTTATACTATCTCTGTATGGAATAGTGGATCAGTAGCGAATAGTGGTATTATTAGTGTGCGAGATATACCTCAATATGATGATGTCACAATTACAGATATATCTACACCAGCTGGTGTTACATGTCCTCCTCCTTGAAATTGGTTGCCTTATGAATATATGGAATGTATTATAGATCCAGGCATACTAACTCCTGGTACATCGATAGATATAATTGTACAAGCTCAGGTAAAAGATACTATTCCAAACCAAACTATAATAAGAAATAATTATTACTTAAGCGCTCCAATACCTCAAGATGTCATTATGGATAGATATAATAACGCGAATACATTGTATTTTGTATGAGATGCAGCTATTCTATTGATAGATAAATCTGTAGATAAAACTCTTGCGCAAGCTGGTGATGAGTTGAATTATGTTATTACAGTATCTAACTTAGGTACGCTTGCTAATACTGGTATTATTAATGTATGGGACTATCCAGAGCCTGATAAAATTGCTATCACATCTCTTGATACCCCTACTGGTATGATCTGTAATCCCATTCCTGAATGGATGATTTGAAATGGAAATTGTACTATATCATGATGACTGCTCTTGCCATGAGAGTCCATAGTATTATGAGTTCAAGGTATTCTGAATTCTGCACTTACGAATGGTGCTGTAATACAAAATTATGTATCGATCAACTCTGATTCATCAGATGATATTATTTTGAAATATAATGATACTGTGCGTACAAGTATTGGTAT
Source organism: candidate division SR1 bacterium Aalborg_AAW-1 (assembly GCA_001007975.1). GTDB lineage: Bacteria > Patescibacteriota > Gracilibacteria > Absconditabacterales > Absconditicoccaceae > Aalborg-AAW-1. The sequence goes on along the minus strand of CP011268.1, from coordinate 186,874 downwards.
TCCTGTAATAGAGATTCCTAATATTAAAGCAAATCCTGATACTCTTACTTTGCAACAAGGTATCAGTGGTACTGTATCTATTCTTCCTAATGATATGGTGAATGGGATTCCACTTTCTATAGATGATATAGTGATTACTATGACATGATCATTAGCTAATGGTATTACATTCGATCCGAACACAGGTCTCTTTTCTATATCTAATAGTACTATATTTTGAACATATATTTACAGTTATACTATTTGTGAATTATCTCGTCCAACTAATTGTGATACCAGTACCGTTACGATAATTGTCACTAAAAAATCTACAAGTGGGTGATGAGGATCATATACCCCAACTACATGAAGTACAACGACATGAGTAATAGATGATGATATTTATAATCCTAGTATAGGAAGTACATGTTTTACTCCTATGGATAAGAAGACAATTGATCAAGGAATCCAAGTGAGTGAAGCATTCAAAATAGCACATCAGATGCTCTATAGTTATGAACTAACTAGATGGCAAGGAACAAGAGATTATAGACCATTTGATTATCTCACGAGAGAAGAAGCAGCAAGATTTATGGTAGAGTTTGCTATCAATGTCTTGTGTAGAAAACCGAATAGATCTTATGCTGATAACTTCACTGATATAGCAGATGCTAATCCAACACTTATCAGTTATATCAGAAAATCATATGAATATGATATCTTCCATGGAGACCAAGTCGATGAAAAGAGTAAAACATCAACAACATTCAGACCCTTGGATAAAATCTCAAGAGATGAGATTATAGCAACGATGGTAAGACTGGTAACTAACGAATATAATGAAGGGGAGTGAGAATCTCGAGCATCACATTATAAATCATTCTTGAGAAGATACGTCACAGCACAGCTAAACTCTAATTCAAGACAAGATATCGCAGTTACTATCTATGATCTGTATAGAAATAATGAATATCATATGGAAGATATAGGATATGTGATTACATATTAATATTATGATATATTCGTATATTCCTACAGTTACTCTCTTTATGGGAGTTTTTTTCAAAAAAAAATTAAAAATATATTTGTTTTTGGTGTTGAATGTCAAGTCGATATGCTGAATCTTGGTCAGAAATATTGTATTTTCTGTCTCTATTTCTATACTTAAGGTATGAATTTGTCACAGTGCCAACAACAACTGAATACCATTTTAGCAAAGAGTAGTGGAGGTACTACAAATATCTCTCAACTTACGAATGCTGCATGGGGAACTTCGAGAACGGAATGTATCTCGCTTTTTGGTGGATTACAAAAAGTAAATACTTATGTACAAACTGTAGATCGTAATAATCTTGTGCTACCATCAGCATCAACTACAACCACTTCTACAGTTGTAACTGATACGATAGTTCAAGAAACTAATACCGCACTAACTTTTGTAAAAAATATTGGTATTCTGTTCTTGTTGTTATTTGTCTGATTTTTGTTATATAAAACTATTAGATATTTTGTAATTTTCTTATATGATGTACGAAATGCTGATCGTATAATTTATTTGAGAGTTCTTCAAACACGTGGAGATAGTAAAGTAGATCGTGAGGCGAATAAGGAACTTGCCAAGGATATGAAAGAAAAAATTTCTCGTATGTCGCAAGTGTATAATAATCTTTACAAATTAGGAGAGGCATCATTTTATGAATCTATTCTGTCTTTTCTAGTAAAGAAACCTAAAGTTACACTTACTATTTCTTATGAAAATAGTAAGATAGAGTTTATTGTATGAGTTTATCCAGAATTTAGAGCTATTGTAGAGTGAGCAATATCTGCACAATTTAGTGATTCAAGTATAGAATTATGTGACAAACCTAAATTTTTCTCTAAAAAATATAGTGATATTTCTGTGCTTGAACCAGAAAAGGATGTGGTCTATACGATAAAAAACTATAAATATATGCCTGATGATCCGTTAAATAATCTTGTTGATTCAGTAGCGAAGGTAAATGGTGAAGATACATTTCATATCTTAATGATATTGAAACCTGTTGATGAGAAACATAATAAAAGAGTGAAGAAATTTGCTGATGCATTATTTAAAAAACAAGATGCAAAACTTAAACCTACACCATGGCGACAATATTTTCTCATGCCATGGAAGATTTTTACTTTTTTTATTCAAGGCCCATCAAAACAATTGTTAGGTAAAGATAAAGATGAACCTGTAGGGGCTGTTCGTATGATTAAGGCTGAAGAAGATGCTTACCAGTCTATGGGAGAGGAAGCTGCTAATCACGCATTTGAAACAGGTTTAGTATTGCTTACTTCCTCTGATGAGAAGTCTCGTGTTACTGATAATCTTCAAAATGTGACGAGTGCATATTCTGTTTACTCTGAACAATATCTCAATGAAATCAAAGAATCCAACGTAAAAAAGGATATTTTCTGACGATTTTTTAAGCCTATGCGACGTTTTGCTGTCAGGTTTAAACTTTTACATTTTTTCTCTACAGCCCACGTATTTTCAGTAAATGCGTTGTCATCATTATTTCACTTACCTGATGGTATGTATAATAGATCACAGGCTATTCGTTGGATGGAATATAAAGCATTAGCTGCTCCTGGTAATGCTCCAGTTATGAACCCTGCGGATGATACGTGATATGTAATGAGTGGAGTAGTTGCTGAAACCTATTTATGATGAAAAATGGATGCTATTTTACGTACTTTAAAAGATCCCGCTATTGGTACGAGAATTCAAAAAGATGAGGTTCTTGTGCCTATAGAACAATATAAAGAAGCTGATCTTGCTGATAAAGAAGTGGTAGAAAAAGAAGAGAAAAAATTTATTAAAACCTATACAGAAAAAGAATTATATGGATATAAAGTAAATCGTTGATGAGTATTGTTATGAGTAAATATCTATAGAAATGAATATACTCCAATCTATATGAAGAGAGAAGATCGTATGAGACATCATTATATGATTGGAAAATCAGGTACTGGAAAATCTGTATTGTTACAGACTATGGCTCGTCAAGATATTTGGAACTGAGACTGATGTTGTGTGATAGATCCTCATGGTGATCTTGTAGAAGATATATTGGAATACATTCCAAAAGAAAGATCAAAGGATGTAATTTTCTTTGATGCGGGTAATGAAGATCGTCCTATGGGTCTTAATTTATATGATATTGACAATGTAGATCAAGCTGATCGTACTGTGAACGATGCTACAGAAATCTTCTTGAAAATGTTTGGGTCAGAAATTTTTGGTCCTCGTATTCAAGAATATTTTAAATATGGTAGTTTGACATTATTAGAGGATATGGAAGACAAACCTACATTACTTGATGTTCCTCGTTTGTTCACCGATGAGACATATAGAGACTTTAAAACTAAAAAAGTCAAAAATGCAGTGGTGAAAAACTTCTGGGAGAAAACATATGCTGCTATGGGAGATCGTGAAAAACAAGAGATTATACCTTATTTTACTTCAAAATTTGTATCATTTAATACGAATAGACTGATCAGAAATATTATCTGACAAACTGAAACTGCCATCAAATTTCGTGAAGCGATGGACAGTCAGAAAATTATCCTTGTTTCATTATCGAAAGGGAAAATTGGAGAAATTAATGCACAGCTGCTTGGTATGATTATAGTATCTCAAATCTATAATGGTGCTATGGGACGTGCAAATACAGCAAAAGAAGATCGTAAAGATTTTTTCTTATATGTGGATGAGTTTCAAAACTTTGTATCTGGTACGTTCGCGGACATCCTTTCAGAAGCACGTAAATATAGATTAGGTCTGATTATGGCTCACCAATATATTGCACAATTAGAATCTGGAGATAAATCAGCAGGAGGTAAAGCAGATGTAAAAGCTGCGGTGTTTGGTAATGCGGGTACGATACAATCGTTCAAAATTGGTGCTCCTGATGCAGAATTTTTGGAGAAAGAGTATGCACCAGTCTTGGGTGCTCAAGATATTATTGGTATTGCGAACTACAAAACATATTGTAAACTCAATATAGACAACTCAACTTCTCGTGTATTCTCTCTCAATGCTATCTATACACAGGACTATAGAAATAAAAAAATTGGTGGCATTCTAAAAGAGTATTCAGCTAAAAAATATGGTCGTAAAAGGCAATTTGTAGATGCTGAAATATCAGCAAGGTTATGATTGACTATGGATGAAGAAGCATTAGTGCCTGATTGATCTTCTTCAACAGTACAGGAGAATACAACAGTACAGGAGAATACAACAACATAATCTTTAATTTGTTCTTAAACAAGTATCTATGTGATTTATTGATATTGTTATTATCTTATTGTGAATTGGTTTTATTACATGATGATTTTTTTTGTGATATGTATGGTTTATAAGAGATCAACAGAGGAAAAGAAGATATGATCAATCTAAAAAATTAAAATTTCTCAGTGTGAAGATTCCAAAAATTGCTGCTAAAAATTCTGGAGATATCGAGGTTACTGATCATATTCAAGATATGAAACAGAATATTCAACTGATGAATCAGATATATAAAAATTTTTATGCATTATATAGTACAAAATCACAGGCTAAAAAATATGGACAGGATTATATTTCTATAGAATTGTATATAGAAAAAGAAAGTATTAAACTTTTATTAGCTGTTCCTGATTATTTTGTGGAAAATGTGGAAAAAATGATACCATCTTTTTATCCTGGAGCAGTCGTAGATCTTATCCAAGAACCTCAGTTATTAGAAGCAGGAAAATATGTATCATGATGAGAAATTGTTTTAAAAAAACAATCTGAGTATCCTATTAAAACATATGAATCATTTGAAGCTGATCCAATGGATAGTCTCTTAGCATCATATAGTAAAGTGGAAGCAGATGAAAAACTTTCATTTCAAATTCTTATTTCTCCTATAGAGATATCTCATCTCAAAAAAATGAGGAAGGCAATTGACGATATTAAAGAATGAAAAAAAAACTGATTTATGAATACAGTAAAATGAATATGGAACAATATTGTAAAGGGTGCAAGATGAGATAAAAAGGAAAGTAAAAATCATGATTTTTCTCAGCAACAACTTGCAGATCTGGATAAGAAGGCTGAGGATGAACTATTTGATGTTAAATTAAGAGTTATAGCTATTTCTCCTATTGAAAAAAGACCTGATAGTATTGTAGAAGACTTAACAAGATCCTTTTTTCAATATAATTATGTCGGATTGAATAGTTTTGTATTTCAAAAACCAGATGATCTGAGTTTGTTTGTGAAATCATTTGTTTTGAGATCTTTTTTTACAAAATATTCATTATGACAATCATTACAACGCTATCAATCTCAACAGATCTTAAATATTAAAGAACTTTCTACATTAGTACATTTTCCAAATTCCAAATTTAATCGTAATCCTCGTTTAAGACGACAAACATTTAAAATTGTTCCTGCTCCAGATAATATCCCATCTGAAGGTATTATTCTTGGTCACAATATCTATGGGGGTGTTAAAAAGGATATTAGAGTTTCTCATATTGATAGATTTAGACATTTCTATATCATTTGACAGACGGGTACGGGAAAATCTACAGCATTGTTAACAATGGCTCAGCAGGATGTTCCTCTTGGAAATGGATTTTGTCTTATTGATCCTCATGGAGATCTGTGTGAACATATTTTAAAGTATATTCCTAAAGAAAGAATAGAAGATCTTATCTATTTTGATTTTGCAAATACAGATTATCCGATTGGATTTAATATGTTTGAAGCTGATACAGAAGATGAGAGAGATATTGTTACTAACGATATTACTGAAATGTTTGTAAGTATGTATGGGCATGAGATATTTGGTCCACGTATTCAGGATTACTTTCGTAATGCATCATTTCTTCTTATGGAACAACCTGATGGAGGTACACTTCCTGAGATTATGAGATTGTTTACTGATGAAGCATATTTAGATAGTAAACTTCGCCATCTTAAGAATCCAGTTATTCGTTCTTGGTGGACAAAAACATACAAAGCTATGGGTGATAGAGAAAAAGCAGAGATTATTCCATTTCTACAGGCAAAATTCTGACCATTTACGACGTGAGTCTATGTTCGTAATGTGATCTGACAACCGAAGTCAGGATTTAATTTTTTTGATGCGATGAACCAGAAGAAAATTATCCTGTGTAACCTTTCTAAGTGATTGACAGGAGAAATAAATTCACAACTTATTGGTCGTATGTTTGCTTCTCAGATTAAATTAGCAGCTCTGAAAAGAGCATCTATTCCTGAAGATGATAGGGTCCCATTTTTCTTATATGTGGATGAGTTCCAGAATTATGTCTCTCAATCATTTGAATCAGTATTGTCTGAAGCTCGTAAATATAAATTAGGTCTTTGTATTGCTCATCAATATATCGAACAGTTGAAAAATTCTGGATTGGGTGGAAGTATTGATCTTTCGAAACCTATCTTCGGTAATGTCGGTAATCAGCTTTATTATAAAGTCTGACCAGAAGATGCAGAATTTTTAGAAAAGAATGTTGCACCTGAATTTAATAAACAAGACATGGTAAGTATTGATGCGCGTAAATGAGTATTGACGCTTTCAGTATGATGACAACCAACAAGGCCTTTTTCTATTAATATGCGAAACCCTCATTCTGTTCCTCCTGTTAATACTCCAGAAAAAGTAGCGATTATTAAACAAATTTCTGCTTTGAAATGGGGTACGAAAAGGGAATTAGTTGATAAAGAAATATTTTATAGGGTAGGAGTGTAATTCTTTTATTTGTTGTATTTATAATGAACAAAAAAAATACCTATTATTTGATTGATATAATAAGTATATTCACCTTTGTAGTGATTGATCTGATAACAAAGTATGTGTTTTATAACAATAGGTTATGAGAAGAATTTTTTCTATTAGAACCAGCTATCAATAGATGAATTTCATTCTCTATGAATATGTCTTGAGGATTGATTATTGGTATGACAATAGTTGCTTTGGCTCTTTTTATTGTTATGTATGATAAGAAGATGTTTCCTCGTATGGCTATCATATTACTTATAGCTTGAACATTAGGTAATTTGTATGATAGAATTATCTACGATGGAGTAAGAGATTTTTTGGTATTTCCTTCTTGGTTTATTTTTAATGTTGCAGATGTGTTGTTATTTTTTGGTATGGCTATTGCTTTTGTATATTTAATACAACATAATAAGCAAAAGGTGCAATGAATATGATAATATTGATTTCATATATAAAAAACTAGCAACCTGTCTGCTAGTCTTTTTTTTGTTTGAATACGGGTGAATGTTATTTGTTATTTACTGCATTATATCGAAGAGCAGCAAGAATTCAACCACCAAAACAACCAATGAGATAAACCCATATAGAACTTATTGATGAACCTCCTTGAATAGCATCAAAGAGTTGTGGTCCAAATGCTACTGCTGGATTAAATGCTCCACCAGAAATTCCTCCTACTGCAAATGCTGCTGCCATAACCGTAAATCCAATTGCTAATCCGTAATAAGAATTTCCTTCAGTTGCTTTCGTAGCTGCAACATTGAGTACCACATAGACAAGAGCAAATGTGAAGATAAGCTCTGCTACAATAGAGGTTCGAGATGCTGCAGTTGGTTCTACAACAAGAGCTTGACCTACAAGCATATAGCTTACCCATGCAGCTAAGAATGCTCCAATAAGTTGTGCTAGGATATATCCTCCTGCTTTGTTCCAACTGATTTTATCAGAAAGAGCCAGTCATACAGTTACTGCTGGATTATAATGTGCTCCAGAAATATGTCCTCAAGCATATACCATAACCATCAGCACAGTTCCGATAGCTAATGGAGCAAATTCACTTGCTTGAGCTACTACTAATCCAATAACGAGAACGAGAAAAAACGTTCATAATGCTTCAGTAACATAATTTTTCATGATGTCTTGCAAAAAGATATAAAAAACACTATTCTGATATAGATATAAAAGTTTTTCTATCTATTGCAAGTTTTTTTTAGAGTTTGTTGTATGGTTATATGTCATTTATTAGAGAACAATTCCCTATTTTTACAAATAATCCTGATCTTATATATCTGGATAATGCTTCTACAACTCACAAACCTCAACAAGTTATTGATGCGATGAATTTTTATATAGGTCACAGTTATGCAAATATTCATAGAGGACAATACGCTTTAGCAGAGCAGTCAGAGTTAGCTTACCTTTCTTCAAAAAAGAATGTGGCTCAATTTATATGATCTGATTATCGTGAAATTATATATACATATAATGCTACTCATGCGTCGAATATTTTAGCACAATCACTTGTCTATTCTTATTGATTGAAACAGTGAGATACTGTACTCATTGGTATACGAGATCATCATGCAACAATTGTACCTTGGCAGTTGTTGTCTAAACAACTCGGTTTTGAAGTCCAGTTTATTGATATAGATGTACATACACTTGATATTGACCTTGAGTGATTGAAAAAACAATTATACAATAATAATGTAAAAGTTGTCGTTTGTAGTCATGTTTCGAATGTGACAGGAAGAATCTATGATGTCCAAAAAATACATGAATGTCTGTCAGATGATATTTTTTTTGCTGTTGATGGTTCACAAGCTATACCTCACTTTCAGGTGAATGTATCTACCTTATGATGTGATGCCTATTTCTTTACAGGACACAAGATGATGGGGCCTACAGGAATAGGCCTCTTATGGATAGAAAAAAACAAATCAAGAAATCTACAGACTTTACAATGATGATGAGGTATTATAGAAGAAGTTACAACAAGATGATGTTCTCTCATTCGTACAGCAGATAAATTTGAGCCAGGGACACCAAACCTTATATGAGCTGTCGGATTATGAGCTGCGTGTGATTTTTATAAGAATTTTAATATATACGCAAATATTAAAGAAAGCCATAGCAAGTGGAAAGAATCTTATGATGATATAAAAGACATTTTCTGAAATAGCGCTGTATTATGAGGAGCAGGTGAAAATATGGTCGGTATCTTATCTCTGAATGTAGCTCATGGTGATGATATAGGAGAACAACTTGCCTCTCATGATATCTGCGTAAGGGTATGATGACACTGTGCACACCCGCTTCTTACTCGTCTTGGTATCTCTCATGGAGTAGTTAGGATATCGCCGTTTGTCTACAATACAGTAGAAGATATGGAATCTTTGGTGCAAACATTATCTAAAATCATATAAAAATAATAGATTTTTTGTGATTTCTTCTTGATATTTGATTATTTTTTTAGTATAAGTAAGCTTGAGTTTTGTGCGCTCTTGTAGTTTAATGGATAGAACGACCCTCTCCTAAGGGGTAAGTACAGGTTCGATTCCTGTCAGGGGTAATTTCCTGGCTAAATACTATACTAGGAATACAATCTCGCTCTCTACTACCATAGACAAGGTTTTATCGCTTTGTATATTATTATTCCGTCGTATGACGTGATCGGTGGTTGAACTGATATCTTGTCAGAATTTTTATTTTTTATGTTTCATTCGCCTATGGCAGAAAAGAAAACAACTAAAAAACCAGTAGCTAAAAAAACACAAGCAACTGGTGATCAAGCAGTTTGGTATCAAAGACATGAACTTGATACAGGATCTCCTGAATATCAAATCAATCTTATGACTACTAAAATTACTGATCTTCAAGAACACCTAAAAACTAATCACAAAGATTTTGATGCAAAAAGATCTCTTTTGAGATTGGTAGCTAAGAGAAGAACATTCTTGAGATATCTTAAGAATAATAATCTCGAAACGTATCTTACTGTTTCTAAAAAAACAGGATTAAAGGTGTAATATTATTACTATATATTAGGTAATTGTGCTTAATAATATAGTATATCGTTATTTTATTTCTTTATTTTTTATTATTTAATGGCAAAAAAAGCTGAAGACCAATTGTTACAGAATGTTCCTGTTCTGAAAGAAGGTCAAAAATTGAAAGGAGTTGTTGTAAAAAAGATTGATACTGGAGTTTTAGTAGATTGTGCTGATGGTGCAATTACTGCTATTATTCTTCAGAAAGAAATGAGAGACCTTCTAAGAGGTTGAGTAGATTTATCTGTTGGTGCTTCTGTCGAGGCTGAACTTATTAATCCTACTATTAGACATAAAGAAGGTTATTATATTATTTCTGTTACTAAACTTCTCCAAATTGATGTATGGAAAAACATTCTTTCTAAGATTGAAACAAATGAAATCTTTACTGTTGTGCCAACTGAAGCAAATCTTGGAGGACTTCTCGTGGATATGCATGGTATTAAAGGATTTATACCACTTTCTCAACTTGCTCCAATTCACTACCCAAGAGTAGAAGATGGTGATCAAGAACAGATTTTTGATAAGCTTCTAGAACTTATTGGTAAAGAATTTAGTGTGAGAGCAATCTCAGTTGATGAAGAAGAGAAGAGAGTAATCCTTTCTGAAAGAGAAGCTTTGAAAGAAGAAACAGAGAAGATTCTGGAAGAAATTGAAGTTGGAAAATCATATAATGGAGTGGTGAGTGGTGTTTCAAGTTATGGATTGTTTGTGACTCTTGGAGGATCTGTGGAAGGACTTGTCCATATCTCGGAATTGACATTTGGACACGTTGCCCATATTAGTAAACTTGCTAAAATTGGTGATCCATTTGAAGTGAAGGTGATTGGACTTGAAAATGGAAAAATCTCACTTTCTAGAAAACAACTCAAAGGAGACCCATGGGAATATATTCCAAAGAATTTCAAGATTGGAGACATTATTGAAGGAGAAATCGTGAGATTTGTACCTTATGGAGTGTTTATGAGAATCTATGATGATATCAATGGACTTATCCACTTGAGTGAATTGTCAAAGAAGAGTCAGGTGAAAATTGGACAAGTTGTTCAAGCAAAACTTATTCTTCTTGATCCTAGAGCAAGAAAAATTGGATTGAGTATGAAGGCTCTTGAAGCACCAGCTGAAGGAGAAAAAATCTCTGAAGAATAGTATTATTGCTTAGTAATACAAAAAAATCTCTATAATTATTATAGAGATTTTTTATTTGGTTAGGTTAGAATAACTCTAATATTTTATCGCAAAATATAAATATAGATGTTATTTATTTACTGTTTTCCAAATATGATAAGAAAAATAACTCACAATACCTATTATAATGCATCATATCGCAAAAAGTATCTGTCATGGAAGTGCTAACCATACCAGAGATAGTGTAGTAATGATACTTCCTATTATGATCATAATGAGCCAAAAAACGATATCATTTTTTGTGAAGAGATTTTTAGATTGAGGGAAAATATCTTGGTAAAATAATGCTATAATCATATTAATACATAATCGAAGCAGAGATCATCGTGTGAAAGTGCTGCTACTGTGAGTAGTATCGAAAAGGGTAATGTAATATGATCCTGTAATTAATCCTATTGCAATAGTTTTATAGTATTGAATAAATTTTTCTTGTGATTGTATTCAAAATAGTGTTATGATAAAGCAAAAGATCCCAAGCCAATATCGTATAAGTGTATATCCATTGTTTTGAAATAGACTTCGTATGCTTAGTGCTATAAGAATAATAATTCATATAATCTGGCTATACTGAAGAATGATCATTCCATATGAGGATGGCATATATCCTTTGTTGATTAGAAAATTGAATATATGAAGATCAAGAGATTCGTTTTGATTATCATACCATTCTAATACTTTCTGTCATGCAAGTAAAGAACGTCCACTGAGTCAGGTTTTTTTTTCATGTTTTATTTCTTTTTTTCTTGTAAGATAGGTTTGACGAAGTCCTATAGTAAATGTTATGAAAGCAAGTTGTGAAACAAGAATAGCATTATAATTGGGTTGAAATATTCGATAAAGAATGATTCATATCACAATATATATTGAGAATTCTTTTTGATGTTTTACATATATATTGTCTTCTTGTGAAAGGTTGCGAAATATTCATAGTATACTGTATGATAGCAACAATAATATTATTCCTCCTATAGTAATGATATGAGCAATGCTATTATATTGTCATGTTTGGAAAGTGTAGAAAATCCCTACTAGAAAAGTCATAATAATTCATCGTAAAAATACTGTTTTACCTTCTTTATAGTTCCATTGATATGAACTAAAATAGAAAATAATGTTGAGTAATACGGTAATAGCAATCACATGATATCGCACTATTCATTGATTAATAAGTAATAGAATAATTCCTATAACAATAATTCATCGAGATAATTTTGAACCATGATCTTTTATATGATTTTTTGTGAATGATCATATTCATACTCCTCATAATCAACTCATAATGAAAAGAAATAGTACAACTACTGGAATAAGTGCTAATCGAGTATTGCCTATTCGTACAAAAAAATATCATGTGATGAAGCTTATGATACTTATGATAAGAAATTCTATCATCAGGATTGTACTTATATAAGGGCAAAAAATATTATTATAATCCTTTGTATAATAATTGTAAGTATAATAGCAAGGATAATATAGATTAAGTTGATAATAAAAGAGTCTTTTTTATGAATGAATAATAATTCTCGTATTATTCATAATAGTCATATACTAATCATTCATAATAGTAAGTTATAATGGATATTATTGGTAATGATATAATAGAATAAAAGTATGCCAATTCAGAATGCTCATCAACTTATTCAAAATCATATATAATTGATTATATCTTTATTTATTGTTGTGATATGCGATATTTTGTTGATTGCTTCTTTTGTGATGAATTTTTGATATAATCATACGACACCAAGATAGGTGTAATAAAGATCAGATTTACTTTTTTTAGTTCCTGCTTTTGTAGTCTGTTGTGCTCTTTTAATTTTTTCTAGTTCACTTATAATATCTACATTTGAAATAACAGAGTTTTCATTGATTTTTTGTTCTTGTTCTTTGAGTTGGTAAATGGTTTTCATTTCCATTTGCTCCATCAGGGCAAATGTTTCTTCTAAAATTGATGTAGCTTTTTCTATGTTGGATCACATCTTTATTTTTGTAAGTTGTTCTTTGAGATCATTGAGTTTTCTTTTTTCATTAATGAGTTCCATATTATTGGCATATTGCTCTTCAAGTTTTTTAATATCCTGTAGAGTATCATTTATTACACTCATTATTTTTTCTTTTTTTCTATTGTCCATAATTTTGTTTTGTTTCGCAATTTCTTCTTGTTCAATTTGTTTTTGTTTGCTTATTTGATCAATTTTTATTTGTTGTAATTTATTGATTATTCCTGTTGAAGTTTCTTTGGTAATGCTATTATTAAAAGTATTGACACTAATAATTGGTAAATTTAAATCAACACAACGCTGTACTAAAGCTTCAGCGCTATCAACTTTTAGACAAAAATTAGCTGTTGTTGTTTCATTTATTTGTAAAATCCCACAATACTGAGCAGAGCTTGGTCGTCCTTGTACTTGTGATATACCTAAAAGAATGATTTTGTTATTATTGAAAAAATCTTTTATTAAACTGTCATCATTTGCTTCTAGTACAAAATCAGTGTTAATTCTTTCTCCATTGTTTTCTTTAAGGGTACGTACAAGATAGAACATTGAATAGATGTGTAGTAAATTCTCTTGCAAAACAGAAGCGATTATTTATATTTTATCTGTTTTGTATTTTCTCTTATATTGGTATTATATACTTACTACAATAGTATAATTAAAAAATACTTAAAGACAAGAAACTCTCTATAATATCTTTTTGGGTATGGTGACATACTGGTTATATATTGTATGATATTTTATTTTAAATCTTGGTTATGATAGAAAAAAATTCATATGCCAGTATATTAGATCAATATTTCCAATCAGATATTATGTCTATTCATATTAAGGCTTGAACTCAATTATCCTTGAAGCAGTGATGACCATGAGCTCGAGAGATGAAATTGGTATGAAATATTATGACACAGCAAGAAGTAAAAACAATTATTGCAACCTTACATAAAGAAGTAGAGTGTCGTGATGATGCTACTATTGAGATAGAACGTAATCTATCAACTGTCATTCAGATGTGAAATTATAGAATTGTGATTGTTTATCCTCCTCTTTCTGATGATTATGAAATTACCGTTGTAAGACCTGTAAAAAGATTGACGTTTGATGATTACCATATTGATAATACACTAGTAGAATTGTTAAAAAATAAAGCACAATGAATTTTAGTTGCTTGATCTCCAGGATCAGGGAAAACAACATTTGCACAAGCGCTCATTGATATGTATGTTGATCAGAAAAAAATTGTAAAGACGATAGAGGCTCCTCGTGATTTGCAAGTATCTGATGATGTTGTACAATATTCTTTTTCTCACGGTACTCATGATGAGGTAAGGGATATTCTTCTTCTTTCAAGACCAGATTTCACAGTATATGATGAGGTGAGAAATCAAGCAGACTTCGTTCTCTATAAAGATTTAAGACTGACTGGTATCTGATTGATATGAGTGATTCATGCGACCAAGGCTATTGATAGTATACAGAGATTTATATGAGTTGTGTCTTTGGGTATGATCCCTCAGGTTATTGATACTATTATATTTATTCAAGAAGGTGCTATTCACACTGTTTATACATTATCATTCACTGTTAAAACACCATCAGGTATGATGTCTGAAGATTTGGCTCGTCCTGTTGTGGAAGTAAAAAACTTTTTTTCCTGACAGTTAGTATATGAATTATATAGTTTTGGTGAACAAGTTGTTGTTATGCCTCTTGATGATCTTAATCCAGAAAAGTTACAGTCAGGGAGCTTAAAACTTGCTTCCTTGTATATAGAAGAATACTTATCTCAAAGAGTTCAGTATGAATATGGTATAGATATTAAAGATAATACCCTTGATATTTATGTGCCTTATGAAGAGAAGTGATCTTTAATTGGTAAATGAGGAGATACTGTACGTGAATTAGAGAAAGAACTCTGAATGCATGTCAGTATTAAAACTTTTGAATATGATATACTCTGACAAACAGTGCGTATTATCAAACCTCATAATATGTTGTGGAAAAAAAAGAAAAGATTTCGTTATAAATAAAAACTTACTTTATTAATTTGTATATTTATATAATGTCCTTAAAATTTATTAAAGCTTGAGTCGCAATTTCTTCAACAATTGCTAAAGAAACTATACTTTCTAAAATTATCAATACTATTAATATGTTTTCGATAGATATTGCAAATAAAAATTTTGATGATCTTCAAAGAAAATATATTGATACAATATTAAAATTGGATGATAGTAAGACAATTATGCTTGAGACGAAAGGAGAAGATATTTCTGTTAAAAATATGAATTCTTTAGAATTTGTACTAGACCAAACAATATATCTTGAATATTCTTCTATCTTAGAAGATGATAATAGTGCTTTGTTTATCAATTATGCTCATATTGATGATTGTCCAGTAGGTACTATTATAGGATTTATGGGAAGTGAGGTACAACTCAAATTGGTTGATAGATCTAATGAATTATATAAGCTTGTATGTGTTATGCCATGAAGTATCCATTTAGGACAGAAAATATTTTTTCATAATTATAATCCAAAGGTATCATTTTTGTCTGAAAGAGATAAAAAGAATGTAATATGGGGAATTCAAAGTGGTGTCAATGTATTATCTGCTTGATCAATGAAATCTCCTTGAGATGTTGAAGATATTAGGATCTTTTTGAATAGTAATAATGGGCAAGGTATGAAACTCTATGCTCGTCTTTCACAAAAAATGGTTAAAGAATGAGTATATCCTATCGTTGATGCTGTTGATGGTGTAGTAGTACATCATGATGATTGGTCAGATTTGGATGGAGAACATGAATTTATCCTTTCGGTTAAAAATATCTGAAAGCCAGTTATTATTGTATTAAATTCTATGGATCTTGCTGAGGATATAGCAATGATTAATCAATTACAACGCTATGTAAAACTAGGAGTTGATATTATCACTATTTCTGAATGATTTTTGTCTGAATCTGAAGCACCATTAGAAAATATTCAAAAAGTATTTTCAGAATTGGCTCTTATTGAATCGCAAGAACAGTATCTGCCAAATATAAGAAGTATTCAGTATAAAAAAGATGATATTCTTGATGAAAATAACTATCTTATTGATTTATTGCCAAAAATTATTACCGATACTGAAGCGAAGATTGTTTTATGTTATACAACTCATGGCCGTACTGCAGCAAAAATTTCTGCATTAGGTATGAGTGTTCCATTATTGATTTTTACAAGAGATGATTTTTCATATAGGTATAATAATCTTCTTTGGTGAGTAAAATGATATAAGATTTGACAAACTTCGACATACGAAATGTTTAAACAAATTGGTAAAGAAATGATTAGAATTTATTTTAAATGAAATATTTCTTTAGATGATAAAGTTGTTATAGTTAATATTTTAGAAGATGTAAAAGAAAGTGTGATAGATTGATTGATTAATGGTATTGAGTTATATAAATTTAAAAACATTTAATTTATTTATTTTCTCTTGCTTTATGACGATAAAATAATTATCGTAGAATTAGAATTGTTTGTACTATTCTATTTATTCATTAATACACATTACACATGCAATATGAAGGAACAATTACTTACATTGGTGATATTGAAACTGTTGGTCAAAATGCTCTTCAAAAAAGAACAGTAGTACTAGAAGAAATTACTGATAGAGAATTTAAGTGAGGTATCTCTTTTGATCTTATTAAAGATAAAGTAAATCTTATTGATCCATTTCAAGTAGGTGATGCAGTAAAAGTATCTCTTAATTTCAGAACGAATTATTCAGAAAACACCCAGAGATATTATACTAGTATTAGTGCATGGAGAATTGATGGTGTCAATGGTGGTTCATCGAATGGATCTACTAGTCAAGATGACGACCTTCCATTCTAATCATAATAGAATATAATATTATACAAAAAACTAGAAGCGATATTCTAGTTTTTTTTAAGCTATTACATGAACAGAGTAGTATAGTTATTTGATTTTTCTTCATTTACTTGTTTTTTCTATTATTCAGGATTTGAGTAATAGAGGTTCTATTTCATTCTCTACACTTTCTTCATTGATACCAAGTTTAAGAGCTATAGTTTTTAATCCTAAGGCACTGTTGCTTTCTGATAAAATATGAAGATATTGTTGATGAATAGGAGTGAGTCAGCCATCAGCTATATTTAACCATTGTTCACATGCTGGTCGTATAGTATTATCAAGTTCTAGTGAATGATAATGTGTAATAAGGTAATCTCTAATAGTTACAATAAAATTATGAATTTTTCTTGGTACAGTATCTACTTTAAGAGCAAGGGACTCTAATAGTTTCTTAGGATATGTTATATGATAATGTTGTAAATATCTTTCTATAATATGATGCTTTTGTTGCTCTGTATAATCCATACAATGAAAGTTATAGATGAATCTGTTTTTTAATGGTTCTGAAAGTGATTCAGGTTTTGTCGTTGCTCAGATTAGAGTAAAGGCTTTAAGAGGAACTCTTACTGATCATCCGTCACCCATTACCATATCTATAGCAAAATCTTCCATAGCTATATAGAGCATTTCTTCTATTGTAGGTTTGAGTCTATGAATTTCATCTATAAAAAGAATATCTCCTTCATTCATGCTCGTCATGATAGAAATTAATTCAGCAGGTTTATTGATAGCATATCAAGTAATGATATGAAATTGTTTTCCATATACTCTTGCAGTAATTTGTGCAAGCGTAGTTTTACCATATCCACTTGGACCTGAAAGAAGAATGTGTCAGAGTTGGTGATTGTTTTTTTGAGCACTTGATATGGCTGTTTTTAGAACACGAATGATGTGATCTTGACCAATAAATTCATCGAAATGCATAGGTCTATGTGATGATTTTTCTTCTTTTCATTCTTGATGTATTGATATTTTTTCGATATGCATAATACTTTATTTTGCTAAAGTTTTTTTGATTATTTTATTTTTGTGATCGTATAATATGGAACAGTATTTGTTGGTGAAATAGTAAATATTTCTGCAGTATTTTGGAAGATAATATATCATTCTACAACTATTTTGGTTCATGATTTTTGCCCAATCGCTAGTGTTATGGTTCCTATGACGTTGTCAGTATTAATATCACTTATAGTACCATATCGAGAATAGCTTGTAGGGAAATAATTGATTGTTTCTTTTTTATTTATTTTATACACTTTATTAAATATACTGATATATCCATTATTGAAATCTTTGCTATCAATAGTGGTAATGTCTATGAATGATTTTTGTGTAGTTGTTGTACCAGTACTTTGATCACTAGTAGGAGAAATGACATAATAAATAGAATTATTATCATTGAGATTATTAATAAACGTATTTTTGAGATAGAGTGTATGAAGCATAATAGCTACTTCATATCTTGTAATAGGTTTGTCGAAAGTGGTAAGATCACTAGCTGTAATCAGTTCAGCTTCAAGTGCTTTTTCGATTACTGTTTGTGTTGTACTGTCGGCTGTGCTTAATCATTGCATAGCAAGTATAGCTCTTACAAATTCTACTTTTGTAATATTATATCCTGGGTCAAAAGTAGTTGTGTTTGGAAATATTCAATAGTTACAGACATCTTCTATGTAGATTTTGAGATTGGAAGTAGTAATGTCAGTATATTTACAAGTAACGGTTGTTTTTGCTGTAGTGATAAATTTTTTGCGATAAGTAGAAAGAATTTTTGCTGCTTGTTCTTTTGTTAAAACATTATATGGATCATAATCAGATGCTTTCCAGAACATGGTCATGTCATTGTTATACATCCAGAGTAGTGCATTTGTAAATCTTGGAGTGTCTACAATACCAGCACCAATACTTACTGAAGAATTGCTTGTTCCAGTTGGTAGATTAGCTGGATTGTTGATCGCTTGAGAAAAGTCTCCATAATACTTGTCGTAGACTTTTCCAAGTCTATGAAGCAGTATAATAAGTTCTCATCTTGTGATTGTTTTCTCCATTGTTCCTTCATGTATGTCAGTTCCATTGAGTATTCAGAGTTTTTTGACATAGTCAAGATAAGGAGTCCATCGTGCACTTGAAGTTGTTGTATCTTTTATCCCTGCAATTCTTGCAATAACTGTTATTGCTTCTGCATTATTTAATTTTCTAAACGGAAAGAAATTACCTTTATCTCCCTTCATCAGACCTCAAGCTTTGCATATGTCTGCAATATTTTGTTTCAGTGAATCACTCACAGTGGATATGTCAGAAAATGTACAGTCGCTAAAGTTCGTGCTTTTGTATCATAAGGTACGAGCTGCTTGATAGAATAATTTGGAAGCATCTTCCCTTAAGAGAGCGTTCCCTCCATTAAATCCAGCAATAGTGGTATACATAGTAAGGCCATTGGTATATCATCGTAGAATTGCTTCATCAAGTTCACTTGCTCCTACTGTGTTACTCCCTGTAGGTTTGAAAATAGATCCAGTTGTTGTAGATCAGCTTGTTGTTGATCCAGAAGAAATTGCCCCCGTAGAGATTGTTCAAGTCATACTTGATCAGCTTGTTGTAGATCAGCTTGTTATTGTTCAAGAAAGACCACTGATGAGCTCATTATAGATGGTAGCGTTGTTTTGCATATAGATATTGCCACTTCCATCAATACAAATATTGCCATTACAGGTATCAGCTGCAAAGGAATAGGTTAGAAAAGCTCATAGAGCAAGAAAAGTTCACATGAGAATTTTATTCATTAGTCTCAAATTGACAATAAAAGATAAATGCATAGTATAATTAATCGTAGTGATGTATTCTATCAATGCAAGAGAAAAAACAATTGCAATATTTACTGAAAAAAGTATCTATATATAATAACGATGAAAGAAAAGAGTAGTGACATAAGATATGTTTTTCTCTCTGTATTTCTTTATTTTTATGATATTGTATATTATTGTTTTATGGCACAAAAAATCCTTACTGGTATTAAACCAACTTCTGATCAAATTCATATTGGAAATTATTTCTGAGCAGCACGTCCACTGTTTGATCTGATTGCAAAAGACAGTCAGAATCAATGATTTTTTATGATAGCAAATATGCATACCTTGACGACAATCCATGATTGATCTCTTATGCATCAACAAACGATCAATTTCTGTCGTCTGTATATTGCTCTCATTCGTCAGTATGGATTGAATGAAGAACAGATATGTATTTTCAATCAAGCATCTATTCCAGCCCATGCACAATTATCACGAATTTTATCATGTGTCACTCATATGGGATTTATGGAACGTATGCATGCGTATAAGGATGCTGTAGCGAAAGGAAAGGGTAAGGAATTTGGTGTGGGGACGTTTAATTATCCTATTCTTATGGCTGGAGATATTGTCTTATATGATGCAGATATTGTACCAGTTTGACAAGATCAGAAACAACATCTTGAGTTCTGTCGTGATATTGCACAGAGATTTAATGATCATTTTGGTGAAACATTGAAACTTCCTGACCCCTATATCGATGAGAATGTAGCGGTAGTACCGTGAATCGATGGACGTAAAATGTCAAAGTCGTATAATAATTTCTTATGACTTTTGGATGATGAAAAAACTTTGCGTAAGAAGATTAAACAGATAACCACAGCTTCGCTACCTGTTGAGGCAGTTAAGAATCCTGATGAATGTAATGTGTATCTTCTCAGTAAGCTTTTTACTACTGCTGAGGAAGATGTAGTATTTCGTAATCGTTATCTGGCTGGTGGTATGGGATATGGTGAAGCGAAAGAGTATCTTACTGAAAAAGTATTAGCTTTTACTGGAGAAATACAAACTATTTACCATAGTCTTAGTGATGAAGAAGTAAAGGCGATTGTTCATCGTGGTACTCAGAAAGCACTCGCTATCGCAACAGCGAAGATAGAAGAAATTAATCAGAAGGTTGGATTTGTGTTATAGGATTTATTATGTCTATTGTATAATGTTTTCTTCTTTTGATTTGATCAAAGTTAAAAAATTTCTTAAACCAACATTACAAGAAAAATGGCCATTATTTTGGTGATTAATAAGATCATTGTTTTTTGGTTTACAATGATGATGATATGCTATTGCTATGAAACTTGCTGTAGATTCAGTGGTAGAATGAAATGAAATAATGTTTCTCTATGGGGTTTGAATTATGGCAGTTTTAATGTTATTATCAACATTACCAAATTACTTTTTCAGAAATATGAATAATCTATATTTCAGATGATTACAAAAATATTTTTATAATATTTATATTGATAAATATTTTCAGTTAGAAAATAACCTTACAGATAGTAAATGAACAGGTTATTTTAATAATATTATACAAAGATGATGAGATAATTGGGCTTCTTTATTGTCAACTATTAATGGAAGCTGATTACAGGTAATCATAAGGATTATTGTAGCAATTTGATTGTTTATGACTTACACATGATGGATTGGTACAATTTTAGTATTATTTGTATTTATTATTTCCTTTGTTATTGCACAATATGGTAATAAGAAAATGATTCCATTGAGAAAAGAAATGAGAGATTTTTTTACGCAAGCAGACAAAGATATTGTGAGACTAATTATGTCAAAATTTGAGGTCTTAGCAAATGGTAGAATATGATTTGAGTTGAAAAAATTAGATGTTATATTTGATAACATTCTTGTGAGAAGATATCGTGAGAGTTTTATAAGGATATTTACTTTTGATGTTCAAAAATTATCAATAAACATAATGCAAATTTTGTTATTATTATACGTATGATATGGTGTATTGAATGGACAATATGAAGTAGGTCTCTTAGCTATGGTTTGGATGTTGTCTAACCAAATAAACTGATCTGTTCAGGACTTAAATGATTATATCACTGATTTTTATAGTAGAATTACTTATGTAGAAAAACTGCGAGAGACATTTGATGATGCTCCACTGATACAATGATATGATACTGGTAAAGAGTTTATCTACAAAAGAGGAGATATAGTATTGGATACTGTCACTTACGATTATGGTAAAGGAGAGGTATTAAAAGATTTTTCTCTTAGCATTCAATGAGGCAAAAAGACTGCACTTGTCGGCATTTCTGGTAGTGGAAAATCTACATTAATGAAACTCATTGCGGGATATATTCATCCTCAGTTCGGGACAATATCCGTAGATAAGCAAGAACTTCCTAATGGTCAGAATACTCATTTTATATCTCTCAAGTCATATTACCAACATATTGGGTATCTTACACAAGAGCCAAGTGTCTTTGATGGATCGATTTATGATAATTTGCTCTATGCTCTGAATTATGAACCCAATGATAAAAAAATACAACAAGTATTGTCCGACGCACAGTGTCAGTTTGTCTTAGATTTTCCAGATGGATTGGGGTCGCAGATAGGAGAGAAATGAATTAGACTTTCATGATGACAAAGACAGAGATTAGCGATAGCAAAAATTATGCTCAAAAATCCAAATATTATTCTCTTAGACGAGCCAACATCAGCATTAGATAGTTTTTCTGAAGAAGAAGTGACGAAAGCTTTTGATAATTTAGCGAAATGAAAAACGGTGATAATAATAGCTCACCGTCTTCAGACTGTTAAACAAGCTGATACTATACTTGTCCTTGATCAAGGGAAAATAATTGAACAAGGTAATCACATAGAGTTAGTCAAGAAAAAATGATCATATGCGAAGATGCTGGAGTTACAGAGTGGATTTTAATTCCACCAATTATTCCACCAATCTCGTCTTCGTTTTTTTGTGTTTTGTGGTAGTTCCATACAAGTTTGATAAGTATAAGAGCCATGAAGTACTCCATTTTTACATGATCTTACTTCTTTATCACACAGCGAATTATCTGTGCTAGTAGGTAAACGATATGCTACGACTGTTGAAGTATGAGGAATGGTTTGTCATCGAGGAGTAACACATCCAGTTGTATTGTTTATTGAGATATGATTTTGACTTGTTGTGTTTCCATACAGAGGAGTTAGTCATCGTTGTACGATATCGCCATTATAATTTCTTACTACACCTATAGGATCGTCTGTAATTTCACATGATTTATATTGAAATGAGCCACTCAGTTTCCCATTTACACATGCTCTCTTTTCAGAAATACATTGTTGTTTGATTGATGAGGATGATGTCATATATGCATATATAAAATTTCCATGTTGTACTCTGTCTCATCGAGGAGTAGCACATCAGTTATAATACGTAGATGGTGCAGACTCTCTGATTGTGATTTGATCAAGACGATCAGTACTATTTATGGGCTTTATGGTGATTGTGCTATTTTTCATGGGTTGTCATTTTACATCACTTAGTGTAGGAGTACTGTTATCTCTGACTATTGTAGGTTGGATATAACGGTCTGGAATACTTTCCTTTTTTTTGATATAGTTGTTAAGATTGACTCGCTGTTGTTCACTATTTGATGCTCATGCAATCGTCTCAATTTTCGTACCATCGTGTTGTGTAATTGTGCCATTAATTTCATAATTACAGTATTCATACTCATATGATCATCATAATGTTCCATTATTACATGTTCTGGTCTGTGATAGACACACATTTTCACTATTAGCGATAGTGGTTTTGTAAGCAATAATGGTTTCATTATTTTGTACTGATGTTCATCGTGGGCTTCTACATGCTATTCATTCTTGTACAGGTTGTTCAATAACGTGTTGTGATGGGACTGTATTCCAAAACTGGTCTTCTGAACTTGTTCACGAAGATAGAGTAGTTCATACTGTTACTGATGTGTTTTTGGATGTAGATATTATATTAGTCCCTGATAGAATAGTATCTGTAGATCACGTTTGATTTACTGATGTTGTAGTATTTCGTCATGGAATAGCTCTATCGAAGAGTGGTGTTTTTGTTGCAATAAAGAAAAATATGATGCAGGCAATTGCAATTTCTAGGATAAGACGAATAGCACGCCAGAGATTTTTCATTCATATTACAAAAACTAAAATTAATCTATTTTACCTAAAAAAATTTTTTTGTCAATTTTTTATAGACAATTTGAGTTCATTTATCTCTTTATATAATAATACCTGATCAGAGTACTTTTCTGTCTTCAGTATATGCTACTGCAATCTGTCCTGGTGTGATACCTCGTGTTTCAGGAATGGAAAACGTAAATTTACTATTATTGTTGTGTATAAGTTTTGCTTCTATTGCTGGCTCTTGGCGATAACGAATTTTCATCAGACAGTTATCTAAGACTTCTGGAGATTGTTCGCTTCCCGTCCATACTCGATCAGTGACCTTCACAGTGTCAGATAATAAGTTTTCATCATATTTATTACCCACGGTAATGATATTATTGGTCACATCGATCTTGGTGACATAGGCTTTGAAAGGTAAGAAAAGTTGGTGTCTCTGACCCAGAGTGTAGAATCGAGCACCGTTGTGCGTTCAGACTTTCTTTCCAGATTGGTCGAGAATATCTCACTTCTGTTCTGGAAGTTTCTTTCTAAGAAATTCAGACATGGGAATATTTCCGATAAAACATAATCCTTGGCTATCAGGACGATTAGCGTTGGGAAGATTGATGTCTTTAGCAATAACTCTAATCTCTTCTTTGGTATAGGTTCCTAGAGGAAGGAGAGCATGATCGAGTTGGTGTTGGTTGAGGCGAGAGAGAAAATAAGATTGATCTTTTTTGGGATCAATTCCACGGAAAAGAGTATTTGTATTGTCTATTTTTATAATTTGAGCATAATGTCCTGTAGCGATGTAATCAAATCAGGCGATGAGTGCATATTCGAGAAAGAGGTCAAATTTAATAAGATTATTACAAAAGACATCAGGATTAGGAGTAATTCACTTTTTGTATCATTCGTATATATAATTGATGATACGATCTTCATATTCTACGGTGAAATCGAAGTTCAAAAAAGGGATTTTCAAAAAATCTGCCACTTGTTTAGCAGTTTCTTGATCGATACGAGTGCTACAGTGAGGATTTTCTGGTTCTCTATAGTTTATCATAAAACCAGCGGTGACATCGTATCACTGCTGTAAGAGAAGATGGGCCGTGACTGCTGAGTCTACTCATCCAGAAAGTCAGACAAGAACTTTTTGTTTTTTCATATTCATATGATACTGATTTAAGCTTCAAAAAACAATATTTTATTGTCTTGTGCTTGATTTTAGAGTTAGAGTTTCGTATAGTAGAAGAGTTGTAAAAAGTTCCATAGGTCCGTAGCTCAGTGGTAGAGCGGGAGTCTCCAAAGCTCCGCGTCGCGAGTTCAATTCTTGCCGGACCTGTTTTTTTTTTTTTAATTAAAAAAAATTGACAAAAATAAAAATATTATTATAATTTATTATGCTTATTTTATTTATCTATTATAATTTACAATGTGATTTACTCCAGAAGCACAACAAATTCTTGATGTACAAGAACAGTTTCTAGCAAAAAAATATGAAGAATATAAAAATATTCAGGAAACTACAGTACTAACGAGAGATGATATTTTGCAACTCTTTCAAACTGATGCACCAGAAATTGAAGGACAAGAAAAAAATATCGTAAGAAGGTGAGAAGGAGATGAATGAATTGTGATTAATACTGTTCGTGGATATTGGGCTCCTTGAGTGCTTTCTGATTTTGAGTCTATGCTTTTGCAGGCTATTAAAGGTTCAGAAACTAAGCAGGACTAACAAGTTTCAAAGGTACTTTCCTGACTCCAAAGGTGGTGTTTTGAAATTTAATAATCGCGATTTCTCATCGGATTTCAATGATAGTACCTTTTCCAAATAGTTTATGACTCACTATATCTCCTTCATCAAACGATGGACGAGAGAACGATCTATTTTCAGCAAGAGAATAGGTTTTTTTGAGCTCTTCAGGAATTTCTTCCAAAAATCTCGAAGGACGATTGTACATGGTTTGTCACCATTGCATACGTGAGTCAGCATAGGAAATGAAGAGGTGATCTTCTGCTCTTGTAATCGCTACATACATAAGTCTTCTTTCTTCTTCGAGGAGCTTTACTTCTAGTCTTGCATTTCCTAATGGAAAGACATTCTCTTCTACTCAAACGAGAAAGACATTCTTAAATTCTAGTCCTTTCGATGAGTGGACGGTCATAAGTTTGATACTATCGATAGATTCATCAGCGTTTTCGGCAGCATCAGTAAGAAGACTAATTTCATCCATAAGTCTTGATAATCCTGAGATTCCGAGTTCGTCATATTTCTCTCCCATATTGATCAGCTGTCCAATATTCGCATATCTGTCATCAGCAGCTTGTTGATTTCATCACTCTTCTTTCAGGAGATGAGCTTTATAGTCTATCTGAGCGATCACTTGTTTGATAATACCTGATGGGGTCAGATCAGTACTTTTTTGAAGTAAATATTCTATGAGTTTATTAAATTCTTTGAGTCTTTCTCTTGTTGGCATATTAATATCTGCAGAAAGTGCATCAATCGCGATGAGTACATCATGCATACTTACTTCTTGTGTTAGTGCTGTATCTTCGATTTTTTTGATTGTGGTGTCTCCTAGTTTGCGAGATGGAATATTGATGATTCTTTTGAGAGCTACATTATCACGATTATTGATGAGATATTTCAGGTATGACACGATATCTTTTACCTCTTTACGATCAAAAAATCTAAAAGCACCAAAAATTTTATAAGGAACTCCTTCCTGAACTAATACTTGTTCAAATGGTGAAGACTGAGCATTGGTACGATACAAAATAGCAAAATCTGACCACTGTTTGTTGTTCTGCTCCTTAAGCTTGGCGATAAATTCTACGATATTGAGTGCCTCAGAACTCTCATCAGTATGATTAAAAATTACAATCTTCTCATTACCAGCTCTATGAGCTACAATGTCTTTTTCATATTGTTTTGTATTATTTTTGATCACAGCAGAACCTGCATGGACAATATGTGGTTTAGAACGATAGTTTGTTTGGAGTTTAAAGATCTCGATATCTGGCCAAATTTTCTTTACATTTAAAAAATTTTCCATCAAAGCTCCACGTCGTCCATAAATAGATTGAAAATCATCTCCGATGAGAGTGATGTTTGGTTTTTTTAGTCATTGATTATGGAGTGTTTCATCTCTGACAATGACTTGTGTGAGTTGTTTCATAAGTTCAAACTGAATCCAGTTGGTATCTTGTGCCTCATCTACGAGTATGTACTGAAATTGTATCTGTCGTTTCTTGAGAATTTCTGGATAATCTTTGAACATACGATAGGGATAGAGAAGAAGATCATCAAAATCCATTGCATTGGTAATTTGAAGTTGGGTTTGATATTTCTTATACGTATCAGCTATGATATTGTCTTGAGGAGTTTGTACCATTTTAGCATACATATCAGCTGTTGTACCTTCGTTTTTTAGTTTGGATATATAGTTTTTGACTTCTTTGGGAGTAATCACTTTATCAACTTTATCGTCTTTCATGATCTTCTTGATGAGAGAAAATGCTTCGTCCGTATCATAGACTCCAAAGTTTTTGGTAAACCCGAACATCGTCTGGTCAATATCTTCTTTTAAAATTCTTAAAAAGATTGAGTGGAAGGTTCCAATCCAATTGTTGTTTCGAGAGAAATGTATTTTGTGTGCTCATGGAAGGGTAGTGCTGAGTTCTTCACTGAGATGCATGAGTCTTTCTTTCATTTCTTTTGCGGCTTTATTGGTGAACGTCACAGCAAGAATATGAGAAAGAGGAATTGATTTTCCAAACATCAGGTATGCGATTTTGTAGGTAAGAACTCTTGTCTTTCAAGATCAAGCACCTGCTAATATCAGCGCAGAAGTGTCAGTATGGACGGCAGAAGCGTATTGTTCTTCATTGAGTTTTGTTTTGATATAATCGTTGAGTACAGACATTAAGCATTAAGCATTATGAATTAAGAATCAAAAATGATTATAATTAAGTACAGTGTGAAAACAATTGAAATACTATAATTTATTTTGTAGATATGTCATTGTTTTGCTTGCTGTAAAGATATGAAAAAAGACCTTTTCTGACAGAAATGAGTATACTTATAGTAGTTTATTTTGTATGAGTTATATCATGACTACTTTTGAATGAGGACCAGTTAAGCAGTTTGATAATCTGAAGATTAAA
This sequence comes from candidate division SR1 bacterium Aalborg_AAW-1, assembly GCA_001007975.1. Lineage (GTDB taxonomy): Bacteria > Patescibacteriota > Gracilibacteria > Absconditabacterales > Absconditicoccaceae > Aalborg-AAW-1. The sequence goes on along the minus strand of CP011268.1, from coordinate 158,783 downwards.
ACCCCAGAACAACTTCAAGCTGAACAAAAAGCTATAGATATAGCTGAACAACAAAGAAAACAAGCTGAAAAGAGTACTTCAGATATCAAAAATGCTGCTGCTCTTGATGCAGTAATTGATTGATATCAAGCAGATCAAGCGATTGCTAATATTCCAGATGATCCTAACAACCCAAATTTTTGAAAAGAATGAAATAAATTTGATATTACTAACAATAATGAAAAGAATCTCCAATATCTTAAAGATAATCCTAGAGCTGTGGATGATATAAAAACTAAAATGGAATTTATGAAAAATGAATTAGCTAAAAAAAATGATAAATTATGAGATATTCCAAATAGTGTATCCCAAAAAGCAGTCTGATTTTTAGATGGATTTAAAACATTATTTGATAGTCCCTTAGCTGGTGAATTTAAAGCTATCTTCTATAATATGATGGCTTTATTTGGTAAAGAAGAGGATAAAAATAAATATGCCACAGAAGCAGCATTTTCTGAAGCTGAACAAAAAGTATCTAAACTCAATAAAGAAGAAAAAGTAATAGATAAAGCATGAAACGAATTGACCTATATTAGAGCATTAAAACTACTTACTCTTTGAAAAAATGATGAGAATATGCAAGATATGAAACGTCGCTTTGCTTGAGCATGAATTGATCAACAAAAAGCATATATTGCAGCAGCTATTAAAGATCCTACGAATACAGATTTATTAAATATTTTATGAGAAAAAGTAGATAAACCATCAGAAACTAAAGAACAAGAAAAAAATCCTAATATAATTAAAGTGAAGGGACTAGACGATAAAAATCCTGATTCAGAAAATTCTGTGGAATTAAAATGAGAAGGAGATAATCAGTATGCACTTATTGATTGAAATATCTTCCCGATAAAGAATAATAAAATATCCTACTTCTCTTCACTATGAGAATGATTGTCATTTGTTAAAAAAGAAATAATTATCAATCCAGATAAGACTATTTCTCTTGTAGATTGAAATCAGATAAAATTTGAAAATACAACAAGAATTATTGAAAGATTAAAAGAACCAGATATTTTTGATTTTTGGAAAATAAATAAAATAAATAGTCTTATTCCATCAACAATTACTTTACCAGAAACTAATACATCAGAAATTCAAAAAATTATATTAGATCTTAATCAACACTTAGATGATCTACCTATTGAAGATCGTACTGAAGAAAAATTAAAAAATATAATTACAGAAACAGATAAGAAAGTATTGTCTTTTATACCAGAATTTAATAAGTCAGAGGTTATTACTTATCAGCAAAAAAATAATACAAATATAGCCTATTTGTGAAGCTAATTATTTCATAATCTTTCCAAATATATATTCCTGAAATCTCATAACAGGAGTATATATTTTTTTACTCAAAAAATTATAAACTGGATCATATGTCAGTAGAAGAGCTGCTATGATACCTATTCCCATACCTCAGAGAATATCTGCTGGTCGATGGACACCGATAGTGATACGAGAGATATTCATGATGAGCGTAAAGGCAATAAATATCCAACCAATTTTAATCATCTGAGTGTTATGATATCTGTATCCTAAGATGAGCGTAGTGAGTGCAATACTCATTCCTACTGTAGCATGATCAGAGGGAAAGGAATCTGTAGGAATACTTTTGAGAATAAGTGACTCTTTGGGATTTACTGCAAGGTCGATAACATGATAGGGTCTCTGTTCTGTAACAAAAAATTTGATAATGTAGTTCATAATTACTCCTGTAGCAGCAGCGAAGAAGATAGTCAGGGCATTATTTTTTTGAGTTTTTTCTTCTGATATATGAAAAATCTTCTTCCATCGACTCATATTTTCTGGATGTGAGAAATACAGATATATGAGGTAAATTGGATAAGAGAAGACAAAAACATCTCCTAGAATTGGAATAAGGGTGATAAGTAATGGTGATGATGCCATCATGTTGTTGAGTGTTAGGATAATTGTTTCTTGCATTAAACATTACATATTAAGAATTAAATATTAAGAATTTATATTGTTTTTGTAATATCTACAGAACGAAGTAAAGGGACATGATTCGCATTTGGGTTTACGAGCAAGACAATGATAACGTCCGAAGAAGATCAACGTGTGATGTGCTATATAAGCATAACGTTTTGGTATAGCATTATCAATGATTTTTGATGTTTGAATTGGTGATGCTGTATTTACGAGTCCAATCCTATTCATGACACGATGTACATGAGTATCTACGGCAATGTCATTGGTGTTATATAAGACATGAAGGATAACTTTTGCTGTCTTCTCTCCAACTCAGGAAAGTTTGATGAGATCTGACAGAGTATCCGGTATGTGATAGTTCGGATGTGTACGACCTTCAGTCAGCATTTGAGCTGTTGTATAGAGATTTCTAGCTTTCGTTGGAGCATAGTTGACTCATTTGATGAGTTGAGATCGTTGCTCTAGTGAGAGTTGTAGAGTATCATAAGGTGTTTGTATATTATCGAAAAAATGCTTGGTAACATTGTTAACTTGTTTATCTGTTGTTTGAGCAGACATTACGACAGCCACGAGGAGTTGCCAAGGAGTTTTCCAGATGAGATCAGTACGATTTTCTGGATAGAGTTTTTGTAATGTAGTAAAGAAAATATCAATATTTTTTTTTTGCATTATATATGGGATATAAATCATAGGTACGAAAATATAATCTTTTTTTTATTCGCTTTCTTCTTCATTGATGAGATCTGGATTTTCTTCATTATCTAATAATGTTCCATCAATATAATGTTGTTGTTTATAATGATCAAATTTTACTTTTCCAATAATGTCAATTTGAGATCATAGTGAAAACTCTTCTCACCTATCTCCTTTTGATCGATAAAGTGCTTCAATGTGCTTTCATTCATGATTGAGAGTGATTTTAAGATGTCACTTTCCTCTTGTTCCTACTGTCTCTACTCACTTTATGAGAGTGTTTTGTAATGCAAATATGGGTTCTTCATTGCTTTTCCCAAATGGTTCCATTTGGTCAAGTGGTTTGAGTGTTGTTTCATTCCACTCATGAGCGTGGAGAATGGTATCAACATTGATTTGTTTTTTCTCTTGTTGTGCTGTAATAGTTGATGAAGCATAGTCTTGTGCTAATTGCTTTAGTATTCAGAGATCATCCAGATGAATACTCAGTCATCAAGCTTGTTTGTGTCCACCAAATCTTATTAAAATACCTTTATCTGACTCTTTTCATTTTCCATATGATTGTGTTTGTATTCGTTGCATCATTTTCATGACATCAAAGTGATCTGGTCCTCTAAGACTTCAAACTGCAATATTTTTTTCTGAACTGATATGAAGGACAATAGAAGGCTTATTATATTTTTCTGTAATTCTACCTGCCACAATACCTACAATACCTTCGTGAAATGATGGATCTGTTGCGATAAGAATAGATTGTTGTACATCTATTTGTTCAAGGCATAATTCTAATGCATCTTTTTGTAGTTTTTTCCTTTCATCATTTATTGTATCAAGATTTTTTAATGCTTCAATTTGCTTCTCTCCAGTAAAGAGTAATGTTTTTAGACTATCATATCCTGTAGCTAACCTTCATCATGCATTAATCCTTGGTCCTATCACAAAACCTATGTGAAAACTTTTTAATGGTCAGGAAATGTTCACGAAATCAAGCAATCAATCGAGAGATGGTAATATATATTTTCTTCTTGTCATCTGAGCTAGTCATCTTTTAACAATTGCTCTATTTTCTCCTAAGAGTGGAACACAGTCAGCTACGGTAGCTATTGATACAATAGGTAAAAAATGATTCATGATTGATTGTTGTTGTTCTGGAGAAAGAGTACTTTTTTTTAGTAAAGCATGAGTAAACTTAAATACCACTCCTGCTCAACATAGTCATTTAAATTCATAGTTGTTTGAAATTTGAGGATTGATGACAGCATCAGCTTCTGGTATGATTTCAAGAGCTTTGTGGTGATCTGTTATGATAACTTGCATGCCAAGATTTTTGGCATGGATCATTTCTTGAATGCTGGTGATACCATTATCTACTGTGATAATAAGATCATGACCAGCTGCTTTCATAGTATCGACATGATGTATTTTCATACCATAACCGTCTTTCAATCTGTCAGGATACATTATTTTTACTTTAGGATACTTAAGATATTGTGATAATAGTAAGTACATAAGATAGCTTGAAGTAACACCATCGACATCGTAGTCTCCAAATATACAAATAGATTTACGATCTTTCATAGCTTGAATAAGAATATCTGTACCTTTATCCATATCATTGAGATTAAAAGAATCTCATCGGTTCTCACTGAGTGTAGGATTGAGAAAACTTTCATGTTCTTCAAACACTCATCTTACAGAGAGGAGACGATCAAGTAGTGGGCTAGTATGGTTTTCTGTTAAGAGTCTGTAGTTCATATAGTAGTTATTCGCAAAAAAATCACTTTATTTATATGTGATACAAGTAATAATTGTTGATTAAATAATTTCTGCTTTCCCTGCTTTGATGTCATCTGCTACTTTTTTGTATTTTACATCAAATTCTACTTTACCATCAACGTATCTCACGGTTACTTTGTCATTGGGACGAAGCTTGTTTGATTTTTGTACGGTGAAGGTTTGTGCCCCTTGAAGAGATTGATTATTATTTGTATTGTCAAGTTCAATAATTTCAAATCAATCGTCGTTTTTTTGTTTTGTATTAATAATTATTTCAGCTTGCTGTGGTTGGACTTGTAGAGTTCTAGGAGTCTCTTGTGCAGCTGTTTTTAATTTTTGTAAAATATCAGTATTGTTGTCTTGTTGTTCTTGCATAAGTTGTAGTTGTTGTGCTTGTTGATTTTTTATGTTTTCTGCTATTTGTTCAAAGTTGGTATTTGACAATACACTTACTGTGCTTTGATTGATAAGAGTGTTAAGAGCCTTGTATTTTTCATAACTTTCTTTCTTATATATGACGAGAGGATCAAGTTGTGCGTAACCCACTAATCAAACTTTCTCTCTGAGATATTGCATTTCATCAATATGTTCTACCCAATTTCTATCAATCATAGTGAGGTAAATGTTTGCACATACTCTTACAAACACGTCATCTCCAAGAAGATTTCTTGCATCTGAAAGTTTGCTAATAATATGAGCTGCAATATGTTGTGCGGATTTGTTGTATAGAGATCATACCATATGACTTTCATCAAGTGATAATCCATATTCTTTATTAATAAGATCAAGAATTTCTTCTTGAGAAGTACCTAATGTGTATTGTATTTGCAAGAAACTTTCAACAGAACCTTGTACAAGATCCGTAATATGTGTAATGAGAGTATCAACTTGCTGAGTTTTATGATCAAGTTTGTTATCATTAGGATGATAAATGTCATGAAGTGTCTGAAGTATATTATCTCTTCTTCCATAGATAGATTGTCTTTGTTTATCAATAACACTATCATAGTCAAAAAGATGCTTTCTTGTACTAAAGTGTCGTCCTTCCATTTGTTTTTGCGCTCTAATGATGGAACTTGTAAATTGACTTTGTGTAAGTTCTAAATTTTCCAGTTCTGATTTTGGTAAAAGTAGAGATGCAACTCATTGAATTTTTTCTCCTCACATTTTACGCATAATAGTATCATCAAGTGCAACATAGAATACAGAGAATCCAGGATCTCCTTGTCTACCAGCACGTCCACGAAGTTGATTATCTATTCTTCTTGATTCGTGTTTTTCAGTACCTATAATTCATAATCCATAGTGAAAATTTCTTTCTATTCAGCCATCACTAACTTTAGTTTTTTGATGTGATATAAGAATTTGTGCATAGTATTCATGAGGGAATTTCTTTTTTGTATTGAGATTGATTTTGATAGTGTAGTCTCAAAATGATTGTAATGTTTTATATGATGCAATAATTATATCTTCATTTAAGTCAGAAAATTGATTTTTTAAAGCATCTATGGTAAGCTCAAATTCATAATTGGAGAAAATATTTGCCTTTACTGATCATGGTGTTGTATTGATGTTGTTTCCAGATATAGTCTGTTCTATCCACTGAGCATAGTGAAGAGCAAGTTGGTTGTTAAGATCGTCACTGAGTTTGATGTCTGTTCCACGTCAAGCCATATTAGTTGCTACAACTACAGATCATAGTTGTCAAGCACGAGAAATAATACTTGCTTCTTGTTCATGATATTTTGCATTGAGTACAGAATGTTTTATGTTACGCTGAGTCAGTAATGAACTAACAAACTCTGATGTACTAATCGATGATGTACCAATAAGAAGTGGTTGTCCAATACTGTGAGAGAAAGCAATTTGATCTACGACAGCTTTCCATTTTGCATGTTGATTAAAAAATACTTTATCATTAATATCTACTCTAATAACAGGTTTATTCGTAGGTATAGCAAGTACATGGAGATTATAAATACTATCAAATTCTTCTCCTTCTGTCGTTGCAGTACCTGTCATACCACCCAATTTATAGTAGAGTTTGAAGAAGTTTTGATACGTAATGGTAGCAAGTGTTTTGGATTCTCTTTGGATAGTTACATTTTCTTTAGCTTCGATTGCTTGATGAAGTCCTTGTGAGAATCTTCTTCCTGGTTGTGCACGACCTGTGTTTTCATCAACGATAATGATTTCTCCACTATTAATAAGATATTCTTTCCCATTGGTGTAACAAGCATATGCTTTGAGTGCATTTTCTATATGATGAATTTCTTCATATCAGAGATCTCTATAAATATTTTCTACGTTGAGAATCTTTTCTAATTTTTCAATACCTTGTGAACTGAGAGAAACTGTTTTAAGCTTTTCATCAACAAAATAATCTCCTTGATCTTCGGTAGTATCTTCATCTTCTTTATTAAGAAGTTCTGCAAGAAATCATTTACTGACTTTTTTCTTGGTTTTACTTGGAGTGAGAGTAGGTACGATTTGTGCATAGTAGGCATATTTTTCTGTGGGTTCAGAATCAGGTTCTGAAATAATAAGAGGAGTTCTCGATTCATCAATTAAAATACTGTCGACTTCATCAACAATTCCATAGTAAAGTGGTCTTCGGAGTACTGATCTATCATCAAGAGATTTAACAAGATTGTCTCTCAGATAGTCAAATCCTAATTCACTATTTTCTACATAGGTGATATCTTTTTCATATTCAGCTCTTCTCATATGAGGAGGAGTTCCTTTCGTTACACATCCTACACTCATACCGAGAAATTCAAAAAGAATTCTCATCTGATCGCTGTCACGAGAAGCAAGGTAATCGTTCACAGTAATAACATGTACACCACGCCCTGTTAGTGCATTGAGATAGGCAGGCATAGTAGCAACGAGGGTTTTACCTTCTCCTGTCTTCATTTCTGAAATTTTTCCTTTATGCAGATTGATACCTCCAATAATTTGTACATCATAAGGAACCATATTCCATACCACTTCATTGCCTTTTATAGTGTAGGATGTACCTACAAGTCTTTTTGCTGCTTGCTTTACCAGAGCAAATGCTTCAGGAAGATATTCATCTAAAGATGAATGATTGGATTCTAATTTCCAATTTCCTTCTTTATCTTTTATTTTTTTAGGAAGATTGATCTGTGAAACGATAGACTTAAGCTCTCAAGAACGAGCTTTTATTTCATCATCTGTCCATACGTCCATTGAGTCAGAAAGAGTATTTATTTTTTGTACTAGAGGTAGAAGTGATTTGATTTGTCTTTCGTTATAATTTCAAGCCACACTATTGATAATCCAATTAAACATAATACTGATATTGTATATTAAAAAATTACCCTTCATTATAGTCATCTTATGGATGGTATGCAAGGATAATTTCTTGTTGGTATTATGTAATGAATACTATTATTTTATAAGTATTTATTTTCAAAAATTTCTATATTTTACAATACTATCATATCGTTCTAATGCTTTTTGAAGCTCTTCTATACTAAAATCAGGAAAGAATTTGTCTGAAAAATAAAGCTCTGCATAACTTATCCATCGAGTCATAAAACCAGATAGTCTTTTTGCCATTTCACCTTTTGTTCTAATAACGAGATCCACAGCTGGGAATGATCATAAATCCATAGTATCTGAAAGTTGCTGTTCTGATACGGATTGTAGATTGGGATTATTCTGGAGTAAGCTATTAATACCTCTTATAATTTCATCGTTCCCTCCATAATTAACAGCTAAGATGATGTATTTCCCATTTTTTGATATAAATTTTTTTTCTTGTTGATGAAAGAAATCTACTAATTTGTCCGGTAATCACTCAGAGGATCAGACTCGTTTATATCCTATACCATGTTCAAGATAAAATTCTTTCATATCATCATCAATGGTTTGATAAATATCATATAAATATTCAAGTTCTTGAGGAGATCTTTCTTGTATATTTTCTGTGCTTGCTCATCGTAATGTTATACATTCTACTTCTGTTTGTAAAAAACAGTATTCAACAAGTTTTTTAGAATTTTCAAAACCAGCTTTATGTCAAAAAATGCTAGGAAGTTCACGTTCTTGAGCTCGTGTTCTATTCCCATCTGGAATGATACCGATATGACGCGGGTAATGCATGACAATAAAAAAATGGAAAATGAATGGTTGAGTTAATTATGCAACTATATCAATACTATAATTATCAGCAATGTTATATTCAATGCTATTTGATTTGGTTACACCCAAAATATCTATCTCATATGGTTGAATACTATCAAGAAGTGACTGTGGTCAGCTGATTACTATTTTTTGTAATTCTGATCATAGAGAGAGTTTATGAGAAGTTTTATATCATCTGACATCAGATATGATAGTTATAATATCATCAAGAATTATAGACTTTATAGATTGTATTGCAGGAATGGTAGCTTGATGTATTGAATGTAATCCATACTGAGATTTAAAAATATCCTGATATAATTCTTCTGTTACATGGGGAATGATAGGCGCAATCAGACGCAAAATAGTCCAGAAACACTGAGAAAGAGCATATTGAGCTGATACTTTGAGTTCTTCTCCATTTGTGTAGAGTTCAGGTTTATAGAGTCTATTTTTGATAAGTTCTAGATAATTGTCACAGAAATCACGCCAGAAGAATTCTTCAAAAGCAATTTTTGCCAGACCAACTTCGTAGTTATCATAGGCCTTGGTTACTTTAGCTACGGTTTCGTTGAGACGAGAAAGTATTCGTTGGTCAGTAGGGTAGAGATCATTAGTTTCTAATTCTTGATTACTTGATTCAATATGAATTTTTACAAATTGACAAGCATTCCAGAGTTTTGTGATAAGTCTTTGTCCATTTTTGAGTTCTGTTTCTTCAAAGACGATATCTTTCCCTAATTGGCCACTTGCTGCTCGATATCTTACTGCATCAGCACCGAATTGCTCTAACAGCTCTTTGGGTCAGAATTTAGCATTACCTTTTGATTTAGAAATTTTTTCTCCTTTACCAGCGAGTACGTGACCTGAGATCATGACATGATCAAAAGGTTTCGTTTCTCTAGCATAGTGAGATTGTACTACCGTGTAGAGTAACCATGTACGGATAATGTCGTGTGCCTGTGGACGAAGATCAAACGTAGCAGGAATATCTTGTACTCCATTTTTTTTCATAATTTCCTTATTAACATCGATAGAGATACCAGACGTGAACCACGTATCCAAGACCATCTCTTCACGAATAATATCATCCAAGGTATGTCAGGCAGGTAAGTTTTTCGGTGATTCTGTAAGAGGATCAATAGGATATTGATCTGTATCAGGAAGAATAACTTCACCAGTTATTTTACTATACCATACTGGAAGGGGAATTCCAAACGATCTACTACGAGAAATATTCCAGTCCCATTGAAGATTTTCTACCCAGTCATCGTATCTTTTTTGCATATGAGTTGGTAAAAAATTCATCTCATTAGCATAGGTGATGAGTTGATCTTTGATTGGGATGATATTAATAAACCATTGTGTCACAGGGATAATCTCAACAGGTACTTTTCCTCTCTCTGAGTACATAATACCTTGTCTGATAGGTGTTCTTTTGATGAGATTTCCTTTTTCTTCTAAGATGGGAATGATCGCTTCTCTGGCTTGTTTGGGTTTGAGGTTTTCGATCTCTTCGACACCACTATTGTGGATACGACCGTCTCTTCCTACGATAATGCGAGGTTCAAGCTTATGCGTCATGATCCAGTAAATATCCGTCTCATCACCATAACTACAACACATCACGGCTCCCGTTCCTTTATCCATTTTAGCTTTCTCATCAGCCAAGATTGGTACTTTGTGTCCAAAAGGAGTAATAGCAAATTTTCCAAGCATATGCGTATATCTACTATCTTCAGGGTTTACAAATACTGCTACACAAGCAGGCATGAGTTCTGGTCTGGTTGTAGCGATGATGATGTGTTCACCACCTTCGACATCAAATCTTACATCATTGAAAAATGCATCTTCTTCTTTTTCTTCCGTTTCAGCTTGAGCGATAGTTGTTTGATTTGCCCAATCCCAGAGTGCAGGGAATTCTTTGCGAACGATGGCTCATTTCTTATAGAGTTCTGCGAATCTCTCTTGTGCAATCTTCTGTACCATAGGAGATATCGTAGAGTAGGTCATATCTCGATCAAAGCTCATCCCCACTGACTGCCAGAGTGCTTTGTATTCATCACGATATTGTGCAGTAATATCCAGACAAGCATTCACAAACGTTTTTCTATCCATATCCCTGACTGCCGTTCAGGTAAGTTTGGCTTGATCACCCAGTTCTTTCTGTACCAGAATCTCCGTCGGGATACCATTGTCATCATATCCAACTGGATAGTAGACATTGTGTCCTGTCATACGCTTGTATCTGGCGATAATCTCAGCTTGTGTATAGGAAAAAATATGTCCAATATGGAGGGTTCCTGACACGGTTGGTGGAGGAGTATCTATAGTGTAGAGTGGTCTGGAAGTGTCTGTTGGATCGAATTTATACGTATTATTATCGATCCAGAACTGTTGTCGATGTGATTCGCGATCGTGGATAGAGTAGTTTGCCATAGGAAGTAGTAAATTTTAAAGTATAAATTATGATTTATTTTGTGAATTTTGATCTTCAAATGGATTTTTAATTATGAAATCATTAGGATCGTCAGGATTTTGGTAAACTATGAGTTCTTTTCATAAATAGATATCATATCTATCTTTTAGAAAATTTTCTATCTCATTTTTATATTTGTCTTTCGCTCATATTAATCTATCATGTAAAGTGTAAGATTGATATATTTTTTCATACATATCTGCTGGAAGATCCTTTTTTGAAAAAGTTGTATTACTTGTTACTATTTTTCATTCTACTTTAGTTTTTATTAATACTTCAACAATTAAATTTGCAACATAAGAAGAAGGTAATATTCTGGTTCCTGTTTCAATTTCTTCAATTGGATATGTTCAATATTTTTTTCGATTTTCTATTAATTCATTTTGTGAATATATAAAATATCAATTAATATTAAGATAATTTTTTAGTAGTAGAAATCAAAAGTATAATGCAAATGATATCAAAAATCATATTACAGTAAAAATAATTTTATCCTGTATCTTGAATAAGTATGAACTAATTAAAGGAATAAAGAAACATATAGAAAGTATATATCCTAAATTATTTCACATGTTCTTGTCTCAAGGTATGTTTTGCCACATATTAATTAATAATATTAGATTAAAAAGAAAATCTCCCAAAATTGCCTTACAGAAAGGAATAATGAGAGACTAGTATATGCTATAGTGGGAGATCCTTCGATATACTCGGGATGACGCACGGCGGAGTCTCTGGTTAGGAGACCACCACTGAATACTGATATAAGAATAATGCCATAGAAGTAAGAGGGTTATTATGTCAAAATAACTGCTTATTACTATACTGATACAGAGCAGAGAAAGCAAGAAAAAATTAGCGTAAAAAAATCTCTCTTATGAGAGATTAATATGTATACAAAATTCATATACAATTGTTTTATACTACTGCAGCAGCAAGTTCAGCTCAAGAAACTGCAACTTCAGCACTAAGAATTACTGTATTCACTACTGTAAATGCAAGGATTGCTACAAGAGCTACAAGTATAAGACGATCTTTGTGAGGTGTCTTTTCATGTACGTGGTCTACGATTTTTTTTGCCATTGTGTTTTAAGGAAGAAGATAAATAGTTCTTGATGAACAATATCATTATAATCTATTTTCTTCTTTTGTCAAATTTTTGATGACTTTTTAATCTATTTTGATTTTTGCTGTAATTTCGTTGATGGTATTATCATCTCTCTTCGTAATTTGGATATGAAGTGACTTATGTTGATAACCATCAGTGTATGCAGTATCATTATATTGAGATTCAAATATTATTTTTTCATTTTTTTCTGGAAATCTTTCTAATTCACTGGTAATAACATAGGCTACTGTCTCTCAACTGTATTCATTTTTGTCTAATCCGCTATCTTGCCAAGAGATATTCATATGGTCGAGAAGATCATCAATAACGACTGATCATTGTACAATATAGGTATCTCAATCATTTTTGATTGGTGTAAGCTCTTTATCTGTTTCATCTACGAATTCTCCAAAAATTTCTTCTACAATATCCTCTAATGTAACGAGCCCCGACACTCAACCGTACTCATCCATAACGACTGCCATCTGACGACGATCTTTTTTGAATACTTCAATGACCTTATCGATAGGCATGGTCAGAGGTATCTTGAGTGCTTTTTTGAGTTGAAGATCTTCGAGAATACGTGATCATAATCACTGTTCTTTATATTGAACGAGTTCTCTGTGAGAAATTATTCGTTCGATATCATCAATATCATCATTGTATACAGGAATACGAGTATGACTAAAGTTTTGCATATCCAGTAATGCTTGTTCCACTGTAGTATTTGATTTTAGAGCTTCCATCCTTATTCTTGGTGTAATAATCTCCTGAACTGTAGTGTCATGGAAATCTATTATTTTCTTGATATGTCTTGCCATATCTTCCTCAATAGATCATTGTTCTTTGGCGATATCTACGAGCGCTTCTACTTCTTCCTGATTTATTTGCCTGATGTGAGACGATGAACTTTTATCAAAAAGTTTAATTATTTTTTCTACTATCCATACAATGGGACGAAAAAGACTAATGAGAAATTTGTAGACAGGAGCAGCGACAAGACCTATAGATAAAGCAGCACGAGTAGCCATAGTTTTGGGCAAAATATCTCCGAAGAGTAAAATAAGGATAGTAATTAGTCAGGTTGTGATTCCTATAGCAAGACTTTCTTCAAAATCTGATAATCTTGCAAAATCGATAGCAATTTTCGTTGCTAGTGCTGCAATAAGGGTATTGACGAGATTGTTCACTACTAATATGGTGATAAGAAATTTATCTGTTCTATCTTTGAGCCAGAGGAGTGTTTTTGCATTCGTTTTCCCTTTCCTAATAAGTGTTTCGATGAGATGTCTAGGAAGCGACATGATAGCGATTTCACTACCAGCTGAGAATGCTGAAAATCATAATAATATTATAAAGGTTAGTATTGTTCATGAACTCATTTTTTTTGTTTTTACAACAAATAATATAAAAAATTCTTTTTATGACTGAGATTATAGAGTTTGGATAGTGAATTTGCAAGAGCATAGCAGATACTAAAAAAGACGGATATTATCCGTCTTATAATTTTTTGATTATTCTTTTTTTAGTACATATCCATTCATCACATTCCCCCCATACCTCACATACCAGCTCATGCCATAGGTTCGTCTTTCTTTGGTGCATCAACGATGATAGCATCAGTAGTCAAGAACATCGCAGCTGCTGAGACAGCATTTTCTAGTGATACTCTGAGTACTTTGGCTGGATCAATGATACCTGCTTGGAGCATATTTTTAAACTCACCAGTCTTAGCATCAAATCCAAAGTTAAATTCATCTTGTGCTTTGATAGCTTCTACTACCCAGTCACCTTTGTAGCCTGCATTATCGGCAATCTTTTTGACTGGATATTGGATAGCTTCTTTGAGGATTTCGATACCGATATGTTCGTCAGCATCTTCAAGATTGAAGTGTTCGAGTGATTTAGCGATATTAGCAAGCGTTACTCATCCTCCAGGAACAATACCTTCTTCTACTGCAGCACGTGTAGCATTGAGCGCATCTTCGATCTTATATTTCTTATTTTTCATCTCCATTTCTGTAGCAGCTCCTACCTTGATGACAGCCACACCTCCTACAAGTCTTGCTTTACGTTCAGCAAGTTTTTCTTTATCATAATCAGAACTTGATCTTTCAAACTGAGCGTTAATGTCGTTTACACGTGCATCGATGTCAGAAAGTTCACCTTTTCCTCCTACAATCGTTGTTTTATCTTTTGATGAAATAACTTTATCAGCTGCACCTAGCATATCAAGTGTCGCTTCTTCGAGTTTGAGTCCAAGTTCTTCTGTGATGACGGTTGCACCAGTAACCGCTGCGATATCTTTGAGAATTTCTTTTTTACGATCACCAAATCCTGGAGCTTTCACGGTGAGGACATTGATAGCACCTCTCATTTTGTTTAAAACAAGAGAAGTAAGAGCTTCACCTTCCACATCATCAGCAATGATAACAATATTTTTGCGTCCTGTGGCAGCAAGAGATTCGAGTACATTGATAATATCTTTGAGAGAACTGATTTTTTTATCAGTAATAAGGAGTGATGCATTTTCTATAACTGCTTCCATACGTTGTGGATCAGATACAAAGTATGGAGAACCATATCCTTGGTCAAACTGCATTCCTATAACTACTTCTTTCGTCAATCCCATAGATTTTCCTTCTTCTACTGATATTACACCATCTTTCCCTACTTCATCTATGATATCAGCTATCAATTGACCAACTTCTTCATCTTGTGCTGAGATAGATGCAACTTGTTTGATTTCTTCTTTATTGGAGACTGGGGTAGCTTTCGTTTGAAGTTCTTCGATAATTTTAGCGACACCTTTGTGCAGTCCCTTAGAAAGCGCAAAAGGATTTACTCCCGCTCTAATATATCTTTGTCATTCGTTGGCAATACCATACAGGAGTGTAGTAGTAGTAGTAGTTCCATCTCAGGCTTGTTTATTCGTCTTATCAGCTGCTTCTTTGACGATAGCAGCTCCTGTATTGTGATATTGATCTTCAAATTCAATTTCTTTAGCAACAGTTACTCCATCGTTGGTTGGTACTGGAGCACCAAATGATTTACTGAGAAGGACGTTTTTACCTTTTGGTCCCATAGTAACCATTACTGTTTTAGCTACTTGTTCCATACCTTGAAATATTTCTTTGCGAGCATCGTCGCCGTATTTGATGATTTTAGCAGACATAAATATTTAAAATTAGCAATTAAAAGTTAATAATTATTAATTAAGCAGATTCTTTAGCTAGAAGAGAAGAGTGTTTAATGACAAGATAGATTTTACCATTCAGTTCTACTTCATCAGGAGCATATTTGGTAAAGTAAACGGTATCTCCGATATTGAGATCCATAGTTATGGTGATTCCATCTTTGATATAGGTCTTATCTTGTGGAAGGGCGATAACTTTTCCCTTCGATGGTTTTTCTTTGTTATCAGTAGGGAGGATAATCCCGCTAGCAGTAGTAGTTTCTGCTTGAACTGGTTCTACAATAATGTGGTCCACGAGTGGTATAAGATTCATAGATTATTAAACATTAAGAATTAAATCATGAAGCATGAGCCTCAAAAAAGATTTGATCTGACCTAGTTAATGTTGCGATCGCGTTGTGGTCAGTGATAGATTATATAATCATTTTTTGGAGAATTTCAAGAGAAAATAGCACGTGAGGTAATTTGGTATTATTGAAAATGATGAAGTGATAAAATATTTGACAATAGTTTTTTTTTTTTTTGTATAACTCAATTGTTTTTATATTGTAATTTTATTTATTATGTACTTTAATCGTTATAAATTTACTCGTACTTCAGAACATTTTAAGGTAGAAGATAAGAAAACTAAAGAAGAATGAACTCTACCATTATTGTTTAAAGATTTGTCAGAGATACAACAAAAAAAATGTAAAAACTATCTTAGAGGTACAAAGATTCTATCACCAATTGCTATTGGTTTGATATTTCTTATGTATAAACACTATAAGAGATTTTTAATTTTGTTATGATTTGCTATCATTCCAGGTATTATTGCGAGCTTTTTAGATCCAAGTATTTGAGAGATGATAAGTACGATATGAGGTTTGTTATATATCATAGTCTGGTTATATTGTGTTGTTGATTTTATTCGTTTTGGCGTTAGAGATTCTTATGAAAATTGAGCATACTACCTTCTTAAGAAAGCATATGAAAATATATAAATAAAAACATCCCCCAGCACTCCTAGTGAGTGTTTTTTTATATATTAAAATGGTTTTATGTAAACTGTGATAATGTTAAATATTCTCTAAATAGTACCTGTGATTATACTCCTATTAGTTTTAGTTACTAATTAGGGAATAACTATGTTTGAGGGACTAGATCAAGATAGTATTGAGTATATTAATTATGGTGATGAAGGTATCGGTATTGCTTCCTTATCTCATTATCGTAATGATAGCGATAGAGAACAGTTTAGAGTATTTGAACAATCTGTATTTGAGTTTCAATCAAAACACGAGAGTAGTGAGTAGTATTTCTTATAGATTGCCATACTCGTTTCCTGATCGTAAACCACCTTCTCAATGACAGATGAACTGATAGCTTTATACTTTAAAATTATAATGTTTTTTGATTATCTCCTAAAAATTTCATATCTTACTCTACCAGCCTTTATGGCTTGTTCGATAAGTTTTTCATTATTGTTTTGCATTGATTTTCCTGTTTTGACTTCGAGGAAGACGATCTCGTCGACATATCATTGTGATAGTCAGTTGAAAATAATATAATCTACTCCTTTTCCTACGAAAGTCATGTCTCTGGGTCTATAATTAAATCCTGGGAGGAGAGGAGCGAGTTTTTCATTATTAAAACCTTTGTGTACTGACTTGGACTGCGTGATGGCTTGGGAGCGGGCACGACGAATATGGGCCTGAAAATATGTTTTTGCAAACAAATATCCGAGGAGAAATGCTCAGAGGGTCAGAATGATTGCGATGATGATGAGGTGAGATTGTGACATGAAGTTAGATGCTTGGTAAATTATAGTTTATGTATTGCTTCAATATAATTTGCAATGATGTTCTTTTTAGTATATTGTTTGATGGTAAAAAGGCAAGAAAAGGTTGTGATTTCACTTGCAAATGAATAAAAAAAGATTATTGTATGATCAATAAAGATTTTTAGTTTGTAACAAAACTTATAACAATGTTGTTCAATTTTCAAGCTTTCATAGCTGAGATGAGAGAAAAAGAAGATAAAAAAGAGATTGTTGAAAAGTATGAAAAATGGTTTGGACCTATCCAAGGAGAGATCAAAGATCAACAATGGTATAAAGAATATCTCATCAACTTTGCAAATCACGCTTTTAAAGTTCCTGAAGAACTTCAAGAAGAGTTTGATTGGAAATTATTGCTTCAACTTGTTGGTGGATCGTTTTCTAGTGAGTGTATGTTTGAAAAAGAATCTCAAGAAGAGGGTGCTGAATGGGAACTTACTATCTCAGTAAAATCTTGAGACCAATCTGTCGTGAAGAAAGTATCAGAACTCTGGTCATTCCAAATCATGAGACTCTACGAAATCTATGTAGAAGAACAGATGAACTTGCATATCTTGATTAAAGAAGAAGAAAAAGATGCTGAAGCAATTCTTTGACAAAGACATCTCAGACTTGAAAGATGGAAATTGATGCTCGAGTCTCTGGATAGAGATGAATTGCAAAAAGCTGCTGCTCAAGAACAAGCGAGCAAGATGGATGATCTTATGAGTCAATTATAGTAGACCTCACCCCAACCCCTCTCCTACCAGAGAGGGGCTTTTTGATTTACATATCATCACTTCCACAATGGGAGTTTTTTTATGAATAAAAAAAGACATTCTTACATAGAGAAAGTCTTTAAAAAATTATTTATGAATCTTTCTTCTGATACACTACATCAGGAGAAAGATTGATCTCAAATTCTTCCATATTATAGAGTGTTTCAAAAAGTGTTGGATCTGACAGATTGTTGGATGAATCAATTTGAGAAAGGAGATCATTACCGAGAATCTCTTGTACTTTCTTAAAACTATTCGTAAGAAATGGAGCAGAGAGGAGAGTGAGTTGTTTAATCTCCCAGAGGAGGTGTTCAAGATCTTGGATTCAAGATTCTTGGGTTGTTTTGTCTTTGAGTTTTGTCCAAGGAGCATGGTTTTGCATCATGAGATTTGCTTGTTGAACAAGTTCATACCAGTGTTGCATATAGCTCTGAAGTTTTGCTTCATTGACGAGCGTATCAATATATTCTAATGATGTGGTGATAGTGTTATGAATTTTTTTACCTTGAGTTATACCGTTTTTCTGTGCAAGTTTCGTTACTCTACTGACAAGATTTCCCCATCATCCCATGAGCATACTTTCATAGACGTTACCTAGTCTTTCAAGTGAAAAATCACCATCAGCTCATTGTGGGATATCATAGAGGAGATAGAATACCATAGCATCTCTATTGTAGTCTCTTACTAAATCTTCAGCATAGAGTGTATTTCCTAATGACTTAGACATTTTCTGCCCATTGACGGTGAAGAATCATCCTACAAATTCTTGTTTTGATATAAGATGTTCTAACCCTGCAGCCATAAGCATTGCAGGTCGATAGATGGCATGGAAACGAGCAATATCTTTACCAAGAGTGTGAACCATATGTTCAGCGTGTGGTTTGAATATGGGATTTCATTCGTCATCGTAATTATCAACTACGACAGTAAGGTAGTTGAGTAAGGCATCATACCAAATATAAGTTACGCTTTCGTTGTCAAAAGGAAGAGGGATACCAAAATTACTGTTTTGTCTAGAGATAGAAAAATCTTCTAATCATCATTCTATAAATGATAATATTTCATTATATCTGTACTGTGGTTGGATAAAGTTAGGATTGGTTTTATAAAATTCTTTCAGTTTGTTTTCATATTTGCTAAGACGGAAGAATCGATTCTTTTCTTTGATTTTTTCTGGTTCTTTGAGATGGTCTGGACAAACTTTTTTTCATTCAAATTCTATGAGATCAGATTCTTTCTTAAAACCTTCGCAACCTATACAATACAATCCCTCGTATTCTCCTTCATAGATATCGCCAGAATCAAAAGTTTTTTGTAATATTGATTGCACAAATTTGTGATGTCTAGATTCTGTAGTGCGTATAAAATCTGTATATGATATATCACATGTGTGCATCACTTCCTTATCTTGAGCAACAACTTCATCAAGAAATGTCATAACATCTTTTCATTCTTTTTCAGCTACTTGAACCATCTTCTGTCCATTTTCATCCGTTCATGTTGCGAACATAACATCATATCCGTGAAGTCTTTTACTTCTTGCAATCACGTCAGCAATTATGGAAGTATAAAGATTTCAGAAGTGTATTTTTGCATTCGCGTAATAGATAGGAGTAGTAATATAATAAGGTTTTTGCATAAGATAATAGAGTCATAAGTTAAATAGTAACGTCTTCAACTGTATCTTTATGATGCTTTCTTATAAACCATCATGTTTTAAAGAGAATAATCAGGATAATATAATTGATAAGTCCAATGACAAAGGTGATGGTATTCATAAATACGTAAAGTAATAATACGAATGAGATAAATACTATTAGTTGTACATCATTTTTTTGTGCAAGATTGTTGATTTGTTGGAGAGTAATATCACACACTTGTGAGTTTATGATATTTTGATTAGTAATGAATCAGTTAATTACCTTTTCTTGATAAGAGAGTATATTTCATAACAATCAACTCTTCATATTTCAATTATTTCAAGAGAGCAAGAGTTGATCTCATGTCTGCGATTGGAGAGCAAGAGTAAGTTGAGATCCTGATCCTTGTTCTTGTGTTCATAAGAGTTGTCCAATGCTTTGTGATCAGAGGGTATCAAGATTATTTAACCATTGTATGATTCATGAATTACTATCTAATGAAGGTATAAAGTTGTTTAAGAATCATATGCTTTGTTCTTTAAGACTGTTACAGTTGAGATTGACAGTTGCACCTGCTATCCAAATAGTTGATGTATAGGTAATTGCAAGCATGATTGCCATAAGACTGAGTCATTGATGAGAGGTAGATCGATAATATCGTTTTTTAGTTGATTGAATATTATAATGCCAAAAGAAAAAATATATTGCCAAACTCATATGTGTTAAGAAGAGGAATATACTATGTTGTGGTGTAAGAAAGAAGAGTGAAAGTAAAGCAAGAAGAGTTCATCGTCAGGCTGTTCATCGTGAAAGAGTGATGAGAGTTTTTCGGTTCAACGGTATAACTGCAAAATGGAGAAAAATAAGTAATATAATCTGTAGACTGATGGTGGTACCAATTTCTGCTATAGAAGAAGATCAAAAAAATACTGTTCCTAGTAAAAGAATATAGATAAGTAATGCTAGTGTGGGAAAGAGTATAATTTTGAAAGTGCGCATAGTGTGCATTATGGCGTAGTAAAGTCTATAAACATCGCATCTCAGAAACTTGCAAATCTATAATTATTTTCTAAAGCATGATGATATGATTGAATCCAATTATCAAATTCCATGAGTCATGCTACCAACATAACAAGTGTGGTTCAGGGAAGATGGAAATTCGTGATAATTCCATCAATAAGAATTCTGTGATATCAAGGATAGATAAAGAGGCGTGAACTAAATGTTATAGTATCAGAATTTATTGAAATAATCAAGAGAAAATCAGAATTCTGACAAGATTGTGAGATAGTATCTCGTCGTGCACGACAAGAATCAGACAGATAATTTCCTATATCTTCACGTATAAGTTGGTAGAGTTGAGGAAGTGATTCGATGCTACGTGTTGATGTAGTACCTATAGTTATGAGAGGATGATTATGTTGTTTGTGATGATAAATCGTTTCAAAGAGAGAGTATGAGATAGTTATAGTCTCTGCATGGAGTTCGTGGTCACGAATATCCTCACTGACTACTGGTGCAAAGGTTCCAATTCCTACATGGAGAGTAATTTCACTTCGTTTGATTCATTGTTCAGAAAGTTTATTTCTTAGCTCTGGTGTGAAATGGAGTCAAGCAGTCGGTGTCGCCACTGATCCTTGCTGTTTTCCAAATGATGTTTGATAAAGTTGTTGGTTTTCTTCGCTCGTATCAGTGATATAGGGTGGGAGAGGATAGTCTCCATAGTGTTGACATAGATGTTCAAGCGTCGTCCCATGAATTTCTCGTACGATTCCATCATCTACGAATTCTTTTGAGTAACCGTAGATAGTATCAGAAATAATAATTTTACTCCCTGGTTTAAAATGTTTTTTGTCTGATCATCGGATGATGCAATGTGTCTGATCTATGCTTCCATCTTCATGAAATAGCACTCTTACAATAAAAATTTCTCCTGACTCCAATATGGATTCTTCTCCAGATGATAGTATGATTTTCGTATTATGAAGTGGAATACGTGCCGCAAAAACTTGTGAATTGTTAGCTATGAGAAGAGTGTTTGGTGCAAGGAGTTCTGGGAGATTATAACTATGATGATCTGATAGATTGAATCCATTATTATTATATTTACACAAAAGAAGTTTGCTATCATGAGCTGGCTTAACTGGTGATTGTGCAATATAATGTTCTGGGAGATGATACTGATATGATGATAGGGTGTACATGAATATGATATTACTTCCAAAGATTATAACATTGTTTACTATTCTCTATGACTTGTTCTGAGATATCGTGTCATAACAGTGATGAAATATAAGTATAATTTTCTTTCACAAGTGTGGGAGTGTTTTGTTGACCTCTATGAGATTGTGGTGCAAGATAAGGGGCGTCAGTTTCGATGAGTAATCTACCTCACCCCCAACCCCTCTCCTTATTTTGCTCCGCTTCATTGACATGAGAGGGGAGATTATCTGAAGAAATGTCTTTGAGTTTTCCTGAGATGACATGGTCTGGATAGTCTTCATTATTATAGATAAGATATCGGAGTGATTTTCTGATATTTTCTGCTTTCGGATACGAGATATTCCCACAAAAACCTATATAAAAATTTGGATAGGTTTCTTTGATTGTTCTTATTTCATCAGGTCAGTAGGGTCGACAGTGGAAGTAGATCGTCAGATCAGTAAAATCTTGAAGGACTTCATGGGTAGCTTGTCGATTTGCTCTACTATGAATTACGATCGGAAGCCCGAGAGTACGAGCCCACTGACATTGGAGTCAGAATATCTCTTTTTGTAATTGTAGTGTATGTTCTGTATTGGGATGAAAAATATCGATGCCGATTTCTCCGATAGCGATAATATGGTCTTTGTTTGAAGGTTTATAAAGTTCGTAAAGTTGATTGAGTTTTTCGTCCATATTTTCTGTGGTAATATTTCCTATTGCTACTTCATAGGGGTGTAATCAGATTGTAGTTTTTACGATAGTGTGAGGGAAAAGTTGCTGTGCCTGACTGGCTATCTCGATTCCTCTTGTATTGTAGGTGTGATCGACACCGATGTTCACTAAACCAATCCCACCTGCGTTTATAAAGTTTTGAAGATGGTGTTGTCGATTGATATATAAATCTGACTGATTGAGGTGGGTGTGAGCGTCAAAAAAATTCATATCTTATGTTCTGATAAAATATATCAATGTATTATTTCCTATTGTATTCATTTTACTACTTGATTACAATAATACTTGATTGTTTTTTATATGTTGTATATTTTCTTATGATTTGAATTATATTATGAATTGTGCTCTTTATGTTTTTGGTTATTATTCATGAATTAGGACATTTCTTCGCTGCCAAGAAGACAGGAGTACAAGTATTGGAATTTGGATTAGGTATACCTCCGAAAGTGGCTACACTTTGGAAAGATAAATCAGGTACAGAATATACACTCAATGCTATTCCGCTCGGTGGCTTCGTAAGACTCAAAGGAGAAGATCCGTCAGATCCTGAAACTTTTAAAGCAAAAGATAGTTTTATTACTGCTTCTTTTCTTTCAAAAACGCTTATTCTCTTAGCATGAGTAACAGTGAATTTCCTGTTCGCATGGGGAGTATTAACGTTCTTGTTTACGAGAGGAATGAGTCCGCTTATGATACTTCCTGATAATGTAACTGATAGTACTGTACACAGTTATCTTACTCCAACAGTAAGTTTTCTTATGGAGCGTTGATTGATTGATGAATGAGTGATTCAAGAGGTTGTTGTCCAAGAAGTGTTGCCTGATAG
Source organism: candidate division SR1 bacterium Aalborg_AAW-1 (assembly GCA_001007975.1). GTDB lineage: Bacteria > Patescibacteriota > Gracilibacteria > Absconditabacterales > Absconditicoccaceae > Aalborg-AAW-1. Next base: position 135,410 of record CP011268.1, on the reverse strand, counting down.
TATTGCAAGTACTATTGGAATGCAAGAAAATGATACTATTCTTGCTATCAATAATACTCCTGTCAATTCTCTTACTCTTCAGAAAACTTTACAAAGCTTCATAGGTGAAGATATTATGATTGAAGTAAAGAGGTGAGATCAATTGATCCCTATGACAGCAACTTGTCCAAGTGATAATTGTCTCTTATGAATTGCTATGCCACAACAAGGTGTTGTTAATGATGTATTTTTCAAGTTTCCTCTATGACAATCAGCAACAATTGCATTACAAGAATTATATTCTCAAGGAGTAATGACCTTAGATAGATTATGATCATTATGAGCTAGTTTCTTCTCTGGTAGTGGTAAAGAAGTGCAACAAGAACTTTCCTGACTGTCTGGTCCGGTATGAGCTGTGAAATTCGGTGATGTGTTGATCGAACGTGGTATGCGAGCACAATTCTTGGCGTTTGGGGCGATGATCTCGTTCGCACTTGCGATCTTTAATATCCTTCCTATACCAGCGCTAGATGGTGGAAGATGGTTGGGTGTGATGATACAATCATTGTTGTTCCGTAAGAGAGTAGAGAAATATTTTGCGATTGAATGATATATTAATTTTGTATTCTTTGTGCTTCTGATGGCTCTGTGAGTATATATCATCTTCAAAGACCTAGTCGTAGCTTGGGGAGTGAAGATACCGTTTATAAGTTAAAACCTGCCTGACTGCGGATGTAGAGTGAAAAGTTCCTAGCTTCTCGTTGTGAGATGCTAGATTTTTTTTATTAAAAATAACTTGACATATATATATTATGTATTATATTTCTACTTGGGCGATTAACAATCCAAGGATAAAATAAAAACATTATGAAAAAGCTTATTGTAGTATTGTGTATGGCTACATTGATATTGTCTTGTAGTCCAGGAGAAACATCTCAAACACTTAATGGTTCAGAAGCTAATTTACCTGAGGAACTTAAAGGATTAAAAGTTTACTCTGTTAATACACGTGGTTTGGGAAAAGTTCGAGTTGCTATCCTTGATGGGAAAGTAAATTCAACAACTTACCAATCTGGTAAGACAACACAGTCAGTGATTATGGTTGATAAACGAACTGGAGATAATCGAGTGATAGAAGTGATTGAAATCATCTCTGAAAATGACTCTATAATCGTTGCAAAGAAAAAACGGTAAGTATTACTCTTACATGAAAAAAGTGATTGGAATTTCCTTTCACTTTTTATATAATTGAGATTGTAGATAATTTACCATGATCTTTTACCTTTCTCTAAGGTAAGAAATTTGTAGATACCAAGTCCTGTAGAGTAGAGTCCTACTACGGAATACAGAGACATATAGACTACTGTATAAGGAATAAGAAGGAGGATCTTCCAGATTTGTGTCTTATTTTTAATCGCTAATATCACATAAGGAAGAGAGAAAAGAGCAAATATACTCGTATAGATAACATTATGTATCACTTCATTTCCATAGACTGCCATGAAAAAATTCCATCCATGTTTGAAGGTGAGAATATCAGTAAATGTCATGAGTATATCAAATAACTCTCAGAAGACAATAAGTCTTGTAACTAATGCCACCGTACCTACAATACTTACGATGTGTATAAGAGATGTATAGATGACATGCATAGGATTGCGAATCCAGACTGGTACATGAGACAGGAATGCTTGTACAGCACCTGAACATCGTCTGATTTTTTGTTTTAACCATGTTTTGAAGGTGTCGGGTACTTCACTTCTAATCTGACAGTTAGATTGTTGTACTCTTCGTCCAAATCTATTCATATGCATTGCTAAGTACATGTCTTCTGTAATCGCATGAAGAGAAAATCCTCCTATTTCTTCAAATGCTTTTTTTCTAACGGTAAGACATCCTCATCGAGCTGCAAGCGCAGATTTGATATTGTAGGATCATTGTACAAATTTGAGCATGGTATATTCGATGTCTTGCATATAGGACCAAAATGATCACATATTAGAAGGAAGATAAGGACATGATATCGCTCAGATCTTCGGATCCATTTCAAATCTATCTAATACATCATTGAGTGCTACTGGATTGATCTCAGCATCTGCATCGATAAAGGATATGATATCATAATTTGCTCGCTTACTTGCATGATTCAGTGCATCAGATTTACCACCATTTTGTGGAAGGTTGATAAAAACAAAGTCATATACTTTTTGCATCTCTTGAATCACTTCTGCTGAATTATCTTTGCTACAATCATTGACGACGATAAGTTCTAGATTATTTTTGTCATAACTAGCATAGATACTTTCAATACATTGTTTTACCAGATGTCCATCATTATAACATGGTATGATGAATGATATCTTAGGGTTTTTATGTTTTGGTCTAATAGTTTTGTAATCAATATAATATAATACAAAAATAGTGATAGTAAAAACACTAAGAAGTATAAGTGAGAGTATTCGTGCCATTGGAAAAAGAAAATTAAATCATTACTTTGTGTTCAATTTTTTTTACTATACTGATATGGTAGTATAAATACAAGAAGTATTACTTCCATTCTTGCCCCATTCTCATAGTCCTGTATTTGTTGGCAAATCTATGAGCTTCGTCACGGAGTTTAGTAAGTAATCTGTCTGCGGTATCATAGATGAGAGCAAGAGATTGTATCTCTCAGTGTTGATCAAAATAGTAGATCATTTCTGTTTCTCCTTGTGATTTAGCACTTTCTTTACGTGCCTTTCCTTTACCTAATGCAATAAAGCTCGTTTTCTCTTTCATGATGGTTTGTAAACAAGGAAATATCTGACATAATTCACGTAAGATGTTAAGCTGTCACTGTCCTCCATCCAGGATGAAAACGTCTGGATATTCAATATGAGCTTCGTTATTCTGTCAGGATGATGTTTTCTTTTTAAGTCCAAATCTTCTGACGACAATTTCTTGTAGAGAAAGGAAATCATTGGAATAGTTTCATTTTGTGTCTTCGAGGGTTTTGATTTTATAATGGCGATATCCGTGTTTATAGAGGAGTCATTCTTGCATACAGGACAGTCATCCAGAGATGGCTGATCCAGAGAAATGAGATATATCTATACATTCTACACGGTATGGAAATCTATGGAGATGGTATCTGTCCTGTAGCGTTTGTAACAAGTCTTGTGTGAGGTTTTCTTCAGTATCAAAAGTAGTACTTGCAATATAGGATTGGAGAAATTTTTCAAGAAGTTCATTGATTTCTTTTCGTTGTGCTTTCCTAAGCGTTTTGAGTGAAGAGGAGTAGAGTATATTTGTTCATCTTCATTCACTATGGATTGCTTCGTCGTTCCTCCTCGCAATGACAGATCATCATGTATTACTATCGGTTTCTTTCATAACAAATGTTTCTTTAAGATCTATTTCTAATGATGCTTTCATTTGATTGAGTGACCATTCATCTTTGGGCTTTTTCTCTCTAATAACATCTGTAATTTTCCCTTCAAAAATTTTGATCATGATAATAACTCGATAGTTTTTTAGTTCGTTGATGGTGATGATGTGTCCAGAATAGTTAGGAGCAAGAACGACATGTTGCTTTTCTGTCCAAGCATCAATTTGAGTGAGAATCGTTTTGAGGTTGATACATCGTTCAAAATGTTCTTTGGATATCGCTTCATCAATATCATTCATGATCTTGTTTTTTACTTCTTTTGTATTTCCTTCAAAAAATGAAGTAATAGATTTAACGATGTCTTTGTATTCGCGTTTATATTCTTCGTAAGATTTATCCAAGACTATTCAACTCTTGCGTATTGCATCATTTCTCGCAATGATATCGTCTTTGTATTTTGCAATGACGGACCATCCTTTATCAAGCCCAAAATAAATATCTGAAGAGAGCTTTCCTTGTTTAAATTCTCCAGATTTCATAGTTCTATATTTGTATATTTGACGGAGATAATGCATAAGTTTACGAAGATCTCAGGTATTGTTTTTCGGTCCTATATACGTTGCTCCATCGTTTTTTCTCATTCTCGTGAGAAAGAGCTGTGGAAATTCTTCTTTGGTGATCTTGAGGTAGATATAACTATTGTCTCACTTCAGGAGACGATTATACTCAGGATTATTGGTTTTTATGAGATTGTCTTCTAGGTAGAGTGCTTCTGATTCGTTTCTTACTTCGATGAAATCCACACGAGCAGCTTTTGCTACCATGTCCTGTTTCCGCACTGATCAGGGAGTGAAATATTGTGAGACTCTTCTCGCCAGATTTTTTGCTTTCCCAACATATAAAATCTTCTCTTTACGATCTTTAAAGAGATAGACTCAGGGAGATGTGGGGATGTGGGAGATGTTCATATATTACATTATAAGAAATTTATCTTTATTTTCAATCACTAACATTATTGTTCAAAAAATACTTTAGTTTCTTGTTCTAGGATTTGATGATATGGAATGTGTGTTTGTTCTTTTTGTATGAGTTGAGATAATCGTTCGCCTGGAATTGGATCTGATCATCATGATATCATATCATATTGATGTGTAATAATATAGAATGGTGGTTGATTATGTTTTTTTATCATGATATTTCCTCATCAGTCCTGACAATGTATTATTGTTCATGATATATATTCATAATTACTAATCTTAAATTGAACAAATCGTTCATTATTACTATTACCAGATAATACAGTTTTAGTGATAAAAGTATGATTTTTATTTTTACTTTCTGAACAAAAATCTTGACCAAAATTGAATAGGAGAAATCTATCAAGATCGTCAAGATTTCTTTGTTCTTTAACCTGTAATTGACTATTGGTAGAATTGACAGACTCTTTTATTGAGTTGTCAGTGTTTATTATAGAAAATGTTTTTTTTCATATAAATATGAAATAAGCTCATAACAAGACTACTGTAACTCATATTATAAGTTTTTTCATAAGTCGACTTTATCATAAAAATCTTACTGTCCAATCACAACCTTCGCTGGAGTAACTACCTTTTTAATATCTCACTTATCGTAAATAAATCCTTGTTCAAATTCTTGAATGATTTTACCTTTTTGTGTCTCATCCGTGACAGGGAGGGCAGACACAGCTTCGTGGAGCTCGATATCAGGTGTCTGTCAGAGAGATTCTATTTTTTGTATACCCATCATCTCGAGAGAGGAGATAAACTTATTGTAGACCATCTGTACTCCTTGAACCAGTACATCATCTCTCTGTTCGTCTGGTATATTTGCTAATGATTGGCGGAGACCATCGATAAAAGGGGTAAATTTCTTGACCACATCGACGAGTGTATCGACTTTGGCAGTTTTCGCTGATTCTTCATTGCGTCTCATATAACTATCAAAATCAAACTTCATATGAATATAGTCAGATTGAGCTTTTTTGGTGATCGCTTCTGCATCAGCAAGTTTAGATTCAAGTTCTTTAATTTTTGCTTGCAGTTCTTCAAGAGAGAGCTCTTGTGATTTGGTATCTTGAGTTTCTTGTGCTTGATCGAGTATGTTTTGAAGATCAGTATCTTCTGTGATTGGTGTTGTAGTGTTTTCATCCGTTATTTGTGTCATGATTGTATATTTTACTAATAAAATAAATTGAATACTCTACTTATACTGATGTTGTTGTTTATTTCAATATGATTTCATTTGTTTTAAATATATATACGCATATATTTATTCTTTTTTTTATTGTTTTTTGTAAAAGAAAAAATCGCTAAGGATAATCCTTGCGACTAGTGGTATCTGCCATTCCTGGCAGACTTCAATAGTCAGCAGTAGTGATACAATAGTAAACTGTATAACTAATGATGAGTAGTAAAGCAAAATAGCAGGAATGGGAGACGAATTTTGGCGTGCTCTCACTGGGTAGAATATTGATACACAATGTTTTTTAGGGGTGATCTGAAATACAGATCGGTTTGGTTTTTGTTTTTGATACTAAGACTATAGGGAGGTTGAAAAGGGTTGCAAGGATTATAATGCATTATGTGCTATTATTCTGTTAGCACATTATCTTGTAAAAATGATATAATATTGTTCCTTATTCCGTATAGGGTCTAATAACATATTCTAGAAGCGGTTTTCTTACTTGTGCTTGTAGTCAGAGTGATGTAGTTCCATAAGTGCTTATTGCACTTACAATACTTTTGTCGCTGACATAACCGTATGCAGAAGGTTTTATCGTGAGACAATAAGATAGACTATTTGTAGGTGAAATATTCGTAATGTAGAGATAATTAAAGCGATCATTATTTGGATCTCATGCTATTGGATTTCAAGAAAATTTATCAGCAATACTCATAATCTGTGCTTGAGAACTTGGATCAAGAGCTTTCGTATTGTAGAGGAAACTTTGAATGTTGAGAGTATCACTTATGGTGCCTGTGATATAGAGTTGCTGTTGTGCTGTGATATCTTGAATATTATATTCATTCTGGTGTGTAGTTCATAATACTACTCCTACACCGATCGGATGCGATTGTGCTGCTCATTCACTATTCGCGAGAGTGAGGTTATATTGAGGAGTTTGTGAGAGGATATTTTGAATAGTATTGGGTCCCTGTACTGATAATTTTCTTTCATCGGCAAAGAGAGGTATAATGCTTGATTCTCCAGGAGCTAGCGTAAATTTATCAGGAGTAGAGAACGTACAGCTATGATTGGCTATGGGTTCAAGATTCGTATTGATAGTGATACCATTACTATCATCAGTAGTAATACGTGATTTTACGGTCAGATTAAGATTACAATCTTTTTTACAGTTGAGATTATTCATAATAAGAGTAGTTCCACTGAGTTGATCCTCAAATCCATATTCATATCTGTTTACTGCAAGTGTTCATAATTCTAGACCTCCTTTGGCAATATAATAGCTTTGATAAAAATCACGAATCTGACTGCTTGATGAGATCATATCTTGCACGAATCATGTCGACATTAATCCTATGAGAGAACCAATAGCTAATACAAAAAGCATCATCAGGGATATATTCCCTTTGTATCATGGTGATTGATGTCTGCTTATTGTAGTGATCATCAGGTTTGATAGTATTAAAAGATATGATATAGAATTATTATGGTCCAGTTTGTTGAGTATTGTTTGAGCTTTGATTCTCTTTCTCTTCAGGTTCTTGAAGATTGATGAAGTGTTGTAGAGTATAGGATACTTTGTTGGGTGCGTTATTTTTGAGATGATTGGTGAGTGTCCCAAATATCCAGAATCATGGTGCAGATATTGTAGAAATTGTAAAGTTGTTTGATGTATACTGTGTACCTGTATAATATTGTGTTGGAAGAAGTTTAAATGTGATGTTGCTGATTTTAGTGAGATTTGAGTTTGTAAGTTTGATGGATTCAGTATTGTTGATAAGGGCTTGTAATGAGCATCATGATACTGCACAATCTCAAGTTCATTGTAAGGTAAGAGTTTCTCCTGATCAGTTTGTAAGATGGAGTTCAGAGACAAATCAACGTGCACTATCAGGAAGGTCTTGGTATTGTTCTCGATTAATGTAAGGATATTGTTCTGCAATATTGTTGACGGTGGTTTGAATATTGATGAGTTCTGTTGCTAATATTTTTTCTTGTTGTACTCTCGCATTGGTTCTTATCATCTCTCCCATTGTACGAAAAAGCAACATACTGAGTATCCCAAATATGACTATAACGAGGAGAAGTTCTATCAAGGTAAATGCTTTTTTCATAGAATTTAACGTGGGTTGCTAATAAAAGATTCCAAACTTACTTGTCCAGTAGTTGTATTGTTGATATGAAAGAGTACTGTAGAAGTGATATGATGGATGTCTTGTGAGGTTATAGGACTCCCTTGAGGTAGATTGGACATTCCTGTAAAGCTAATAAATCTTGCAAATGGTGATGGAGATCCTCCTTCATGGGTGTATCATGTGATAGTACTATTCCCGACATTGATACCAGTCAGGTATAATTGTGTTTCATTCCATATCGTGTCAAAATCTTGTGCTGCTGTAGATACTGGCGTGAGTATCACTTGTGATTGATTCTGAAGAATGCCGTCTACTCTAAATCTAGAATTATTGCTATTTCAGGTATAAAAGTATTGCTCACAATTATCTTCGCTTGTTGTAGTGGTCGTTCTTATTGCACAGTTCCAGGGATATCAAAGCATGGTATTCGTGTTCTTGTAATTATATGCTAATTCAATACCTTCTCTAGCTAGGATGGTTGCACTGTTTTGAATATGGATATTTTTGGTGAGTGAAAGATTACGCGTAATAAGTACTACAATACTCAATATTCCTACTCACAATACAAAAATTACTACAAGCATCTCAATGAGTGTAAAGGCTTTTTTCTGACTTAGTTGCTGCTTGTGCATGGTGTTCGAGAGCATAAACGAGTATTGAGAGTAAAGCAAGTATTTTTTGTTTTTCCTATGAGTTCTATGGTTGTATTAGTAGCAGTACATCATAATGACAAGGTTTGTTTCGTAAGAATAGTATCTCATGACAAGGTTTGTTTATGGAAGGGAAAGTATTCCTGTCCTCATGAAGAGATCATAGTAATACCTGTTTGACTGTATTGGAATGTGACTTCACTGATTTTATTGCCTTGTATATAGTTTGTATTGGTGATAAGATTGTTTTGTTTTCTATGCCAAGCTAATCGTTGTTCTCTCTCATTCATAGCTTCCATTTCTCCAATCTGTCACCAATTTAGTCTGAGACTTACCAATGATAGTATTGCAATAATTGATATGACAATCAGGATCTCGATAAGCGTAAATGCCTTATAGTTCATGGGATGAGTAATGATGGTAAAGATATCTAGTATATTATACTGCTACACTGTCCATAATATTCATAATCACACCAAATACTCATAGAGCGATCATAATGACTATACCTCATACAAAAATAAGCATTACCGGCTCAATAAGTTTAGAGAGATTTGCAATATAGTGATCAAGTTCTTCTTGATAGATACCAATGACGGTATCAAAGGTATGAGGTAAGGTTGCTGTTTGTTCTCAGACTTTGATGAGTGCTGCTACACTACTTGGTATAAGTGTAGTGTCATCTTTGATACAATCATAAATTGTTAGACCACGATCTAATCAAGAGATAGTTTTTTCAAATACTGGTGTAAAGACAGGGTTGGAAATTACACTTTTGAGCATCTTGAAAATAGTTCTATAGTTTATTCCTGATTCTAGGAGCATTTTGGTGTATCTTGAAAACCTGATAAGATAATATGCTTTTATCATTTTACCTATCACAGGAACTCAGAACAGAAGTTCGTAAAATTTCTTCTGTCCTTTTTCTGTAGATACAAAGACAAAGATCGCGAATCCTACAAAAAGCAATACTCATCATATACTTAATCCATTTGCTGCAAGATACTCAGAAAATTGTTTGAGTATTCTTGTGACCCATGGTAATTCTTGTGCATCAAACTGATCAGCAATTTCAAAAATAGCTGGCAAGATAAACATAAATAGTGCTAGTACTGCTCATAATGATACAGTAATAAGAATAATAGGGTAGGTAAGTGCTCCTACGAATTTTTTCTTAAGAGTATTGATATACGCATACTCTCACCCTATCATAAGAAGGATATCGTCTAAGTTACCAGATGATTCCCCAGATTGTACTGTTGCAATATCAGTTTCATCAAAATACTGTGGAAATTTTAGCAAAGAACTTGATAAACTTTTTCCTTGATTGACTTGTTCTTTGAGAGTGTATGCAAGATCTTTGATGGCGTAATTATCGCTATTATCTCCTACTATTTTCAGTCCTTCTGCAATTCCAATTCATCCTTTTAACAGATTTCCTAATTCTTTGAAGAGCAAAATCTTATCTTTGATACCAAAAGATCCTTTGTCAGAGTTGATAATAAGTTGTTTAATAAGATCGTCAATCATTGAAAGAGAATATTAAGAATTAAGATTATTATTTGTTATAAGCATAAGCATATAGACTTACTTCTACATCTTGTGAATCTTTATAGTTTACAATATCATATTTGATTTCTTGAATTTTATATAAGACACTATTATTGAGTCCATCTACTTGATCATAGAATATTCTATTTTCTAGATTATTTAGGAAATCAATAAGGTTGTCTTGTGTATTGAAGGTGATGGTGAGATTGATAGGGACTTGAACAATATTATTATCAAGAATCTCATTATCTCCTATAGATATATCAGTGACTGTACCATTATATTTTCTTTCATCTGGTCAGGAAAGTGAGCTTTTTGTAATAAATTCATTGATACTTTTCAGAATTTTGGATTCATTGATAGCCATTTTAGGTTTTGTAAGATCACCAATTTGTATATAGTCTTTTACTGTTTCAGTTTTTTCTTTGATGGTATCAGGTAAATTGTCACATCATACTTCTTGATTGATACAAGTAATAACTTCTGCCTTATTATTTTCTATTTCTTTGATGAAGTCTGTCGTGACTTGATAATCTTTTTGGTCATCAATTCTTTGATTGATCTTGGTTGTAAGATCATTTCCTTCTTTCCATTTGTTCATAGTCACTTGTACGGCACTCGTCAGTGGTCCATAGAGTATAATCAATGCACTTGCAATAATGAGTGTGTAGATTTTATATTTCACACTCAAAAACCTCTGCTCTTGAACAGTAGAGAGTGTTTTATTTCCACCACTAGATACAACAGGTACGTTTGAAGCATTTCCTCCTTGTAGCAACGATCCTAAGGTTACTTTATTCGCTTGTGGAGTCGCTGCTACAGTATTAGTTTGTGCTTCCAGTGGTTGTGATGCTGCCGCTTGTACTGGCGCTGTTTTGTTGCTGTCCAGTTGTGGTGATTGGTTGTTGAGTGGTTGTGGTGTTTTGTTCGAGAATAACATTGGGATTAATATCAGCTTGTAAAGAGAATTCGTAGAAGTTACCTACTTTGTTATATTTTTTGATAGCAATATTGGTAATAAAGGGAAGTTCAGCGAAACGATCAATAAGATTAATATAGTTATTTGCTTCAGATGAGTAGTAGAGAAGAATTAAATTACTGACTTTCCCTTTGAGCGTAAGTTCTGTAGGTGATATAGAGAAATCAGAGAGTTGGATTGCATTGGCACCAATTGAATTGTTGGCTTGAATTTTTCTCAATACTGTGACGAGAGCAGTAATCTGATCTGATCGTTTGATGCCTTGTTTGCTATTGGTTCATTCTGCAAATTTATATGAAAAGAAAGCTCTTTCTGACCCAATTTTAGCGATAAGATCTTCAACTTGTTGGAGTTCAGATTTTCTGGTTTGTATTCTACTATCCAATCGCATATTAGCCAAAAAAGTTCATCCATAGACTAAGATGCTTAAGATAAAGACAGCTAATCAAACACCATACATATATCTCCATGGTGATTTGGTTGTGGACTGCATGATAGTATTACTCATGTGTTATTGTAGTATAATAAATTACTCCATAATCATAGTGATTCTTGTGAGAAAGACTATTTTCAGCGTTGATATAATATGATAATGTCTTGTTATTTTAGATTTTTATGATGAAATATATTATTAAAGAAAAATAACTTGTATTAGTACCGACAAATAGATATAATGAAGGGTTATTGTTATGGTTTTTTACTCTTTTTTCAATAATCTTATGTTAGACATCAATTTTATTCGTGAGAATGTTGATCGTGTGAAACAGGCAATTCAATCTAAAAACAGAGTACTTGACTTAGACTTGCTGTTGAGTTTGGATGATAAGAGAAAACACCTTCAAGGTATGATAGATCAACTGAAGTTTGATCAAAAAAAAGCTGGTCAAGAACGTAATATTGATCTAGCTACCTCACTTAAAGACCAAATCTCATCATATCAGAAGGAGTACGATGATGTTCTGTCAGAATACAACCTTTTGATGTTACAAGTCCCACAAGTGATCCATCCAGAAGTAGTAGTGTGAAAAGATGAAACACAGAATGTAGAAGTAAGAAAAGAGGGTAGTGTACCACAATTTGATTTTCCTTTCCAAGATCATGTGGCCTTGATGGAGAAGAATAAGATGTTGGATGTGGAGAGAGGAGTGAAGTTATCATGAGCTCGTAGTTATGTCCTGACTGGTGATGGTGCGTTACTTGAACAAGCTGTTCTCCAATATGCCTTCCAAAAAATGGTGAAGAAAGGGTTTACGCCTATGAATGTTCCTTATATGGTAGATACGAGTTGTTTGGTTGGTACTGGATACTTTCCAGGAGGAGAAGAAGATGCCTACTGTATGGAACGTGATGATAAGTGGCTTATCGCTACAGCTGAGATTCCACTCACGGCGTATCACAGAGATGAAATACTTGAACTATCAGATCTACCAAAAACATTTGTCTGACTCTCACCATGTTTCCGTCGTGAAGCATGAAGTTATGGTAGAGATACTCGTGGTTTGTATCGTGTTCATCAGTTTAATAAAGTAGAACAAGTTGTGATCTTGCCTGCTGATGAAGAGATGACCTATGAACGACATTATCGTATCCTCTCTAATTCAGAAGAAGTCTTGAAAGATTTAGAGATTCCTTATCGTCTTCTTGCTCTCTGTACTGGAGATATGTCACTTGGAAAATATATCTCTCATGATATCGAATGTTGGATGCCCAGTAGAGATGCATACGGTGAAACACATTCGGCAAGCTCGTTCTTAGACTTCCAAGCACGTAGATTAAATCTCCGTTATCGTGATGCTGATGGTAAAGTAAAAACGTGTTATACTATGAATAATACGGTATTAGCTTGTCCACGTTTCTTAATTGCGTTGATTGAAAACTATCAAAATCCTGATGGATCTATCCGTATCCCTACGGTATTACAACCTTATATGTGAAAAGACGTTATTAAAAATTTTGATTAACCTATCTCTTACTACCCACACACAAAGACCACACAGATGTATAACCGGATAGTGTTAGTTCGCTATTGGAGGTTCTTTAGTCTTCGTTTGTTATGAATTATTTTTCAAAATGTAGTGCAACCTTATTTCTTATTGGTACTCTATTTGTAGTACCGCTCTTTGCTCAGGATAGTACGACTCGTTCTCTCTTGATGCAGAATCCTATGGTCTCTGATAAAGTAAAAACCTTACTGACCAATGGAGAGAAACTCTGAAACAAAAAAAGTATTATGTTGATACAAAGTAATATTGCTGATATTCAAGCTCGTCTTCTTGAAGAATATAAAGGAGATATGGTCTTTGTTGATACACCACAAACATCACAAGAAATTATGTCGCAAGCAGTTGATATGCTTTCTCGTTATGCTTGTATTCATAAACATACTGTCCTTGAAGATTATGGTGATAACTTCTATATACCACCTTCTTCTTCTGATACTATGGTATGGGTAAAATGAGCGTGTTATCGTAATAATGTCTTATTACGCCAAGAAGGAATTCGTTATTATACTCTTCCTGATATCGGTACTTTGCAGACAGCACCACTTTCATTATTAAAAGATTTGGGATATAGTACGAAGAATCTTGAGGAGTATATCAAGTCCGATGATTTACAGTGATCTCAGTCAGATATGTTCTTTTTGGAAGGTACGTCGAATAAAGAGATTGTACCATTAATGAATCTGACAGATACAGCAGCTGCAAAAGAATGGAAACGTGAATTTGATAATGTCAAAATTATTGCATACGCAGAGACAAGTACGTATCCGTTTATAGATGGTAATGTTATGATTGCTATTTATGCTCTGGATGATGGTCATATTATTAAAATCACAACTCCTTATGGAAAACTGCGTTATGAACTCCTAGAAACCGTTATGAATATGACGCAACAACTGTTTGTATATTCGATTCATGAGAATATGAGAGAGAGTATTCTTCTGTGAAAACACTATGACACTGCGTATGAAAAAATTAGTGATGAACATGGATATCCACAAGATAATGTGATGAAGAATCTTGTCCACTATTATCTTTCAGCACTGTGGCAATATGATGAACAACCGCAAGAATTTGCCAAAATGATTCCTTCGTTTGTGGATAAAGATCTCTCGTTTCATCTGAAAGTACAATCTTCACTTGAAGCTTTGGAAGCATTTCTCTAATATATAGGGAGATGTTTTTTTTATTTTTGTGATAGCGATGATTGCTTTTTCTCTCTGATGAATCCATGTGTATCGATATGGTATTATGTATTTTGTGAGTTTCTTGATCTGATATGTCCTGCTTTCATATGGGCAGAGACAGTGATGGTATAGAGGAACAGCTGCTGATGATGTTATCGGTAAAGATCTGGATGGATTTATTCTCTCGCTTCTGATCGGTGTGATGATCTGATGAAGATTATGACATGTATTTATTTATGATCGATCATATTTTGTAGCACACCCACTAAAAATATTGGCTTTTCAGGAGTGAGGTATGTCATTTATCGGAGGTATTATTGGTGTTGTCGTGAGTGTTATGATCTACTTTTTTTATCTTTCTCCCGTGAAGGATAGTAAGAATAAAAATGTTTTGGCAATGTTTGATGCGATGATCCCTATCGTCCCTTTGGGTATTTTCTTCTGAAGATTTGGGAATTTTCTGAATCAAGAACTGTATGGTAGAGTAGTATCTGAAGCATTTAGAGGTAGTTGATTATGACAGTTGATGGAGCAACTTCATCTTCTGTATATCTATGATAAGATTGGACCAGAACTGAGATTTAATACTAATGTTCTCTCTATGATCTTTGAATGAGGGATGATAGCTCTTATCCTCCGGGTATTGTTCTTCAAAAAAGTACTCACCAAAAAACGATCTGCCTGACAGCTTTCGATGGTATTTCTTGGTTTGTATTCGGGTGTGAGATTCATGTTGGAATATGTCAGACAAGATAGCCAAGCAGAATTTGTAGGACGATTCACGAAAAGTCAGTGGTTTTTTGTAATCTTCTTTGTAGTTGCTGTAGTGGGATTTGTAAGTGTCAGAAGTAGAGAGGTAAAGAAATAATACTGTATCATATACTGCTGATTGAGATTAGAGATAATAACGAGAGTGGGTGTCCTGCTCTTTTTTTATACCTTGATTTTCGGGGAGGGGATAGGTATAGTATCAGGGCTTATAAAGATTAACAGAAGATTGGTATAATCACACGATTCTGCATTTTGCGTAACCAGAAAAGAAAGCACTATAGTTGTGGAAAGTCTGGTTGTGCATTATGCCAATTGTGATCTTTATAAGCACCACAATTATGGTGCCTTTTTTGTTATTTAAAAAATAGGTTTCGTATTGAGTGGTGCTTTATAAATCTAATAGTTTATGAATAATTACAATACTTCATACTATGCTCATTACCTGACACTTCAAACTCCAAGCAATGGACTAGAAAGAGTTATGCGTAGCGTGATAAATGCAACTATCGATCTCAATCCTCATCAAATAGAGGCAGCTTTATTTTTCTTTAAAAATCCTTTATGACAAGGGGTTATGCTTGCAGATGAAGTTGGACTTTGAAAAACTATTGAAGCATGACTGATTATGTGTCAGTTATGGTCTGAACATAAAAGAAGAATTTTGCTTATAGCTCCTGCTTCATTAAGAAAACAATGGCTAAATGAATTAAATGATAAATTTCAATTGCCAAGCATAATTTTGGAGAGTAAAATATATAATTCAATCAAAAAGTTAGATAAGAAAAATCCCTTTGATTATAGTGGTATTGTGATCTGTTCTTATGATTTTGCTGCAAGATATGCTGATGACATAGAAGAGATAAATTGGGATGTAGTTGTGATGGATGAGGCACATAAGCTTAGAAATGTTTACAAGGATTTAGAAAAAGAAGCAGATATTTTTGTAGAAAAACCATCATTACTCAATGATAAACTTACTATATCGCAACAAATAAGTGTAGTAGAAGATGATGAAATCTATGATGACACCAAAAGAATTTCTAGAGCAAAAAGGCTCAAAGACGCATTATATCATAGTAAGAAGCTTCTACTTACAGCAACGCCATTACAAAATGACTTATTAGAACTTTATGGATTAACATCTTATTTGGATGACTATATGTTTGGAGATATAGTATCGTTTAAAGAACAATATTGTAATCAAAAAACAAATACAGCACTTTTGCATGATCTTAAAAAAAGACTTGCCCCAGTTGTACATAGAACACTGAGAAAACATGTAAGTGCATATATCAAATACACACAAAGGAGAGCATATACACAGGAATATAAATGGACATCACAAGAATCACAATATCATCAAGCTATTACTGATTTTATGATGACAGATGATCTTTTTAAGACTAAAAATGGGCAACCTAATTATTTTGTCCTATTTATCTATTGGAAAATTTTAGCTTCTTCATTTCATGCAATTAGTGGCACACTCCATGGATTATTATATAAAATTCAAGCAAAAATTGATCATCTAGAATCCCAATGATTGATAGAAAAACATAAAATTATTGAAGGAGAAATAATAAAAACTCATGCGCTTGTGTGATCGTGATGAGAAGAAGATTTAACCCAAGATGATGATATTGTAGCATTATATCAAGAAGAATTTGATGGAGAAAAAGAATGAGAACAATCAATAGATGTTATGTATTCAGGAGTGGGTGCTATGGAAGCGAAACAACTTCAAGTAACATTTCAAAAAGTACAATCTATCATTGAATTGTGAAAATCTATACAGACAGATTCAAAACTTGAAAGTTTACTATCTGCATTGACTAAAGCATTCGAAATTATAGAAGATACGAAAAATGCAGATGGTAAGAAAGCAAATAGAAAAGTGCTTATCTTTACAGAATCGAGAAGAACACAAGACTATCTCTATAGGTATCTGATCCAGCACGGTTATGATAAGAAAATAGTTTGCTTTAATGGAACTAATGAAAGTAAAGAAACAACTGAAGTATACAAAAAACGAAAAACCGATCCTAACAATACGAGCAAAGTAACATGATCAAAAACTGCTGATGTAAGAAACGCACTTGTTGATTATTTTAGAGATCATGCCGATATTATGATTGCTACAGAAAGTGCAGCAGAGTGATTAAATCTGCAATTTTGTAGTTTATTGATCAATTACGATCTTCCGTGGAATCCTCAGAGAGTGGAACAAAGGATAGGAAGATGTCATAGATATGGTCAGCAACATGATGTGACAGTGATCAATCTGATCAATACTGATAATAGAGCTGATGAAAGAGTCTATGAACTTCTCAGCGATAAACTCAATCTTTTCAACGGTATGTTTGGATCAAGTGATGAGATTTTATGACAATTAGAATCTGGTCTCGACATCGAGAGAAAGATCTTAGAAATTTTCCAGACTTGTAGAACAAAAGAAGAAATTGACTCAGCATTTGATGATCTTCAACAAAAAATGGAGGTCATTATTGAAGATAAAATGAAAACTACAAAGCAGACCGTATTGGATGAATTTGATGAGCAAGTGGCAGCAAGACTTCAAGACAGCAAAGAGCAGACTTCAATAGTAGTTGATCATACCAAAAAATTTCTCCGATCATGTGCACAATTTGCGCTCCAATGATATGCAGAC
Organism: candidate division SR1 bacterium Aalborg_AAW-1; assembly: GCA_001007975.1. Classification (GTDB taxonomy): domain Bacteria; phylum Patescibacteriota; class Gracilibacteria; order Absconditabacterales; family Absconditicoccaceae; genus Aalborg-AAW-1. Next base: position 117,918 of record CP011268.1, on the reverse strand, counting down.
TTTGATGATAGACAGATGTCTTTTGTGCTACATAAAGCACCAGTCAATGATATAGAGCTTGGAAAATATGTATTTATGGATGATAAAAACAAAATTGGAGCACATATCCTCAGAACAAACTCAACACTAGGAACATATATCATAGACTATTGTAAACAACAATCGCTGTCAGAACAAATTTTATTGTTTGATCTAAGCAAATATGATGGGAAGCTAAGTCTATTGGAGCAATATAAATGAATATCATGATATCTGACTGTGGATCTTCTTCGTGTAACGGGGACAGAGTATCTGGAAGAGCATTTGATTGTGAGTTGTATAGATGAACAAAATAATGAGCTAGATCCACAAGTGGGAGAAGATTTACTTAAAGTCCCCTCAGAGATCATCGATAATAAGTTTACTATATCTGACCAGCAAAAAACAGCATTAGAAACTTATACACAACACAGACAATCTGATATCCAAGCTATCTCACAAGAATATACCAATAATTACTTTAGTGATGAAATTCACAAATTGGATAAGTGGGCAGATGATATCCGTATTACACTCGAACGCAAAGTCAAAGCACTCCAAAGAGAAATCTCTCAAATGAAAAGTGAAGCTATCAAACAAAAAGACATCCTCTCCAGAGCTAAGATAGAAAAGGAGATACTGACCAAAGAAGTAAGATTTAAAGACCTCAGAAGAAAGCTTTATGATGAAGAAGACTCACTAGAAAATAAAAAGAGGAAACTAGTCGCTGACTTGCTTGCTAAGACTCAGACACAGGTGGAAGTACAGCGTTTATTTATGATAGGATGGAAGATTATTTAGTTTGTTATATGCTATATGTCTAGATTATGATTATTATTGTCTGATAAGTGATTTTTAGATATCTCTATTGATATATTAAAAAACCAAATTTTATTATTTTCTGAAAATAAATTCAAATCTTATGATACATTGCAATTTCACTTACTGAATACAATAAATTTGGAGTGAACCGATTTTAAAACTATTGAGAAAATAATTTCTGAATGAAGTTATTATTGATATCCACAATATTTTAATTCACTTGATATAATATGATCTAAGTGACTAATTGGTATTAGACATCAAAAATATCTATCATTTCATTTAATGTGGCTATATTATTGAATTGGTCTTTATTTACGAAGGGTATCAAATAACATTAAAACTTACAAAGATAAGTTCTTAAAGAATGCTGCTTTTCATTGATATCCAGTGCTATCTTGGGATAAAAATACTATTAAAATTAATGAATATTATTATGAGCAGTATAAAAAGTATAAAAATGTTCTAGAAAAATTAACTTCATATGATAGTGGTGATAAAACTGTAATTTCTTTGGATATAAGAGATTATTATGATTCCTTGGATATAGACATTCTATTGACAGATGTTATAAGAACATACTCATCCCCTAGTGATTTAAAAAAATATGAATTTGATATAGATATAGAAAATGAAATTAAGGAATTAATGTTATTTTATTTTACAAAATGAATACCACAATCGGATCATAATTATATATCAAGTATAATTTGAGACATATATCTTACTCCCTTCGACTTTGAAATACATAAAATAGCAAATAAATTTAAGCTCATTATTCAAACTACAAGATATGTAGATGATATAAAAATTATAATAGATTGAGTTAATAATAATAAAGATCAAATCATTAATTTTCTAGAAGAAACAAAATGATATTTATTTGAAAGACTGAAATTAAAAATCAATGAGCACAAAACTATCATTAATGAAATAACTGATCTTGACTCATATAATGGTTTTCACAATAAAATTACATTACCTTCTATAGCGTGAGAATTTGAGGAAAGTGAAGATTTGATTGTGTGATGAGATACAGATGAAGAGATTGTTAAAAATATTATTAAAAATATGAATACAATATCGTCTTATAAATATCAAATGAAAATTGATCCCAAAGACTGAGAATATATTTCTAAATTGTTTCAATGAGGAGTGTATAATCTTTTAAAAAGATCAGATAATAAAAAACAACTAGAGCTAATTCTTAATGATAAATTTCCATACTACATTATTTCAACAATGCCTCAGTTTTTATTACCTATAATATTTACATCAAAAGTAGCTACAAATAATCTTCTTAATAATATTTTAAATAAAAAACTTTCTGTATCGCATTATGACTTTGTTAGTAAGGTTTTATTGTGATTAAAGCGTGAAAAATATGATATACAATATAAAAAATTGTTAAAGAAAATAGAAGAAAATTCAGAGACTCAATATGAATATTGATTAATGTATAATATTATAGTCTGAAAGAATATTTTTACCAATGATATTAAGTTATTTCAGTGAATTAATTTTCAACCATATAAAAATTTGCTGTCTGTTAATGGAGTTATGCAGAAACATTTTATTGATCAAATTAAATGATATAAATTATCATATAAATTAAGAGATTATAATTCATTATTAAATTATCTATTAAACATAATTCACTGTCTCAGTTATGATTATAATACTACCAATAAAGAGATTGAAGAGTTCAGGGCTAATGATGTAATTGAGACATTAAACTATATGTGATTTAGTCACGAAACAATAGTTCATATTAAAAATATGTTCAATAGAAGAAATAAAAATCCAGTTTCTCACTGATGACATACAGATTCTTTAGCATGGTGAGTGACAAAGGGGGAATATAAAAAATGGGAAACAATCACAATCAATTTCTTAGAAGAAATGTTGCTACTATATGAACATAAACAAGAATCTACAAAAAAATTATTAAATATTTTAATTTCTATATGTGATCTTAAATGACAAACACTTTAGACTGACTCTCACACGATATCCACTCAGAAAAACTAGCTCAGATACAACAGCTGATGCCAGAACTTTTCAAAGAAGGGAAGCTTGATCCACAAGCGCTCAAAAACTTCTTCTGAGACAATCATGACAAAGAAGAAAGATATGGACTCTGATGGGCTGGAAAGTCTGGAGTATTCAAAGTAATCAAAGATCGTACTTCTAAGACGCTTCATCCAGAACAAGATAAATCTGTAGACTGGGATACTACTCAAAATCTCTTCATCGAAGGAGATAATCTGGATGTCCTCAAAATCTTGCAAAAGTCTTACTACAACAAGATCAAAATGATTTATATTGATCCACCCTACAATACTGGATCTGATGCGTTCGTCTATCCAGATGACTACAGCATGAGTACTGACCAGTACAACGAACTTGCAGGAGATCTCGATGATGATGGGAATATCCGCAAAGATGACAACCTCCGCAAAAACTCCAAAGACTCTGGTCGCTATCATAGTAACTGGTTAAGTATGATGTATAGTAGACTCTATCTCGCTCGTAATCTGCTCACCGATGATGGAGTGATTTTTGTGAGTATTGATGAAAATGAAATCCATAATCTGACATTGCTTATGAATGAAGTACTTGGTGAGGAGAATTTTGTAGAACAATTTATATGGATCAAAAATTCGACAAAGAATAATTCAAAAACAACTAGTACAAATCATGAGTATATTTTATGTTATGCAAAGAACAAATCTACCGTAGAAGAAAAACAAATTTTTAGAATTAAGAAACCTGGATTACAAGAAGTGTATGATTTGCTGGAGTCGTTTGAGAAAAGACAATTATCTATACAAGAAGCTGAAAAAGAATTAAAAGAATTTTACAAATCTCGCCCAGATTTGAAGTGAATATCATCATATAATAAGGTAGAATATGTTACCCAAAAATCGGCGCCCGAGGCGCCGAGGCATCTGCAAGCGTACACAATTGATAATGCCTCGGCGCCTGTATCAAGTTGAACAGGTCCTATATATGATATCATACATCCAAAAACTGGTCGCCCTTGTGTATGCCCATCCACGGGTCGGAGATACACAAGGGCGACCATGGATGAACATATTAAAAATTGATTGATATATTTTTATGAAGACGAAACAAAAGTGCCTAGATTCAAAAGATTTTTAGACACTGTTGAGACAGAAGTTTTAAAGTCAACTTTTGAAGATTTTACCGATTGAAAGAAAGAATTACTCAAATTATTTGACTTCAATCCTTTTGATAATCCAAAACCAACAACCGTATTACAAAAGCTTTTAGCAATAACCAATCCTACCGACATCATTCTTGATTTCTTCTCATGATCAGGAACAACCGCTCATGCAGTTATGGATCTCAATGCACAAGATGGAGGCAATCGCAAGTATATCATGGTACAGTATCCAGAAGACACTGACGAGTGATCAGAAGCCTACAAAGCTGGATACAAAACTATCCCTGAGATAGCTCGTGAGCGTATCCGTAGAGCTGGACAGAAGACAATGGAAGATCACAACGATACACTTGCTAGCAGAGAGACTCCACTGGATATTGGATTTAAGTCATTTGTTGTTTGATCAAGTAATTTTAAGCAACGAAGAGCTGACAAGATAGATGATCAGACCTTATTTGGTTCACTGGAAGATCATTTGACGTTGATCAAATCACATAGTACTCCACTGAGTATGTTGTATGAACTTATCCTCAAGCATGGAGTATCACTTACCGAACATATCACCACTCAGACTTTTGCATGAAAAGAATATTTTGATCTATGAAATGGTTCATTGATCGTGTGTCTAGAGACCGAATTGACACAAGAGTTGATTGATCATCTTCTTACCTTGGGTGCAAGATTGATCTTATTGGATGAGTGATTCAATGGTAACGATGCACTACTCAAAAATACTCATCTTCAATGCCAACATAACGGTATCACCTTACATACTTTATAGTCAGACTATAGTTATTTAATTTTTAGTATTGTGTCGTATGTCACTCAAACTTCAGTTTCAATCATTGTCATATCAGTCACATGCAGTCCAGCAAGTGATAGATCTTTTTGTCGGACAGCCACATAGTCAGGGAGATTTTGTCATACAGTCACAGTTGCTTTCTGGATCATATACTGAGCAAGGTTTTGGAAACAATATCCTCTTGGATAGTGACACTATCTTACAAAATTTGTACTCAGCACAGACAAGCTTCAATCAGCTCAAGAGAGAGCAATATTCTCTCAATTTGGATCCAGATTCAGTACCATGATTGTTGGATGTATCTTCATCATTAGACAATAAGGACTATGGAGATATCACTAATTTTTCTGTAGAGATGGAGACAGGAACAGGGAAGACCTATGTCTATCTCAAGACGATCTATGAACTTCACAAGACCTATGGTTTCAATAAGTTCATCATTATCGTACCTAGTGTCGCTATCCGTGAATGAACATGGAAGTCATTGAGTATTACTCGTGAACATTTTGAAAAAGAGTATGATCTGACTATGATGAAAGCTATGGTTTACGATAGTAAGCGTATGAGTATGCTCAGAGATTTTGCCACTACTAATGATCTCAGGATCATGATAACGACTATAGATGCTATCAATAAAGACAGCAATCTTTTTAACAGATCTCATGATAGGATGAATGGACTGATTCCACGTGAATTGGTACAATGAACAAAGCCATTTGTCATCATTGATGAACCACAAAGTGTTGATAATACTGCAATAGCTAAGAATGCTATCAAAAATCTTCATCCATCATGTATACTCAGATATAGTGCAACACACAAAGAACTCTATCATCCAGTCTATAGACTCACTCCTGTAGATGCTTATGATATGTGATTGGTCAAGAAGATTGAAGTTATTAGTGCTTTGACTGAACAAAACGCAAACCAAGCATTTGTTAGATTAGAAAAACTTATTGTAGGTAAAACGCAACATAAAGCTGAACTCTCAATAGATATAGAATGAAAACAATGAGTAGAGAGAAAAAAGATAAGAGTAAGTGTGTGAGATGATTTGTTTAGTCTTTCAAATTATAGAGAACATTATCGTGATGGATATTACGTGAGTAGTATAGACAATTCTCCATGATTTGAATGTGTAGAGTTTTCTAATGGATGAGTAGTACAACTAGAACAATCCAATGATGCTATGCAACAAGAACTTATTAGATCCATGATAGCAGATACTATCAGAGAACATTTTGACAAAGAAAGAAGCTTGAAAGCAAAATGAATCAAAGTATTGTCACTATTCTTCCTAGATAAAGTAGCAAATTATAGATTGTATGGTGATGATGGCTATGAACTTGGAGACTATGCTAAGATGTTCGAAGAAGAGTATACCAGAATTTCTCAGATGCCACAATACAAAGATGTGATACCATATACTGCTGATCAAGTACACAATGGATACTTTTCTGCAGATAAAAAATGAAAATGAAAAGACAAAAAAGAAATTTGGAAAGATACCAATGGATCTACACAGAAAGATGATGAAACATATAATCTCATCATGAAAGACAAAGAAAGACTTTTGGATATCAATGAACCACTAAGATTTATCTTTTCTCATAGTGCATTGAGAGAGTGATGGGACAATCCTAATGTTTTCCAAATCTGTACTCTGAGAGAGACACAAAACGTCACCAGCAAGAGACAAGAGATAGGTCGTGGTCTTCGTCTTCCTGTCAATCAGCAAGGAGAAAGAGTGATCGATTCTTCTGTTGCTAAACTTACTGTGATTGCCAATGAGCACTATGAAGATTTTGCCAAAAAACTTCAAGAAGAGATCGAAACTGAGACAGGTATATCATTTGCCAATAGAATCAAAAATGGAAAGAAAAAACAGATAGCCACGTTTGATAAACAAAAAATGCTGACCGACGAAAACTTCAAAGAACTGCGAAAAAGAATCAGAGCAAAAACGAGATATCAAGTGCAATTTGATACAGATAAACTTATAGCGTCGACTGCCAAAAGAATCCAAGAAGAATTACCAAAAATCAATCCACCAAAAATAGATTCCAAAAAAGCCTCTCTGCAAATGTGAGCTGAATGAGTAACAGCAGAACTACGTAATTCAAGAACATATATAAATTCTGCAAGGACAATTGATGTACCAGATATTTTATGATGGTTACAATCCAAGACATTCCTTACCAAAGCGACATTATTAGAGATACTTAAACAATCTTCTAGACTGAGAGATGTGCTTACCAATCCACAGATGTTTTTGGACGAAGTACTCAAGATTATTCTCAATGAACTCACAACTTATATGGTCGATGGTATTAAATATATCAAAACAGGAGACTATTATGATCAACTGCAATTTGAACAAACAGAGATTTCTGGTTATTTGGAAGATAATCTTATCCCAGTACATAAATCATTGTATAGTCATATAGCTATTGATTCTAAAATAGAGACGCAATTTGCAAAGGATCTAGATTCACATGAAGCTATTAAATTTTATCTCAAATTACCATATTGGTTTACAATAGAAACACCTATTTGAGCTTATAACCCTGATTGGGCTATTGTACTAGAAAATGATAGTAAAATCTATTTTGTCGCAGAGACAAAGTGAGTTGAGTGATTATTTGACGGACTAAGATGATGAGAAAAGAAGAAAATACAATGCGGTAAAGCACACTTTGCAGTCATAGAGGAGGTTGATTTTAAGCAAGTGGTAAATGTGAAGGATATTATTTTATAAATATTTAATTATTATTATGTCCCGTCTTTCTTACTGATCTAGATTTAAATGAAGTAGAGCACTCAATGCAGGTGCTATCCCTACAGACTTTGTACACCATCTCTCTCTAGATGAAATCTCTCTTAAAAACTATAAATCAATATGAATTCAAGATGTAGCATCAGATGATATAATAAAAGCTAAACCAGGCGAGGCTCAACAAAGATCTGAAGCTATTGTAGATTTCTGGATTAAAAAACAAGAATCTAAACCAAAACCTAATAATCCATTTGATAGATTTCTGTAGTATTATATTAAATCATCTTGATTTATAGCCTAAGATTATATATAGTAAATTACTGCTATGCTGCATAGTAGATTATATCAAGAGAGGATACGAGAGATTAGGCTCTGTGACTATCCCAGCAACCCTTAGTTATTCACTAAGAAGGTGCCAAATCCTACCTATACAGGGAGAGATATCATCATAATACACTGATCAGATCTGCTGTTCATACATTATATGACATCTTTCTCTCGAGGGAAGATGTTTTTATTATGTATTTTTTATGATGCAACACCAACCAACTCAGTATGTTGAGCAACTATTTCAATGAATGATTGATGGTATCCAAGTCCATAAATGTTATGACAGTAGTTATATCAATATCTACAATAGTCAGTATGATATCATCGAACTGATATGACCCAATATCATCACAACAACATCAAATTTTCGTATAGCAATACAAGATGTTATCAAAGAATTTGCAGAGACTGTATTTTATAATGAGCAACTCTGATTATATAGATGTATATGCTTTGAATATAAGTGATGATATTATGGATATATTACACAAGGAGTATCAGAAAATTTGAACTTTTGTGAATTATTTACTATGAACTGTATCTATTGGGATCAGGTAAGTCTTACTGATAAGATTTCACAGTTTCAAAAAACGATATATTATGATAATTAAGTAAAAATTTTATAAAAAATCCTCCTACTCATGAGTAAGTGGATTTTTTTCTTGCTGATTATACCGTTCAGCAAAAGTTTGCTGATTGTTATAAAGTTCTGTAGCGAGTTCACGACCGAGATATCTCCAGTGTCGCGGTTCTTGCTGATAGGTGTCAGTAGCGACTCCTTTTTGGTAACTATTATGCCATCAGTAACGATGAGCATTCTGCATAAGTCGTTCATAATACGTTTTGAATTCAGCTTTAGAGAGAAAGTCTCCTGCTGAAGTTGCAGCAAAAATATCAACAGCAAGTCACAATTGGTGTTCACTAAATCAAGCACGAGCACACAGAGTAGGAGAACATCATTGTTCAAGATTTTTTTGGTAGTTATATGATCTGTAGGATGATACGATTACTATTTTGTCTTTGAAGATAGTATAGAACTCTTTAGCAAGTTCATCAAGTTTCTTGAGAGCGATGGTACGAAGTTTCATATTCGTACTATTGATGATAAGATAATCGCTTGATAGTGTTACCAGATCAGTAGGGGTATACTGTTTATTATTCAGAGGAATCTTGGCTGAGACAAATTTTGTGAGACTATCATCACTGGTATAATCAAATGTTTGTTCTGGAACAGAAGTATCAAAGAGTACTAATCCATTCGGTAGTGTATACTGCAGATCTGGAACGGTTCATGACCCACTATTTCAAGTTGAGAGCGTGGTCAGACTATTAAATTTTTCGTCGAGAGTAATCTGGGCAGCATTGATTTGTGTTTGTATATACAGATAGAAAAAAATTGCTATCACGATGAGTGCTCATGTACTTATACCTATAATGAGATAATGATATTTGCTAAGATTCATATAATAGATATGATAAACGAATTGAAAAAAGGACAAATTACAGTTGTGTTAATACGTGCTAATACGAGTTCATGGATAGAAATATGTGATAATATCTTCGTAAGAGGATCAGTTATTGGCAAGATAGGTTGCTCCATTACCAGCCAATCAGACACCATGTCCATTGAAATCTTTACATGGATTAGGGTCGTATACAGTAACGAGATATGGAGTATCTTTCCATCAGTATTTTTCTTTTGCAGATCGAGTAAACCCTGCAGAGCATGAAAAATATGGTAAAAAAGCAAGATTATTGTTATAGGTGATGACTTGGTTGTTGGTTTCAGATAAGACTTGTTTTCGATTTTTGAGCGTCATATCTACACCAGCTCCAACATATTTTTGAAAGATACGAGCGTCATCGACAGCAATATAGTTTGCTTTTTCAGGAATGCTAGGATGTCTGTGTTGAGGATGAAGATAGAAGAGAATATAATTTTTCGCTAAGAGTGCCATAGTTTTAGCTTTTTCCTTAGGTTCTGTATCATTACTTTCTACAATCCCTCTCAGATAGAGATCAAATGGTAGAGTATTAGTAACCACATATTGGTTTCTGATGTCTTCTGTATCTAAGAGTTTGATAGGTTGCTGTGATATGGTGATGGTACCATAGAAATTGTTCCATGCAATACCTGCATAGGATGTTCTGTTGTAGTTAGTAATAAAGGTTGTTCCATCTGCTTTGTTAGGCGTGATAGAAATTGATTTTATGGATTTGTTGGTAGTTTTGCTGCTATAGGTAAGCGATGTTCCATTATTGATGATAGTAAAGGAATTATCATTCATACGTATTCCTTTGTCATCTACAACAGTACATTGTTGGCAAAGAAATTTTCGTTCTGACAGTGTTGTACTTGCTTCATAGAGCAGGACGTTCACATTCTGTTTTGTATACTTTTTGATGTCAGAAAGTGAAATTTTTGCTTGAAATTTGTTAGATTCTGTTTTTGGGAAGGTGATGTTGTGTTTTGTGATATAGGTTTTTTTTGTTTGTTCCATAAGAATGCGTTGATCACTCGATCGATTGAGTGTGAGCGCAAGTTTTTGAATTCATCATCATGTCTGGGTGATGATAATGCTCGTTAATCATGATGCGAGTTTCGTAGGATCAGTTTTTTTTATAGTGACAGATATCTGTGTATTATCGATTCTTTTGCATGATATGGAGAGATTAGGTTGTTTTGTGGTACAAGATTGTATTGAGGATGGGAGAGAGAGAGGAAATGTAAGTGTTGTAGAATCTTGTGTGAGTGTATAGGGTTTTTTAATAAATGTGACTTTATTTACTTTTTTGGCTGGACTTAGTTTTTTTTCTACCACAAGATTACTACGAATAGCTTGTTGAATAGCTGGTAATTGAGAGTAGAGGTTTTTTCCAGGACAAGCTGTTTTCCCTGTATCTCTATGTCCAATAAATGCATCAGTGACAACATCTTTGATATATGGTTCTGCACTATCATCAATATGAGAATAGATTTCGCTATCTGGATTGATGTTGTACTTTATCATGAGTGCTGTACTCAATTTAGTAAGCGCTGCAAGTTGCTCTTTTGTAGGTTCATTTATTTCAAAATTCCCCATCAATGCTATTCACAATGATGCGGCATTATTGTATTTAGCGTGTGCACCTACAACACTTTCACCACCTCATCTTCCTTCATAAATGTTTCACCATGGATCAATGATGAAATTATATCCAATATCTCATCGTTTATTGGTAACGGTATGGTAACGAAAAATACTATTAGCAATAGCACGAGCTTGCTCTGGAGTCTTGATTGTGGTGAGATCGTTGACGGTGTGATGGACGATAATATGTGATTTTTGTGTTTTATAACCACGAGACCAAGCCAATGTTTTGTTATTGATTTTTGTAATAATTCCATCAAGTAATACTTGTTCTGGAAATACTGTTGAAAGATAGTTACTTGCAACTTGTGACTTGGTAGGTGTGGTTGTTACTGTTTCGTCCGTATCATTGGAATCTACGTTATTCGTTGTTGTGTTTTTGTAGATGAGTGATTCATCAGTAACCCATTGTGAACGTTTAATGATTTTGATTCATGGTAAGTTCCATTCTTTGCTAGTATATGCATATATATTGTATGGTATAAATCATATACATGCTAATATGGCGCTTGTTATGATAGTACGTGTTAGTAGTTTCATAAGATCACTACGATAGTATAAAAATGAGTTGAATGGGTGGTGTAAAATATATATAAAAGAGAGTAGTATTTCAATCTCTATTTTTTATTATTTGCTTTGTGATGTTTGTTCATTTGCGTTGACGTGGTACCTATAGTATGCTTGAATGAATAGGGTCTAATCTTGCTATTTTACAGAGAGCAAAAGAGTTATGACAACCAGCGATTGCATTGACAGATTTTAATGGTGTCTATGGCGTGGTTGATTTTTACTCAAAAGCAAAGACAGTTGATATTCAACCACTCCTTGGAGTAGAATTACCTTATATTCCTCAAGCTATTATGTTATGAAAGGATAAAAATACTATTCTTACAACAGGGACTCTTACCATATTAGCGCTTTCAGAAACTGGTTATCATAATCTTTTGGCTATTGTGTCTCAGGCATATGATAACGCTCATTATGATATACCTTGTGTAGATAATGCAACATTAGCAGCTCATCGTGAGGATATCCTTGTTTTGGCTGGTGGAATAGGATCGTATTTTTATCAGTCAGTTGCAATGAATCACGATGAGGAAATTCTTATAACTCATCTCCAAGAGTTGCAGGATATTGTTGGTAAAGATCATTTCGTTGTTGATATTACTGCCCAATCTTTTGATTTTTATCCTGTATTGAAATCATTACATTCTCTTTTATTGTCATATGCTTTGCAACACGAATTACTGATAGTAACGAGTAGTGGTTTTACCTATCCGTATCAAGATCAAAAAACAGCATATGAAACAGCACTTGCTATTAAAGATAATAAAAGAACATATGACCCTGACGCACGTAAAATACAGTGAGCATATCATATTCTATCTGAGGATGAAGTGAGAACTATTTTGTTGAATAATGGATACGATTGATCAGATGTTGAGCTGTGGATGTCTAATACCTTGAAAGTTGCTGAAATGTCACATGTGAAGATTGTTCTTGGACAATCACTTTTCCCTAATTATCCTGTACCAGATGATATACAAATATTGTATGATAAGTATAAAGATAAACTGATACAGGAATAGAAGATTTGAAAGTGTAGAGTAGCAGAGTAAAAGGAGAAATCATTGCGAACGAGGTACGAGTGTGGCAATCCATTACAATAACAAGTAATTTCATAATCTGGATTGCTTCACCCCAAGAGTACTCCTTTCAGTCGTCCTCCTCTCGCTTTATTCGAGTTAAGGCGCAATGACAATCTCTGTAAGATTGATCTTTGAGAAAAATATCAAAATATCAATAACCGCTTGAAATCAAAAAAAAAGAGTATACTGACCTTGTTTTATTTTTACTTATATGCTATGAAAAAACTTCTTACTTGACTAGCTGTCACCCTCGTATGACTCTCAAGTTTCTGACAAGGAGCGATGATCGATGATGCGGTATCATGGTTGTATAACAACGGATATACGATCTTCTCGAATACGAGAGATTATCAACCAAACAACTATATGAGAAGAGATGAAGCAGCAAAATTTTTCGTAAAAGTAGCAGAAGGGCTCGGAAAGACTGACTATGTCAAAACAGCAAGCGAATGTAGCTTTAGTGATCTGGATGATGGACATGCTGATCTCAAAGACGTGATGGTCAAATCATGTAGACTGGGTATCTTCCAAGGATATGAAGGGAAGTTTATGCCAACATGGGCATTGACGAATTCACAAGCCCTTGCCGTTATGATCAGAATAACATCAGGCTATGAAAGTGAAACAGGAGTAAGTTACTGGGCAGATAATTATTATAAGAAAGCACAATCACTGTGACGACTATCACTTCTTCCAGTACTCAACAATAAAGAATGATTAGGAACAAGAGGAACAGTAGCACAGTTGGTGTATCATTATAATATTATATGACATAATGATGAATCATATACTTTCAATAATGAGTTTGATATGTGTATAACAATATTTTGTTATGATAATCTTATAAAAAAATATGCCGTTACAAAAGAAACGGCCTGTACATATAAAGATGATGTTGTTATACATTATCCACTTGATATAAATCGACCAAATGAAAAGACAGTCACAAGATTGTTTTACAAATACAATAATAAATTATTTTATCAGATTGCTGTATCGAATCATTGAGATATGAAATGATGAGATATAAGATGATATTTTTATATGTATGATTGTAATACAAAAAAATCCTATGATATTAGTAAAGATATTCCTAATACATTTTTAAATATATGATCTTCATTTGATGCAGATGATGAAACATTAAGATTTGCTGAGATTATGCAGTTTAGTAAATGAAAAATATTTTTTCAAAGAGATTTATGATGATTATCGGGTAAATGATATTTTTTATTTGATACAGTAAAATTTTTATTTGATGAAATAAAAATAGAGATGTTTTCAAATTACGATAAACTATTCTCTGTGGTAGATAAAGTTGTCCCAAATTTTCAAAATGATTTTAATATAATGATTATTGATAATGTTAATAAAGAATTTGTTTGATTTGTGTATTATTTATTTCCTGGTAGTGATTTAAAATGAAAAATATGATTAAGTAAAATAGATCTAATAAAACATACTATTGAATAATAAAAAATGATTAATCTAGACACTTATTTTATATGAAATATACTTACTTATCTGTCCCAGTGGCAGATTTTTTTTGTAGAAAAAAAACTCTCTAATGGGAAGAGAGTATATAATATGAGTTATTATTTCTTGCTTGGATAAATAATATGATCAACAATACCATACTCAAGAGCATCTTCAGGACTTAGCCATCTATCTCTTTCCATATCATCAGCTACTTTTTTATAGTCTTGACCAGTACGTTCTGCCATGATTTCAGTGAGAGTTTTCTTGAGTCTCATTCCTTCCTCTACAGCAATTTGCATATCAGTAATTTGTCACTGTACTCCACTGAGTGGCTGATGTATCATAACTCTCGAATGTGGCAGGATAGATCTTTTTCATTTTGTTCCTCATACAAGAAGCATACTTCCCATAGAGGCTGCAAGACCAGTACAAATAGTCTGAACGTCGCATTTTACATGTTGCATAGTATCAAAAATTGCCATACCGCTATAGACTTCTCATCCAGGGCTATTAATATACATGATGATATCTTTATCAGGATCCTGTTTTTCTAAGAAAAGCATCTGAGCTATGATAGTATTGACCATGTGAGTTTCTACACCTCATCCTACAAAGATAATACGATCTTCAAGTAATCTTGAGTAAATATCATAAGCTCTTTCTCCTTTGTGAGATTTTTCGATAACGGTTGGGATAAGGACCATAATAGAGAGTGAAAGGTTATCAGTTAAAAGTTAATCTTTTTTATTATAGATAATTTATCTCAAAATTGCAATGATTGATAGATTTGATATTGATTTTTGGATGACAAAAAAGTACTCTCATATATAGTTATTTATTTTGGTTTCTTATGATTAGGGATGTATCATCATTTTTGACGTAAACAATGATTTACTCTCCTAGAAGTAATAGTTTCTATGGTGATATTTTTTATTCTCATTACAACAGTTACTGCATTGTTTATCAACCTTTATAAAGTTAAGTGATGACTGGAGGCAAGACAGGTAGTGACCAAAGATACCTATTTCCTTATGGAAAAATTACAATCTATGACGAAAGATTACACTATAGATTATGAAGAATATTGGAATAGACAACAAGTATGATGTATGGAAATGTGACGAACTGAAAGTGGACCATGATGGAGTCCATCACGAAATTTGTCAGGTAATTGTACACAGTTTACTAATTATGGTAATCAAAATATGAATTTATATTGAGATTCTATTTTTAGTAATCCACGACGTGGTGCATATCATACTCTTTATTATTGTAGTTCTATTGAAGATTGATTGCATCAATATGAAGATTGAAATCCACAAGCAGTAGTTCTAGATATTACAGATACCAATTCTCTTCATCGAATGAATTGTATCAAGTCTGGTAGAGGGCGAAACCATTCATATGGGCAATATGCTCAGATGTTTATTGATGTAAAGGATGATGTAGATTATGTAGCATGAGCAGCAAATGATGATGACGATGAAGATAGAGGAAATTGACCTGAAGCAATTTATAATTCAGGCTGAAATAATCCTCAGGAAATTTATCTGATCTCTCATGATAAGCAGAGAAGGATGTTGATCAGAAGGGTATTGAAAAATGCAGAAGAGGTCAATAATTGAACAGCTGATCTCAATAGTGATGGAATTATATCTAATAGTGAAAAATTTTATACATTGCAAGTATTACAATTAAGGTGATTTGATGCTGGTATGTCACATACATTTGATCCCACTGATCAGTGAGTGTTGGATTGAAAAATTGATACATGGGCTTGTGATGCTAGTCTTTGATTTGAGTGTGAATGAGAGCCTATACAATGAGCTTATCCAGAATATCACTTACCAGCTGACAATGATGATGGATGGGTAGATCTTTTAAGTGCTGATATTACTATTTCTGATTGGGATATACAAATTTATCCATTGAAGGATCCTGAGCTTGCATGGAATGACCCATCTTCACAACATAGTCCTTATATGGTCATATCATTAGTATCTCAATTATATGCAAAAAATCGAAAACGTAAGTTGACCATAGATCAAATGAATGCATATACTTTACCATTGCAGACACAATTTTCTTTTTCAGTACAGTAGTTTTGTTTAGATTTATGATTATTATAGTATGGTTTCTATAGAAGATTTAAAATTACCGCCACATAATATCGATGCTGAGAAAGGAATCTTAAGTGGTATATTGATTGATAATAATATGATTGATATTGCTGATAACGTCAATCTTGTTGCTAAAGATTTCTATTCGAAGGAGCATCAGATGATTTTTGAAATGATTCTTAATTTGAAGAACGCACATAAAACGATTGATGCGGTTACTGTTGCTGATGAATTACAAAAAAAAGATTATCTGGATGTTATTGGAGGTATTGATTACTTGTATGATCTGTCAGGATTTCTTCTTTCTACTTCAGGTGTGGCTGAGTATGCACAGATTGTAAAGGAAAAATCTATTTTGAGAAGAGTACTGTGAGTATGTCAACAAATGATCTGAGATGTCTATGACCAAACAGATACGGCTACTATTATGGATCAATTAGAAAAAAAAATCTTTGATCTGACACAAACTAATGTTGGTAATAAGTTGGTTCATATTTCTGATATTCTTAATGGAAGGGTGGAAAAATATATGGAAATTGTTGATAACCCAGAACTTCTTGATGCAGGTAAAGTGATGTCAACGTTCCCAGTATTAGATGATATGCTTGCATGATTTAAACCATGAGAACTTATTATATTAGCTGCGCGTCCTGCTATGGGTAAAACAGCTCTTTCATTGAATCTGATTTGTAATGCAGCATTAGATCAAGGTAAAGCAGTAGCATTTTTCTCACTTGAAATGACTAAGGAGCTTATTGCAGATAGGTTGCTTTCAACAGTGTCAGAGATACCAATGTACAAAATATCAAAAGGTCAGCTTGATAATGAAGATTTTGTAAAAATGGGAGAGTCGATGGAGGTATTATGATGAAGCCATATCTATATTGATGATATTGGGTCAGCTACACTATCTCAGCTAAGATCAAAATTAAGAAGGCTTAAAATAGAAGCATGATCGTTGGATCTGGTTGTGATCGACTATCTTCAACTTATGTCAGGTCAGGGAAGTAAATTTGAATGAAATAGAGTACAAGAAATTTCTCAGATTTCTCGTTGATTAAAAGAATTATCTAAAGAGCTTTCTGTTCCTATTATTGCACTTTCTCAACTTTCTCGTGGTGTAGAATCTCGTATTGATAAAAAACCGCAACTTTCTGATTTAAGAGAATCTGGATCTATAGAACAAGATGCTGATGTGGTCATTATGATTTATAGAGAGGAGTACTACGATCCAGAAGACCCAGATAAAAAATGATTGACTGATCTCCTTGTAAGAAAAAATAGAAATGGGCCAGTTGGTGAAGTTTCTCTTATGTTCCATGCTCCAACTATGAAGTTTATAGAGATAGGAAAGGGTAGTGATAGTGATTATTAATGAGTATAAAAAACTGATTGCCAAGAGATGGTACATACAATCAGTTTTTTTGTATTATATTTATTGCATAATAAAACTATATTTCTTGAGTATGATATGGAGTTTTTCGCTTATAGTAGGGTCTATATGTTTGCTGAGTTGGTATATTCTATTGACTCCAACATGGTGTTTGTTTTGTGAAAGAATCATCTCAAAAAATGAATAATTAAGATTTTTTTTATGTTTTCTAAGGATCTTTTTAATATATTCGTTAATAAGGGTGGTTTGTACTGTTCAAGGATTGTGAAGTGCTTCTAACATAGCAAGTTCTAAGGGAGCTATTGGAAAACTATATTTGCCAATTTTTTGATTAATAAGATATTTTTTTACTTTATTAAAAATATTGTTTTGCTTATGTGTGTATCTTTTGTAAGCTACTGTTTTGTCAAAAACAATAACTTCTAGAGCATTTTTGTAAGTATTTACAATATCAATATTTTCAGGTATTTCATAGTTTTGTAGATGGAATTCTAGTGCTTTTATTCATCCAATATATCGACTTCCTGTAATATAGGTTTGACAATGTTTCTTTAAAAGTTCCCAATAGTATTGTAGTGTGATTTCATCTTCATCAAGATGTTTATTTGGGTTTGTTATTAAAAAAGTATTTTTTTTAAGACTGATCAAATATCACTTATTTTTTAAGTTATGAGTTATTTTATATACTTTTGCATCAGAAAATGGCTCATCGCTGATTTTACTCAAAAGTTGTGCAATATGAGTATTGTCGATGATTTTTCATTGTGATTTTAACAATTTATTAACAAGAATGTTAATTGATGAAGTCATGAAATCTTTGATTTAAACTAAACTATTAACACTAATAAATATAATAAATCTTCCTATAAAATCAAGACGATTTTTCCTATAGAATATAAATCATTATTCTTCCACTATGTCTTGACACGAGTAGACATATTCAGTATATATAGATGATTTATGGACTTTAATATTTATATGATTGGATTTATTCTTAGACCTCTATTAAGTATTATTTCATATGTCATAGCTCTTTATCTTATGGATTTCTATGGCTTTTTGTTTGGTATAGAATTTATACATAATGCAGCTAATACAAGTCAACTGATAAAGGTATATCTTATTATTGGTATAATATTCCGATTTTGATTTTCAGTTTTGAAATTTATACTGAATATTATAACTCTGCCTATACAATATATGACATTATGGATTGTATGATGGCTTACTAATATTGTTGTCATGTACATATGTCAGTTTATTATCAACTTTTATCTTACGGGTATAGAGATGAAAATAATATCTGTTTCAGGTATCATTATGACATCGTTTGTATTATCAATTGTTGTATCTCTTATATACTGGGTGTTGAAAAAAATATTATAAATATCTGTACAATAGAGTCTTTTTTATCTTTATTTATGAGTATAATTCGTATGACATTTCGTATAACAAGAGAGCAGGCAGCACAACAGTTAGGTATTTCTACAAGAACAATCGATAGATATATAAAAAGTGGAAAGCTTGCTTATAAGAAGATTGCAAATAAAATTTTGCTTGATGAAAAAGATATTCAATCAATGCAGCATGATTTTAATGCCTTACATCATAATCCAACTACTGAGATTGTTAATGATGGTCCATGACATGCCGCTACTTCTTCATTAGCTACGAATGCTAAATTAGAAAAGATTATTGATGAAAAAATTGATAAGTTTTTTCTTGTATTTCAAGAAAAGGATCGTATGCTTGAAGAAAAAAATAAAGTAATATTTATGCTTCAACAAAGAGTGTCTGAACTAGAGAATAAGATTGGTACTATGGTCGCTCTTCCTGATTATAATGAACAGAAACAGCTTGCTACAATAGAAAAAACTAAGCTTGAGGATAAAATTAAACAACTTTCTAGTGCTGTGAGAGGGGAGAGGACTAAAAATAGCATGCTTCTTGTTATCTTTGTTGTCGCTATTGTATTCGCAGTGTTCTGGTATTTGAGTTTTGTGAAAGGGTGGTTGAGTTTTTAGGATATGAGAAGAGGAGTGGTAGGGGCTGTTGTTCCTACGGATATGTACTGTTCAGTAATGTAGAAATAAATAATATATTTTTTTCGTAGTTCATTAATAAAAATCATCTTTCAGAAGAGAAGTTGTGATAGAATGTAAATGATTCTATATTTTAGATGTAATATACTCACTCCCCTGTTTATATATAAATAAGGGTGGTGGATGTATGGTATGATAATAGAATAAGTTTTTGATCATGGTGTTGTAAATGATAAATCTATGATTTATAATATTATTTGATGTGGTTTGTTTTTATTACTCACAAAATATGCTTATAGCTTTGCACAATGTACCTTGTGCAAGGTAAAGGAGTGAAAAAGCATTGTCTAATTCATTCTGAAAAAAAAACTTTATATGTTGTGATCTATACGATTACAACATTTTTATTTGCGTTGGATTGTAAGTAAGGGTTGTAATGATCTGTTCATTCACAGGTAGATAGAGAGTCGCTGACTTGAATAGCTACCTGTACTCTATTGTTGTTGGTTTGAATGATATGGAGAAAAATACGAGATGTTTTTTGATCTGTTGGGTATAAAGTTACCCTGTGAATCAAAAAATGAGCTTAAAATTCTTATGATTTTTCTTTGTTTAAGAAGATTGCTTTGAGATGTATTTTTCATTATTTTTTGCTTTTGTTATTGTTTCATGATTATGGAACATAATTCGATATTATGTAATAATAATACTAATTAGTAATGATATCTTTTTGTAATCAATTATTTTTTTACTTTGCACAATAAAAGAGGAGTGTGTAGTAATCAAAAACACAATTATCTATTTTTCATGAATAGTGTTAGAATAACTCCTCTTTTTGAATTATTATTTCTGATAGTTGTTGTTAGATCTTCATTGATTTACTACTCTTTTGTTGTTTTTATAAAGTAAATTGATATACTCGTAAAAAGAATTGTTTTAATTGTGAACAAATTATATGAAATTTACGACTATTGTGTTTGGTTGTCAGATGAATTATTCTGATACAGCTAGGATCAAATCAGTATTGCAAAATTGTCACTGGGAATATGTTGATACCGTAGATGATGCTGATGTGGTAATTTTTGATACGTGTTCAGTACGTCAAAAGTCTGAAGATAAAGTGACTGGTAAATTGATGGAGATACCACCAGAAAAAAAAGTTTGGATAACTGGTTGTATGATCCAACACAATCTTCGTAATACTGTCGTACACAAAAAAACAAAATGAAAATCTGTAAAAGGTCTTATGTGAGTTGGAAATTTTGTAGGAACAGTACAGACGATAGATCCTGATATTATTGGTTTATCGAATATGGAGATTGAAGAATTTCGTCCTAAGCCTGGGGCAGAAGATAATGTTATCTATATCAATAATGCCTTTAATCCTATGTTTCACAATATTCATAAATCATGGAAGAATGTGGAATTATTTTTCCGTATTGATGATACAGGTTTTCTTCCTCTTATGATGAAGAGAATATGATATGAGGTAACTTATGATGGTGAACTTACAAATGAATACACGTCTATTCTTCCAGAATGAGCCACTACTCTGCACACCAGTCAGAAAAAAACAGCTTTTGTTCCTATTAGTACAGGCTGTAACCAATTCTGTGCTTACTGTATTGTGCCGTATGCAAGAGGTATGGAAAAAAATATGAAATCTGACCAGATTCTGAGCGAGGTACAACATCATATTGATTCTTGAATTCAAGAAATTACTTTACTTGGTCAAATCGTTAATAAATATCCGGATTTTGATAAATTGTGTGATGATATTTTTGCTTTGCCTGGTGATCTTAAACGATTGCGTTATACTTCACCCTACCCTACGTTTTATAGTGATCAACTTCTCTCTCTTCATGAAAAACAAGAACGTATGTGTCCACATATTCATATGCCCTTGCAGTCAGGAAGTACAGCAGTTTTGAAGAAAATGTTCCGTGGTTATGATCGTGAACAGTATATTGAATTTGTCGATAAAATTAGAAATTTGAAAAGAGATATTTCTCTGACCACAGATATTATTGTATGATTTACGGATGAGACAGAAGAAGATTTTCAACAGACACTGAGTTTAGTGGAATATGCGAGATTTGATATGATTTATATCGGTATCTATTCGGTTCGTCCTGGTACGTATGCTGCTCGTAAGTATGTTGATAATATACCTAAAGAAATAAAACATGATCGCTGGAATAGACTTAATGAATTATTAAAAAAAATTTCTGCCGAAAACAATGCAAAAGAAATATGAAACATAAGAACCGTCATGCTTACTAAAAAAGAAATACTTTCTAGTAGTAAAGTTCAATATACAGGTTATACTGATAATCAAAAACAGATTAAAATCATGTATAATGGGGACCAATCTTCTGCTCCATGGTTGTGAAGTTTTGTTCAAGCTAAGATAACTGATAGTAAACAGTTTTTACTTGTAGGAGATGTATTAGTATAGTAGTGAACAATATAATGTTATATTTTTTATAAATTATAAAAATGTGTTGACTTTTGTTTTTTTATATTTATATTTCAATTCAAATATAAAAACTTAAAACAAATGGGAAATATTCTTAAAATTAAAATCTTTAAAATAGAAAAAGATCTAAAAATTATTGAAGCAAAAAATTTAATAGAACAAGCAGAAAAGAATGTTAATGATTTTATTAAGTATAAAAAATCATCTATAAAATCTATTAATCATTCTATTACTTATTATGAAGGGAAAGAAGTCTTATCAATTCTTGTTTCTTATGAAGAATATGATAATGAATCTACAAATCGTAAATTCTGTTAAATATTTTAGTCTGGTATATCCAGACTTTTATTTTTTATGATAAAAATATTTGTACTTTATCTTGTATCACTACTCTACTTTCCTATACTGATCACTAATGGTTATAGGTTGTTTTACTTTTGGTTATCGTTTTCTTTCATGAATATAGAAAAACTCTTTGGTTCTAAAACAAAGTCTGATATTCTGAAATATCTTATTTTCCGTAGACAATGAGTATCGATGAGAGCCCTAGAAGCTGAAATTGGTTGGACTTTTCCTGCTATCAAAAAACAAGTTGATGCTCTTGATGAGGCTGGTATTATCACTATTGATAAAGATCAGAATAAATGGTCTATTATTATGCATGAGGGAGTACAAAAAATCTTGAGAGATCTTTTTCTCTTTGGATTGAAAAATGATATAGCTACTCTTCTCCATGAGCATGAATTTATTATCAAAGATCATTATTTTGGTAAAGTCTTCGGATATGATATTGAAACAGATATTGTGATTGTGTACCAAAATTGTGAGAAAGAATTACTTGACGTTTTGAAGACACAAATTAGTGATATATTCCGTCAATATAGTATAGAAATGGCATATGTTACCTTCTTATCTGCTGGTGAATGGCAAAAACGTTATCAACTTGCTGATAGATTTGTGCTTTCAGTATTGAGAGTTCATTCATTATAAAGATTGGTTTTCGATTTATCTTCACATGTCTATGTCATACACTCAATTTCAGTCAGATATTCTTCCTTCTCCTTTTGTTGCTGTCGATCAAATGATAAATACATTAGTATATGGCTCATTTTATGATCCACCTTTGTATAAATTACATAATTTTTTAATACCAAAAACTTTTTTTTGATCTTCTCAGTCCTATTTATTAGGATCACTCTATTCTTATTTTTCTCTTGCATCTGATACAAATACAATACTTTATATCTGGACCGGAGATGTGCAGACTCCAACATCAAGTGCTGATGATGGTGTAACATTTGTATTGGGCAAGACTATTGATTATGATCATGATCTTTTATCAGATTTTTGTCCTTTTTCTTATGATCGTATCCATGATTTTGGAAAAGATGATGTACTATGGTCACAGCATTGTTATTATGCAAGTTTATGTGATTGTTATATTATCCCACTGATGTTACCTTATCAATGGTTAGAAGATGATCATAATAAGAGTCTCTTGAATCAATTATTTACATGAATTCAGAAAAAAAATGACATATCATGTGTAGTGATTGATGATTTTGAAATACAATGATGAGAAGAGAATGTTGATTTGATTGTGTCATCATATTCTCTTGGTGAATATTATAGTAATTATATCGCACAAATGAATAAGCATGCACATGTTCTGATGGTTCAACCATCGACTGATGATGATAATGAAAATAATTCTTGGTGAGTGTTGTGAGTGTGATAAATAGAAAAAAGCTTGTAATTTGAGTTTAAAATGTGTATAGTGAGATGTTTTCAAGTAATTTTACTTCTTTTTTTGAATATCGTAATGATGAAAGGCTTTTATGATAGTTTAGAAACACTCCAAAAAGTACAATTTGCAACAAAAAGAGATTATATTTATCTTGGCTTGTGAGTAGTAGTGGCTGTTGTTGTTTTTTGAGCTTTTTTTATTGGTGTTGATACTATTTGGTCTGGATTATATAAGACATTCTACACTACTATGAGATGAGCTGATTACTCTTTAGAACAATCACTCAATCAGTCTGGTACTTTAGATACTGCTACTTCTTGATCATTACTAGATACTGTTGATCTTTCTTCTGGTGATGTACAAGTAGTTACAGATAGCGATTCATCTACAGGAGTGGAAGTATCGGTACAATAATATATAATAGCTTATTTTAATTGATTTGTATATAAATATTCATGGCTACTATCACACAAGCAGAAATTAAAAAACAAATAGAAGATAAAGAATATAGATGGTATTGTCTCAGTGTAGTTGCTGGACAAGAAGGTCTTGTAGTGGAAAATCTTATTGAAAGAGTCAAAAAACAATGACTTGAGGAAGATATTGTTGATTACTACTACCCTGTTGTTACTGAAACTAAAATTGGGAAAACAAAAACAACTACTAAAGAAGTTAAACTTTATCCTGGATATGTATTTGTCAGATCTAGAATGAATGATAAAATTTGGTATGTTGTACGTAATACTCCTTGAGTTCGTATCATTGTTGGAGCTGAAACTCATCCGGTGCCTGTAACTGATAGTGAACTTGAAAATATTAAGAAGCAAGTGCTAGAACAAAGTGAAAGATCTTCACTATCTGTTCCGTATAAGATTGGTGATCTTGTGACTCTCAATGATGGTAATTTTATAGGTGCAGTTGGTCAAGTTAAAGATATTGATGCTGATAAAGGTACGCTGGTTGTTAATATTGAAATGTTATGACGTTTGACACCAGTTATGATTGGTTTTGATAAAGTTGAACTTGTAAAATAATTTTATTTGATCATCTCTATATGATGACAACCTCAAATGAAAAACCTATAATTCTTGTGATTGTGACATTTTTTCTTGCATTGATACTTGTGTATGTAGTATACTTTCGTGTACAATCTGCAAAAGATGTTTCTTGACAGGATGATGATAGTATGCTTACACAGTCATGATCACAGTTTTCATCAACGTCATTTGATACGTCATGAGCAAGTCAGGATACTAATTCTTTTCAGTCTTGATCAAGTACATCATGAGATTCGATTATTGCACAGACTCTCTCTCCTCTTGAAACTAAGATTAGAGAGTTATCAACATGAGGTATTAAGCCTTTATATGCAGCTATATCAGTTGCTGATCAATTATGATTGACTATCAAAACTGCATTTACTGATCAAGTATGAATACAATACTGATATATTGGCACTTGATCATTAGATGAACTTGCTCCTACAGTGAGAAGATTATGATGAAATGTACTTGCAATTGAAACAAGAAATGATATAATGAGTAATCTTTTGCGATGAGATCGTGTTGCATTCGTTAATATACCTGGTACCACATTTGTTCAACAACAATGAGTAGAACAAAAGCTTCTTGTGGCCATGATAGTAACTATGGGTGAAGATAGATGGTTTATTCAATCCCCTATCGATCAGTATTATGCTCAGAAAGCAAACATGAAATCGTATTTCGAAAAGTTATATGATAAAACGTGGTAAATCTTTTATATTACTTATGTATGAATAGTTATTATGGCAAAACAATTATCTAAAATACTTAATCTAGAGGTTGTTGCTGGTAAAGCCGCACCTAATCCACCACTTGGACCTATGCTCGGATCAAATGGAGTAAATATTGGACAATTTATTCAAGAATTTAATGGGAAAACAATGGAACTTATGCAACAGTTTGCTCCTATTGATGTAAAAATTAGAGTAAAGTTGTCTTTGTATACTGATAGATCTTTTGATGTAGAAATCATTTGACCAGTTACTTCAAATCTTATTCTATGGAAATTGAAACAAAAAATAGGATCTGGAGAGCCAAATAAGAAAAAGATTGGTTCACTTACAAGAGCTGATTTAGAAGAGATTGCGGCTTTGAAAAAAGGAGATATGAACACAGATGATCTTGAAGCTATGATCAAAGCTATTAGTGGAACCGCTAGAAATATGGGAGTTACTATTGCATAATTTATATACTTTACTAACCGGGAGATCATTAGTATGATCGTTACGACCGATTTTATTATTAATCTTATTATTCCAATGGCAAAAAAATCTAAAAAGTATCTAGAAATGGCAAAACTTGTTGATAAGAAAAAATCTTATACAACAGCTGAAGCTACAGAATTAGTTACAAAACTTGGTTATACTAAATTTATACCGTCTATTGAAATTGCAGTAAAAACATTTGCAAATCCTAAATATAATGATCAAGTCATCAGAGCAACAACATCTCTTCCACATGGAAATGGTAAAACAGTAAAAGTTGCAGTATATACTTCTGAAGATAAAATTGATGAAGTGAAAAAAGCAGGTGCTGATATTGTTGGGTCATCTGATCTCTTAGCTGATATTGAAAAAGGAAATATGAATTTCGATGTCTTAGTAACTTCACCTGATCTCATGAAAGATCTTGCAAAAGTTGCAAAAGCACTTGGACCAAAGGGTTTGATGCCAAATCCTAAAGCAGGTACTGTAGCTATCGATCTTGTAGGTGCTGTTTCTGAAATTAAAAAGGGTAGATTTGAATTCAAACTTGATAAAACAGGTAATATTCATGCTACTATTGGTAAAGCAAACTTTACTCCAGAACAATTAGCTGATAATGTGACTGCTTTCTTATCAGCTATTAACTCTCACAAACCATCTGGAGTGAAAGGAAAACTTATTAAGAAAGTAGTTATTTCTCCTACTATGGGGCCTGGTGTAGCTATTACATTATAATCCTTATTACCTTGATTATATTAAAACTCCTTACCTGATACGGTGGGAGCTTTTTTTATTTCTATTTTCTCATCATAATATAAAAAAACCTATTGATGTCGTAATCAATAGATTTATCAATATTATTGAATAATATATCCATTTTTGTTTAGTATATAAGTATTGTTTCTATAGAGGTCATAGATAACTTCAGCGATATTTCATCTTCCTTCATTATTTAATATACTAATTTGAGCATACTGTGATAGAGTTGATCTATATTGTGCTGCTCGATCTCATTCTGGTTCATCTAATATGCTATTGGTTACTAATCTTACCATAATAGCTGATAACTCATCATTAGTGATACGATCATTTGGTCTAAACGTACCATCACTATTCCCATTAAATATTCCATAATTATAAGACTCTCTTATAAATTTAGTAAGCGTAGGATTAGCGTTATTGATATCTGAGAAGTTGTTGTTATACGATCTTGTAGGTTTTCTACACAGGACATTCTGAGCAAATTCTACCATAAATCTTGCTGCTTCTTCTCTGGTAAGATAATCGAATGGTCTATAATCTCTTGTTCCTTGTCGCTTTGTTAACTGATAACTATAGAGCATCTGATGAGCAGTTTTGAATGCTTCACTTACTTGAATGCCTTGATCAATTGTTTTTTTGTTGAGTGGCTTGAAGCATGTTGATCAAATGCTTGGATTGAATGTCTGTTCATCTACTGGTTCATTGTCTCATTTACATACTCCATCATAATGGGTAGGACTGTGATCTCAGTCAGGACAATTATCTTTTTGTAATATATATCAACCGCCTCATCATCATGAAGATCATGTTGATATTGTGCCAGTCGCACTAGATATTGCTTGAACTGTGACCGTTCTTGTAACGATATTGCCATTATTTCCAGCACTATCGGTATAGGTATATTCTAGAGTATAGATTCATGGGATATTAATATTTACACTTCAGCTTGTTGGAAGAGCTACTACTCCACTTCCGTCAACACTATCAGTCCAGCTTGCTCCAGAATCACTGAATGCTGTTCATTGAGTAAGGGTAAGAGATGTGCTTCCATTTAGTACAATAACTGGTGCAGTTGTATCAATAACTATGACCGTTCTTGTGACAGTGGTGAAATTTCACTCTGTATCAGTAGCTGTATAGATTAGTGTATATGTTCAAGGAAGAGATGAATTTACCATTCCTGTTGTTACTACAGTACACGCTGTTGCATCAGTACAGATATATCCAGGATCAACCCATGGTATACCAGCTTCAATTGTTTCTGTGCTACTACCACTTAGTGTGAGGAGTGGTGATTGAGTATCTATTATAGTGATGGTAACTAGCGCACTATCACATTGATTTAATATATTACACAATTCATAGATAAATGTGTCATTTCATACAAATCCTGTATTGGGTGTATAGATAAATCATTGTCCCGTCATTATGATTGTTCCATTTGTTGGGCCTGTTACGAGTCCTCATGATGTTGTATATTCCATATTATTATCATTGGCCACAATAACTTGTGGAGGTGTCGTAAGATCTAATGAGGTGTCTTGATACATAGTATATGCATCATCTTGCGGATCCGGTACTCAAGGATTTTGTACAATTACAGTTCTAGTTGCGCTACCTGTATTGCCTGCGGTATCTATATATACATATTCTAGTGTATGTGATCATGGCATTCCATAGGTATCAACTGATCATGTATTGGGTCAACTAATAATTGTTGGTGTTGTAATAGAACCGCTTCCATCTATAAAATCATTCCAAATTGCTCATTGTTCTATATATCCAGATGATCGTGGTATAGTTATCGTTCCGCTTCAATTCAGTGTTACTATAGGTACTCCATCTATCACACTTATTATTCTCATAACAGATGCAATATTTCATACATCATCAGTAGCGGTATAGGTAATTGTGTATGTTCATGGTACATTTGCATCTATATTTCCAGAGGCCACAACAGTACAAGTACTATCAAAATTATCAATACAAGTAGCTCCTGGGTCAGTCCAACTACTACCTGCTATTATATTACCAGTAGTAGATCAACTCAATGTAATAACTGGTGCAAGTATATCTACTATAATATAATTATTGATAACAGTTGATACAGTATTAGAGTTACCTGCAACATCTGAAACAGTTCAAGATAATATATTCATATCAATATCTCCATATCATGACATACCAGGTGAAACAGTAAGAGATACCTCAAAAGCAGTATTATTAAATGGTGCTATTTGTGTAATGCTGCTACAAGTAGTAGATCCTGAAAGATCTCATCAAAAAACTAGATCACTACAAGTAAAACTACCTGTATTTAATGGTTCTGATGAGGTTACTTTAAATTTAATATTACTACCTGATGTAAAATCAGCCTGTCATGATCATAAATCTATAGAAAGGATAGGTTGCGTAAAATCAAATACACAAGTTGATGGAGGAAAAGGAAATCAAAGAGTCCCTTTATTCCAATTATTCTGATTATTTATTGCTGTAGTAAAGGAAGCGTCTAATAAAGCTGTATTTGAACAGTTATATTGTACATTAGCTCCACTTGTAATTAAAATTGCAGTAGTTCATAGATTAATATTAGATGGAAGGTAAGATGTATTAGCTCCTGCAATTCAACTGTTTATCCATATTGTTCAAGATCCGAAACCAAGTCAATATAAGAAGGTTGGTGAAATTTGATTATATGGAGTCCCTTGATAAACTAATATACTCTCACCTGCTGTAGAAAGATCAAATGTGTTATTTTTAGTAATCGTACCAAATCAAGTAGGAAAAACTGTCTGGGTTGTAGTATGAAGTCAAGACATTCTAATAATTGTTCCTTTAGGGATATTTGTGTTTGATGTGAAGGTAATATATCATTCTGTGGCTCTCCAAGTTCATGTACTTGTACGAGAATCATCACTAAAACGTATTATTGTTCCACTATTCATATCTACACGAGAGACAAACTCTATCATATCAGGGTTTGCATTTGCTGTGATTATGAAGATATCTCCTGGAGAAAAAATAGTCGTTGCACCACCATATCACAAGAATAGAAGTCATGACAGTATTGATAATAATGTTTTCAATAATGATCATTTTTTTATCATTTGAACAAGAAGGTAGAATTAAAATGCTTTAATTTCTCGATTATTTTTTTCATTATTCCATTTATATTGTAAGTCTCATGGATAGGAAAGATTTCCTTTATTGTCTATTCGCTTTCTTTCTTTTCAATAACTTATAATTTGACAGTCAATACTATTCTGCTGACACTGATTTGCAAGTGAATTTAAAATATTTGCTATATATGGCTGTAGGCATTGTTGTGTAGTATAACAAGTTTCTAGTTTTCCATCATCTTTAGCTTTTTTACTGGCTTGGTTTAATAAATATAACGAGTATTCACTCACCATTTTGTGGAGTGATTTGTCCATACTCGATTCAAGATTTGAAATTTCGTCAGGATTAAGATTTTCTTTGTTTTTGTATTTTGTTATTGCGTTATTGAATTGATCATACCATAAGTAAGCACTTGTCTTGTTGTTTCATTCTTTACCTTCAATAAGAATAGGCATAGAAGAAGTAATGGCAGGTACATCATCATGAAAGGATGCAATTTTATAATACAGAATAGATTTCTTGCTATCTCATAGGTAATAAAAATAATTGAAAGCCATAGTGTGAGCAAGTTCTCATCAGGATGTACATGGATATCGATATTCTGGGTTTTTCTCATCAAGAGCTTTTAAGAATCCTGTATAACTGAGTTTGTCAATTTTTTCAATCATCTGCATATTACAATGATATTGTATACCTTTTTCTCAGAGACGAATAGTATTTTCTCGTGCTATTTTGCTATCTTCTGTATTTTGGTATTGAGTGGGATTACCAAGATATTGTAATAAAATATAGGGATAGTATCGTGTAGGATTGATATCGTGTAGATTCGCGAAACGATTTGTAATATCACTAGGTTGGCTTGTATCAACTTCTTGTGCTATATATTGAATAGCATTAATCCAGCGAAATGATGCAAGTCACTGTTGTCCAAATAATCATATACAATTCCCCTGTCAATAATGACATTGATCTTGAAATTTTCCTATATGACTTGTTACATATGGTATCGGTGTGCTTGTAGTAAAAGCATTAATATGTTGTTCTTCATAACCTCATGAAATAATTGATTGTGTTCGTGATCCGTGTCAGATACCAAGATAAATTTTTTGGTTTGTAGAATAAAAAACATCAAAAATAATCTGACTTATTCGCCATAGTATAAAAAGAGTTCAGACAATAAGAATCGTTTTCAGATATTTTTTCATTGTATTGTCATGATAAATATGTATATATGCTCTATTATTTTACTTTTTTACTCTGTATATTCAATGAAAAGTGTAATTATATTTATTTTTTGAGCTATTGTAGGTGTCGTAGTTTGAGGTAAATTAGGATATGAATATGTAACGGCTCAAGTTTCTAGTAATATGACAAATATTATTGATACGGTAATGACTGATGGAGTTGGTACTGGAGGACAAGCTCTTTTTGGAGAATATCAGGGACAAGCACAAGTTTTAGTAGAAGAACAAAAAGAAGCTATCAAAGCTGAAATTCAACAACAAATTAAAGATTATCTTATGCAACAAGTAGATGAAATTTTCAAATAGTATAGGATTAGATGAAGTAGGAAGATGACCATTGGCTGGACCAGTTACAGTTGGTGGTGTTTTTTGTATGCCAAATTTTTGGAAGAATCTCCCTGAATGGTATGAGCAGGTTACTGATAGTAAAAAATTATCAGCCTGACAGAGATCACATCTTGCTTTACTTATTGTATCTCATCCTGATATCGTATGGTCGATTTCCTCCTCTTCTGCTAAAGTTATCGATCGTTATGGAATAGTCACTTCAATACGTCAAGCATCACTCAATGTTATATCTGATCTTATCATTCAAATTCATGCTCGCTATCTCAACTATGATCCTAAAATTATACTTGATGGAAAGACAGACTATGGAATTCGTCAGAAAATTTCTTTTCCATTAGAAACTATCGTTCATGGTGATGTTTTAGTATGGCAAATTAGTGCTGCATCTATTATTGCTAAAGTACAGAGAGATGAGTATATGATGAGTTTATCAAAAAAGAAAAAGTACCAATCGTATGGATTTGATCGCCATAAAGGATATGGTACTCTCTTACATAGGACTATGATTGCCCAGTATGGATTATCTGATGTCCATAGAAAGAGTTTTTGCAAGAATATTATTATCACTTCTTAAAAAATTCTGTTCTAAGATACATCTCTCAGTTTTTTTCGTGTCTAGCAAGAATAAGTGATGGATCATCAGTTAATTTGATTCTTGTAAACTTTTCTCCTTGCTTAATATCAACTCCTTTTTTTACAGGTAATGGTTTGATAGAGATGATGCTATCTCCAGCTTGGAGTTCAGTACCATAGGCATCAAATACTTTTCCTTCGTTTGTTTGTGCTGAAAGATGTATCTTCCATTCTTCTAAAGGCATGGGTATAATATTTCGATCTTCATCATAGTAGATTTCTTCTTGTGACATCAATGGATTGTAATAATATAAATATGATTTTGAGTTCTTTTTATAGTGATTTATGTGCTTTGTGCAAGCAAGAAAAAAAGAGCTCTAGGCCCTTGTATTATTTACTGAGTGTAATAGAAAAAGTTGCATCACCAGACCATGGATCTCAAGCCATCATATTTTCGTTGAAGATGAGTTGATATCATCCATTTTGTGTGAGGTCATAGGTGGTTTCAGTACTAAATGGTCCATCAGCTTGTCCATCAGGCATAATAATTTGTGAAAGACGGAGATTTGGACTTATTGGTCAAGCAGAGAGGGAAAAGATTTTTACATCTAATTTTTTGTATCCATCATTAATAAAATAGACATTATTTTGTTCTCCTACTTCATGATAGAGAGTAAATGTTTTAGTGAGATTGTTATCATCAAAGAAGAGTGTTGCACTTCCGCTGCCAATTGTATCTACCAAAGGAGCCTGTACATCTTCCCCCGTCAGAATAGTATTGTTTTCTGTTCCTGTTGTAGTATTAGTTGTAGTACTTTCTGGTATTGTAGTGCTATAATTACAACCTCCAAGAATAAGAAGAGATCATAATAAAAGAATAAGAGAAGATGTTTTCATGATAATGGTATTATAAATAAAATGTTATATAAGTTGAACGAATGAACATAGATTATTGTGAATATATTCTTTCAATATCGTAGTTTCCTCATCCATGATCTCGTAAAACTCATCATCTAGAGGTTCAAAATCTGTGATATCTTCGTAGAGTTGAGAGAATCATTCAATATCTTTTTCTTCCTCTAAGATATCTTTTTTATCTCTATAAATGATTTGTGCTTGTTGTAGAAGTTTTGCCATTTTTTCTAATCATCGAGAATGCAATGTATCAATATATGGTGACTCAAAAATATATGAGCCATAACCATTTTGGATGAGCTGAATAAAACCCCCATTGGTGACTTGTCCATAGAGATAGTTATATGCAAGCAATGTATGCTGTTCATTACTAAGTTGTGGGAAAAAAATCTCATCTCCAATTTGAAATCCAGCAGTTTGAAATATTCATCATAGATGGCGAAGAGATAATCTCGATCATCACTCTTCTTCTCATCTAATACTGAAGCCTGTATGATTGGTAAGAAAGACATTTGCTTAATATAGTCATAAAAAATGTGCTACACTTCCTTATATCTAAAACAACTGGTAAGATGATCATTGATGATTCCGATAGCCTGCAATCGTGCATAAACAGTTGTTGATCCTACAAAACGGAATCCTCTCTTCTTAAGATCTTTGGTAATCTTATCAGAAAGTTCTGACTTGGGTTGATAATCTGCCATAGATTGAAGTGTATTATCAATAACTTTCCCATCAGTAAATGACCAGATATAGGCATCAAAAGATCCAAATTCTGACTGAATATCGAGAAATGCTTGAGCGTTGGAGATGGTAGAAACTATCTTGTTTCTGTTACGGATAATTCCTTCGTTTTGCATCAGCTCTTCTACGTTCTGTGCATCGAACTGTATAATTTTCTTCGGATCAAAATCTGCAAATGCTTGACGATAGTTCTCACGACGTTGTAGTATAGTCCATCGTGAAAGCCCTGCTTGCATGGTCTCGAGCATAAGCATCTCGAAGTGCTTGTTTTCATCATGGAGTGGTACTCCTCGCTCCTCATCGTGATAGCGAATATAGTCAGGATATTTGAGACATCGTTGACAACGAGATAGGTCAGTCATAGATTATATTGTAATATTAATATAAAGTATTTGATTTATTATTGCATTTGAGTAGTATTATATATTTATTTTTGTCCATTATCAATGAATATTTCAACTAGTACATTTATTAATGGCACATATTCTTCTGTAAATAATCAGAAATGATTGATTGTTTTTGTACATGGATTAACATCGAGTAAGGACGAACCGATTCTATCTCAATGAGAACTCTATTTCAATAGTAAAGGATATAGTACATTTAGATTTAATCTCTATGATGAATTATGAAATGAGAGAAAATTAAGTAATGTTTCTTTATCTGATCATATTCAAGATATTAATGATGTTATAGATTATTTTCTAAAAAAATGAGAAACTAATATTATTTTGATTGGACATAGTTTTGGATGATTGTCCTTATTATATAGCGATCTGAAACATGTTTCTAAGCTTGTTCTATGGGATTCTTCTATTGGGTGAGAAGAATTATTATGAGATGTTTATGAAGATGATCAATGAAAATATATTGATCGATGAGATCAGTATAAGCGATATATTAGTGATACATTATATGAAGATTTTTGCATTGATCCCATAGACAATATTCAACAATTGAAATCTCTGAAACTTCCAATAATTATTATAGCTGCAGAAGAAGGATTACAAGATCCTGCACTGTTGTATGCAGAATCAATTCATCAAAAGGCATTTATTATTGCTTGAGCTGATCATATATTTAGTGATGATAATCATAAAAAAGAATTATTTGATATTACTATGAAAAATTTATAATCTTCTCAAAATACATTCCTCTGCTACGACATCATCGACGATACTAACTCCGTCTTGGATTAGTCTTTTTCTTTTTTCATCAATTCAGAGGACATATCAGCTGAGTCAGCTATTGTTAGCAACGACTTTGTAGCATGGATAGATATCAAGGTCTTTATTCGTCCTCATATAGGTAGCGATGGCTCTAGGATGAGTTCAGAATTTCTGTGCAAGTGCTTTGTAGGTGGTTACTTTGTTACCAGGAAGTGTTTGGAGAAAGGTAAGGACTTCTGTTTTTTGAGACATTGAGAAATTTGTTATCTTCTAAAGTTGTGTTATCTTCTTAAGATTTTATCCATAGGTCTTCCTTTTGCAAGTTCATCAATGAGTTTGTCTAGATAACGAATCTTTTTCATGAGTGGATCTTGAATGTCTTCGATACGATAGCCACAGATAACGCCTTTGATCTCAGCTACTTTAGGATTGAGTTCTGGTGCTTGTGCAAAGAATTCTTCAAAGGTACTTTTCTGACTCACTTGTTGTTCTAATCACGCTTGATCGTATCAGGTAAGCCGATATATGATTTCATCTACTTGTGCTTGTGTACGACCCTTTCTCTCTACTTTGGTGATATACAGAGGATAGACACTAGCGAATGTCATGGCATAGATTCTTGTGAGGCTTTTATCATTCATGCTCTGTATTGTTTAGTGAGATAAAATTATTTCATAGTCATTATATCACCAGAATCTAGTATATTTTTTGGCTTCTTGTGCTATATCTTGTGGAATGATAGTATGGTTTGGAAGTGGTGATAGAGTGAATCTCACTTTTTCTTTTTTGAATTCACGTTTTCGTGTACCGATTACTTTTCCATCTTGTAGAATAAGCGGATAGAAGATACCATTTTTACTAAAGAGACTCTTATGATGTTCGATATCTGCTATTATGCTCCTCTCTTTGTATCCCAAGAAATATTCATCAAATCATCCAAGAAGCTGTATTCCAGTTTGTATGATTCAAGGATGATTATTGATGTCGTAGTATGTTATTCAGAGATATTCACTCTGTTGGAGTTGTTCTCATAATCACTGTATGCCCATCTTTGCATCTGTCTTCGATAATCCTGTTCGCCAGCACAAATCATCGACCGTAGCTGGACCATGACCAGTGAAATACATACGAGCAATCTGTTTCAGACTTTCCTCTTTTGTATACTCTCTTGTCTTAGGTATCCATTCATCAAGAAATACAAAAGTGTTTTCCTTCTCTATCGGTGGTCCAAAACAGATGATTCCCAAGGTGCCAGCATAACAAGTGAGATGATAGACTCGTTGTCCATCCTGGCAGAGATTTGCATCAGTGAGAAGTTGTTTTATCTGACTGCGAGTGAGTATTTTCCCTCCTGTGAGGGCGTTCTTCATGAGAGTGAGCGCTTGTTCTGATTGCTGGTCAGAAATTCAGAGAAACTCTCTACGTTTCTTGAATCATGAGAGGGTCTTAGATGCGCAATGTTCGAGAAATATACGTACATATCTGGGATCAACATAGTGCAGTGTGCCACGCATAGGTCGTGTACGAACGAGTTGTTTGTCAGCAATAGCCTGCAGAAAATTATCATAACGTATATCTGGATTACAGCGGGAAGCTACTACTCGAGGAGCTTGATGAGTGTCTTGTGCTTGAATACATCACAGTTATTGGATGACATTAGCAATGTTCCCTCATTGAAAATGTGACTGAAGACGTCTGCTTATGATTTCTTTCATGAGGATGCTCTGGTATCTAAAGTAGTTTGGTAATACTCTATCCATTGGTGTACTGATATTTTTTTTAGTAACTCTCCGATCAGTTCATAGGGTATATCAGATTCTTTCTTTCGTCTGATACAGGATTTACCCATATCAAGTTTCTTAGTGCTATAGTTAGGATATTGAGATGTAAACCGCTCTAGAATCTCAGGAAATGAATACACTCCCATATGATAGAGGGCTATATGGTTTTTTTGTGATGCAAGTGCTACAAAAGGTAATGGCTGTTTGGGATCACAGTGATATCACTGTGGGAAAAGTGAAAAAGGAACTACTCGTCAAATCATACCATACTGCATCTGTTCTTTAAATCAATCAGGAAGATGGGTATTGATGATTGCTCTGAGTTGGTCGATAGCTGTCTTCCTCTCTTCTGGTAATTCATTGATATAGTCATCTACATTAGTTGCCTTGCTTTGCATAATAATTTTTAGTGGTATAAAAAGCTACGCATCATATCTGACGCCTTTGGGAGCTTGAGCCATTCTCATGATGAGTGCTGGTATAGCTTTGTCTTGAATCGTATGGATATCATGAAGTTTGATCTTTCCGATAACTTTATTCACTTCATCGAATGCTAGTCAGATTAATGGTTCTTTTCTTACCATCCATGCACCACGATTGAATCTAAGAATGTTGATAGATTTCTTATAGAATATCAGATCACATCGTTGGCCGTTTGGAAATGATCGTTTAATGCCATAGTGTCTTATTTCCTCCTCTATCTCTGGATAATCGACAAAACACTGACGCATTGCGTCAATCATTTCTTTATGCGTAGTTTGTCGTAGGTACATAGTAATTGTTATTGTAAAATTATCCTTGTGCAGCAGCTTCATCCATCCAAAACAGTTCCCAGATATGACCATCCAAATCTTCAAAATCACGTCCATACATGAATCCATGATCTTGTGTAGCAATAGTTTTCTTACCTCCCGCTGAGATTGCTTTGTCAAACATGATATCTACATCAGACTTACTATTCATGCTGAGTGCATTCAGTACTTGTGCTGTAGTATGAGCATCTGCTATAGTTTTGCCTTCTGGTAGAAATCCTTTTATAAACTCATGAGTGAGTAACATCACGTAGATATTTTCGTCCCATATCATGCAAGAGGCGTGTGTGTCAGAAAAGTTATCGTTTTTAGTAAATCCTAATGATTGGTAGAATACTGTAGATGCTGCAAGATCAGCTACTGGGAGATTAATGAAAAGCTTGGACATGAGAATAAAAATCAATATATAAAAATACTCTCTTATCGTAGTGATTGAGAGTACATTGTACAAGTGAAATATTATTATTTTATTGTTTATGTATCGTATTGAGATAATCATTGATGGCTGGAATGATCTCACGAGCATAAATATCGATAGAACGCATCATATCATCATGAGCAGGACCTCATATGTCCATATGTGCTACGAATCTAGTCAGACCCAATGTTTGTACTATTAATGCTATTTTATTCGCTACGTGTTCTGGACTTCCCATCAGCAATGCTCCACGTTGAGACATTCATCCTTCAAATTGTTCTAAAGTAAATGGTTGTCGCCCTCTTGTCTTTCCTACTCTATCCATTTGAGATTTATAGAGAGGGAAATAGGTATCGATTACTTGTTGTTCATCTTCCATGATAAAGGTATGCATATGAGCACCAATTTGCATCTGATCGATCTCATGTCCAGCTTTGGTATATTCGTCTTTATATAATTCGATCATGGGTAGAAAGTGTTCCCACATACCACCAATAATAGCAAAAATGACTGGCAGACCGAGTTTCGCAGCGCTGACTACAGATTCAGGTGTCCCACCCACGGCGATCCAGATAGGAAGTTTCCCTTTATTAAGGGCACGAGGAAGTACAGTTTGATTATTGAGCGGTGCGCGATAGTTACCTGACCATGTAAGATCTTCTGTTTCATTAATCTTCAAGAGAAGGTCTAACTTCTCACTAAATAACTGCGAATAATCACCAAGTTTATAGCCAAAGAGTGGAAACGATTCTGTAAAACTACCTCTTCCTGCGATAATCTCTGCACGTCCATTACTGATAAGATCAACTGTTGCAAAATCTTGATAAAGTTTTACTGGATCTGTTGAGCTTACGACTGATACGCCACTTGCTAGTTTAATATTGCTCGTCACAGTAGAAAGTGCTGAGAGAAGAATTTCAGGAGATGAGATGGCATAGTCCGATCTATGGTGCTCCCCTGCCGCAAAGAGATCTACTCCTAAGGCATCTGCGAGCTTTACTTGTTCGATAATTT
The DNA here is from genome assembly GCA_001007975.1 of candidate division SR1 bacterium Aalborg_AAW-1. Classification (GTDB taxonomy): domain Bacteria; phylum Patescibacteriota; class Gracilibacteria; order Absconditabacterales; family Absconditicoccaceae; genus Aalborg-AAW-1. Next base: position 78,792 of record CP011268.1, on the reverse strand, counting down.
GATGGAGACGTTCTTGCATGGTTTGTGTTGGTTTTCCAGTACCTGGATCAAAGGTTACATCACCAAACATTCCAATTCCTCGTTCAATTTTTTTTTGCATTGTTTTGCTCATATCATATAAATATGATTGTAGTATATTTATTTAGTTTATAATTACAAGTTATTTTATAATATAAAGTAAATTATTTCTTTTTTGATCTCGCCGCTATGATACGAGGAAGTGCATCCGTGAGGATATCTCTGATTAATTGTTCTGGTAATGGTTTATCGAGTGGGAACTGAATAGCTGACTTACTGTGCGTATAATCTTTAAGTTCTGATTCAAATATCTTATAGGTTTCAGCCGTTGGGAAAAAAGAAAGTGAAATATGCTTTGTATAGGCAGAATAATAGAAGGTAAGAATACCATCTTTCTTAAATGCAGGGATATTATAGCTGATTACTTCTTGTGCTTCATCTCACAGTACTGATTGGATGATCGTTCTTAGGGTCAGAATTTTTTCTTTTTGACTATCAGTGAGTGAATTGATATAATCTTGTGGTGATATTCGTTTATTAGTCATTATATATCAGTAATAAAGTATGTTTAATGATTATATATTGTCTTCAATCATTTCAATTGCTTTTTCCATTCTTTTATCAGGAATGAATCGTATAAGTGCTACAATAGCAAAAATAACGAGCCCAATATTAGGGTGAATAAACGACAAACCAGTTCCTAAAGCATATAGGAGTAATGATGCTTTACCTTTCCAATCTTTATTAATAGCTTTTGCGAAAGCTGAATGTTCTCATTCGCTTGCTTTAAGAGTATTAGAAAGATTATAGTAAGCAAAAGCAGCAGCAAGTAAGATTATACCATAAACTACTACTGTATTGGTTTCAAAGTGATTTTCTGCCATCCATGCTGTTGAGAATGGTACGAGTGATAATACAAATAATAATATACTATTTGCTCGAAGTGTAGTTCAAGTGACTTTCTTTATAGTTTGAAACATATGGTGATGATTGTTCCAATAAATCGTCAGATAAATAAAACTTAAGATATATCACAATACGATATGTCTCATTTCATACAGTGCTTGTCGTGAAGATGATGTCGGTGGTTCCATTTCTAAAACCATAATAGTAATAATAATAGCAATGACTGCATCAGTATAAGCTCATAAACGTTCTTTAGACATTGTTTGTAAGAGTATATAAAAAGATAAAAATATAAAAATATAAAAATATAAAAATATAGTAATGTATTCCTTATACACTTGGAATTGTCTCCATCACAATCGCTTTATCATCAGTATCATAATACGTACACGTCATATCATCCATGACGATTACTCGTTTCGTAATGCCTGCTTGTGCTGCATGCTGACAGAATGTCATATAATCACTGCCTCCTTGTTGGTGAAGTTTGAGATTATATATAAATCATTCTTTGTCTGTAGTGTCACTCATCACTAATGATTCATATTTTGTTGGTGAAGTGAGAGCATAATTATTATCTCCTTGATATTCTGCATGACCATCAGAGACAAAAATCGTATACGATCTGACTCATAGATCTTTGAGGTCTTGGATGTACTGTGGAAAATCTGCTCCGCTTTTGACTTTAGCATGAGTGTCTTGAATTTGTTGTAGTGTAAACATGATAGAAAGTTAGGACGAACTAAAAAAAGTAACAGAAGATAAATAATTGTAGAAATGTTATTTTAAATTCTTCTTGAGAAAATTAATCACGATATCTTCGGTTGATTGTGTCTCAAAATCACCACCACCATGATCTCCATTTGGAAGAAGATGATATTCTACCATTCATGATCCAAATTTATTGCTGATAGCATCTCTGAGTCTTTCAGACTGTTTTGCTCAGATCATAGGGTCGATAGCTCCATGCATGATAAGAAACGGTGGAATACTTTCTGTTCATGATAAGTAGGTCAAGACACTTGCTTGGTCAGCTATTTCTTTGTTTTCCTTTATAGTGATTCATAAGAGAGCTGATTCTGGAGAGTCTGCATCACCATTGTTACCTGTCTTACGTTCTATTCCAGACGCTGCGATATCTTCATCCATTGTATAAAAATCTACTGGACCAAATCGATCTACTGATGCTTGAATACGAGTTGCTGGATCATTGGCGAGTGCGATACCCATCATCGAAGAGAGATATCCACCAGCACTATATCATCGTGAAGCGATACGAGTATTGTCAAGCCTATATTGTTTTGCATTGGTTTTTACAAATTGGACGACCGATTTGAGATCATCTAACTGTGCTGGCCATTGTGCTTCATCACTCAAACGATAATTCATCCCTATGACAGCAAATCCTTCATCTAAAAGACGTTGTACACTATTGATAGCTGATTTGTCACCCATTTTAAATGCTCATCCATGAATCTGTATCACCACTGGAAATGGTCCTGTACCGGTACTTGGAAGATAGATATCCAAAACCTGACGATCTGACCCAGTCGCGTATGCGATATCAGCATGTGTCGGTGCTACTGATGATGAGAAAAACTTGGTATAACCATATCGTGACACTCATGCTATAAGAGCAAGAGATAGGAGTCAGAGAATTGATTTTTTCATAGTATACATAATATAAATAAGACAGAAAGTATATGAATTTACCTTAAGATAATCTTAAAGTATATATGATATTAGAATAAATAATCTACTCTTGAGATGCTTTGTGTTTTCTAAAACCTTGGGTAAGAAGATATGCTCTGATAGCAATAGGAATAATAGCAAATATAGTAATGATCCAAAGACTTGTTTGATTAGAGAGTCATCGATTGGGTAACAGGAAGATCATTCCTATGATAGGTAGTCCCATATGTCGTAGGTGAGCAGAGGTTTTTGGAACTAGTTTGCTATACGGTCCAGTGATTTTTTCAAATCCTATCACTGTTGCCATCACGATGATACAACACACAATAAGCAGAAGCATTGGCCCGTGGGAAGTTTCTGTACTATGTTCTACAAGGTAGAGTACTGTCGCACTAATAAGTGTAAAACAGATGGTAAGAGGAAGATGGAGGTAGGTTCGACTGAGGATATTTTCTTTCAGAATTTTAGCCGTACTCACATATTCAAAATAAATCCACCAATGCACAAAACTCAGTAAGAGTGCCGCTCCTATTAGAGAAAGTGTCCCATGGGTGAGTGAATCCCAATGGATACCAGTAATAGCACCGAGTATCGATTCTCCTAAGACGATAATGATAAAGAGACCAAATCTTTCATGATAGGTTTCAACCTCAAAACTTGGTACAAGATATTTCAGTGTCGATTTTCACAGAATAGGGATCAAGACATCCAATCCTAATGCCATCAATAATATCCATACAGACCATGCTCATGGAAGAAATAATGCTATGATACTGGCTATGAGTACCATACTATTTCCATAGATTTGAAGGCGATTGTTTTTGCAATACAGTGGATCTTTATGCCCTGTATTAGTTCGCAGATACATGGATGCAATTCATCACTTGGCTAATCCATAGAGTAAGAAAAAGATATGTACTGCTTCACTCCCTCACATCATGGTCAGTCCTACACCAGCGATCAGAAACATTTGTACAAACATAAACAACCTCTTGGTCAGACCTTCCGTTTTGTATCTTTCAAAAAAATAGGTAATACTCGTCCATAATCGCCAGATAGCTACAATATAGATGACGGTTTGTACGAGTGCTCATCGTGACCAATGACCGAGATCATGGGCAAATTCATGCGAGATCACACGAATCGCTGCCACGAAAAACAGATCAAAAAACAGATCCAATCGTGATGCTTTTCTATGCTCCTCTGTCTTGTTGGCCTCAGTTCTGAGTACTGGTTTACCGAATATGCTAGTAGGAAGTTGTATTTCTTGTGTCATAGGTATTTTTTATTGATATAAATCAGCGATAATGATTTTCTTCATCTGTAACATTGCGTCCATGGCGTATTTTGATTTTTCTTTATCAATCTGAAAGAGATAGTCTGATAATTGGATTGGGACGATCTGTCGTGATACACCGTACTTGTCTTTACATCGTCCGCATTGAGACTCCGAACCTCAGTCAGCTATCAGTGCGTTTCGATACTTATCGACTTCTGCTTGGTCAGCGCAAGAGACTGAGAGTGAAATCCCATCATTGAAGGTAAACTTATGATCCATCCCACTATCCATAGCGATAAACTGTTGATTGACGAGTTTAAATTCTGCATGATTGAGATGATCTGGATCCTCTCCCATAGCGTTTTCTCCATAGGGTCGAGTAAAGTTGATCTTGCTCGCTGGGAAGATACTCGTATAAAACTCCATCGCTTCTGCTGTCTTCCCGTTGTTTGCTCCTGTATACATGAGACTTGGGACGAGTGCATTAGATTTGCTTTCAGGACGATTGTCATACATGACTTGTCGTGATACACCATAGATATCATTGCACCATCCATAGGCAGGACTTCGTTCGTATTCTTGAAAAGGCATCATCACTGACCCATCGTCAGCGAGGAGATCTCGGATGCGTTTGGTCTCGTCCAGATCTGTTATCCAGAGAGAGAATGAGATCGATGGATTGAGCGTAGCGTTTGGATGTTCACCACCAGTGAGTATAGCGAGAGACTGTCCGTAGATCTCAAAGGTTGTGACAACAGGGTTTATCTTCGTGATCTTGGCATCTGGGAAGATAGTACAGTAGTGTTCTGCTTGTGATTGTCAGTTACCAGTAGATCGTATAGTTGGGGTGATTTTGTGGGACATAATGGAAGATAAGAAATAAAGATTATGATGATTTTCTTAGTGATGATGTTCGATGAGAATACTGAATAATCCCTACAAAACATACGAAATGATAGACGATCACGAGCCCTATCGCTGCCCATCGTGAGAGATACCCCATCAAGAAAGCGATAATTATCAGGAGTGGAAGCACTCCTCGAGTAAACACACCGAATACTTTAGATCTCCAGGTATGAGGAAAATCGATCTGACTGACGTGGTGACAGTGAGTACAAGTTAATTGTTTTTCTGATCGCTTTTCACGTTTATTGAGCCATAAGTAGATACTCCATCGAGAGTTGGTTTGGTGACAGTGGGGACAGATTGTGAGAGGCATTTACATTTATATAATATTAAAAGTTATTTAGAAGTTATTATACTCCAAATTGGTTCAAATGATGATCGAGATGTTTGTAGAACAGGTTATTCCACTCCTCTTTCGTTAGATTCCCAAATGATCGAGATTCTAAGCCATCATAATAGTCTTCTCCTTGAGCTTGTACCTTACGGATAAAAGCGATCAATCTCTCTTGCTCGAGAGCAAAATCATGTGGTGTATCCATGACCATGTCAGGCGCAGTTCTTCCATTTTTGGTATAAGGTTTGGTACCGGTTACCATACTTTTGGCCATGAGAGTGATGAGTTTTCTCATGAACTAGTTTGGTCTGGTATGCTTTTCTGGTTCAAATCCGTATTCGTATGATACACAGCAGTGAGCTAACATCTGTGCTGCGTTCATCTTCCCCCTCGCAGTGGTTGGCTGTCAGGAGTGAGATTTTGTATTCTAGAGATGACCTGTTCTGATACTTCTTTGGTAAATATGTTTGGTAAGTTCATTGTTTTAAAATATAGTATAATAATATAAAATGTACTGATAAGAGGAGGTTATTTGGTTTCACAGGCTTTTTTAAAATTATCTAAGATCGCTTGTCGTCCAGCTGTCTGCATAGCATGATCATGGATATCCTCAGCATCGAAGGTTTCGGTCACCGTCACACAACCACATGATCCATCTTCTACAAATGTCACATCGACGACACGTCCAGCATCGACGAAGTCAGTATCTCTCTCATATGATCCCATAGTATAAGAGAAACTTTCTAGTGGTTTTACTGTTGTATATTGTCCTGTCATATCAAATCAGAAACTTCCATCTTTAGCTTCCATACGAGTTGTGAATGTTTCACCAACTTTTGGTTCTTCTCCTTTTGCCCATGGACAATGTCGAGTCGCTTCATCAGCAAATGCTCGTTGAGTGATATATTCAGGTTTTCGCATGTATTCTCGTACAGTTGCAAGAGGTGCATAAATTTTCGTAGATACGGTGAGTTTGGTCATCGTTATATAATAAGAATAAAATTATAAATAGTTATCAAAATATAGCATATCATCCATTGTCATATAATATTCTTGTATATATACCATATAATCATAACGTAAATATGAAAGCTGTCATAATCATGAGAATAGAAAATAATATCATTAATTTTTTAATGTGTATTTCTTCTTTATTGTTGTGATATATGATTTCTATTGATTGTAAAACTTTCATATATCGTAATATCACACACAATACTATACAACAAAATAGTACGGCTATTAGGCTTCCTGAGTTATACAAATGCAGATATATCGTATCATATACAGTAATTGATATTAAGCTTATTAATAATCATATATTTACATAATGTAGTGTCTTATATATTTTATAAGTCATTAATTTTTTTTAATATAAATTATTAAATATTATATACTCTCATAACTGAAGTATTATGTGAATAATAGATAATTAAAAAATAAATATTATCTATCATTTGTGGAATCAAAATCAATCATCCATTCGATACCATATTTATCTCTCAACATCGCAAAATAGGACCCCCAAGGACTTTTTTCGAGAGGTACTTCAACAATTCCACCATCTGATAAGTGATTGTAGAGATGCTCTGCCTCTTCTTTACTTACTGCTTGTATGGATATTTTACTTCTATTTTCGTTTTCGTTGACCGTACCCATAAAACTTGGCACATCATTACCGATCAAAACATTAGGACCGATAGGTAACGTAATATACATAAGTTTGTTGACTTCAGCGTCTGGAATAGGATGTTCTGGATCACTTGGCATATCCTTGAAACGAACAACTTTCCCAAACTCTCCACCAAATGCTGATCTATAAAAATTGAATGCTTCTTCACAATTTCCATTAAAGTTGATACTAGGATTGATGATTGTCATGTGGTGATATATTACAATAAAAACTATCTAGAATATACATATATCAGGTAACTGTGCAACTCAAACCTCTAGTTAATACCCACTTCACTAGGATGACCTGGATTGGGGTCAGAAGTTTCATTGTTTGAATTCATATAACTGTTGACTAAGAGTTTGTAATATCTGGATCTATATGCGATGAGAGTGACGATAAGTCAGATAACACCAGCCATCATAAAGACGATAGCGATACCACGACCAGTCCCAGTCCCAAACCAAGAACCGATGAGATTTGCTCCTCGTCATCATTCACTCATGAGAGGTATGAAGAATAATTCTGCGATAGGACCGATGAGTAATGCGGTAATTGGCATCGCTGCTGATTCGATACTCTGTGCGATCCCAAATACTCTTCCTTGTTTTTCGTAGGGTACAACTTTTTGTAAGATCGTAGCTTCTGATGCTTCTGCGAAGGGACTTGCAAACATCCAGATAATCATACCTGAAATCAGTAACCAAATCGATGGCTGTGCTACAAAATAGATACAGGTCAACCACATTGCAATATTTACGTAAAACATGGTCTTGAGTGGGTTTGTACCGAGTCACTTTTTGGAAATATATATTCCAGCACCGATGAAGGCAAGGCTCGTTACGGCAAAGATCATTCCCCATGTTTGTACTGATACAAGTAAGAGTCCATAAGGATCCATAAGTGCCATGAACACTCCTCCAAGGAAATTATTGAAGGTGGTAAAGAAAATGAGAGCAAATAATCCAGGAACTTCATTAATCGTAGCAATCGTCTCTCTGATGTTGAGTTTTTTGGAAAGAGGCTCTCCTGACTCAGGGTGAGTGTCGTGAGTTACGTGTTTGTCTTCTGGTATATCAAAGGTCAGGAGATGTACTATCACTAAGAGCATGATTACAGCCGCACCAGCGATTGCCAATCCCATCCCAAGAAATCCTATCACTAATCCACTCGCTACTGAGGTAAGCGTAAATCCGACACCATTTACTGTACCGATTTTACCATTTGCTTTTGCATGATCTTCTACGGGTAAGAGAAGTGATACGCTTGTAGAAAGTGCAATATTGCGAAGATTTCAGATGATAGTTCCGCTCATTAACACTACTACTAATAACCATAATTGCCACGATCCAATACTCGTAAATACACTTGGGTCAGTAGTAAAATAGATGATAGCACCTATACTATACGCAAGCATCGATCCAATACTCGATCGGGTTATTACGGCATGCTTACGGTTATGGTCGACTATGTGACCGAATTGGAGTGCTGTGACCATATTTGCTAGTGCAAAAAATCCTCCAATGAGTGAACTTGCGATGAGAGAATGTGTCTGGAGAAATACCCAAAAGACGAGAGCAAACCATATAAAAAAGTTAGTTACTGAAGCAACAAGTGAGTTTCCTAATAAGGTATGGAAAATTTTGAGATTATTGTTTGTTTGCATAAGAAGAGTTGGTATAAAAATGAATTCATTGTGTATGATGACAATGAACTCAATCGTATAAAGAATTGATGATTATGGAGAGGAACTATGATTATGCTGTTTTTACATTACTTATCTTATGCCACATACAGTGTGATACCATCAAGATAATAAATGTTACGATAGGCATCGCTATTTCTGCTGGTGTATCACCAAGTTGAAGGTGGGCCCAAAATGCTCCAATATAAATAAATGCAAGACCTGCATAAGCCCATTCTTTGATATGATTTTTAATCACCTTAGGAAAGAAACTTCCAAGAATAATTGCTAGAATAGCAAGAGGAGAAGCATATCCAAGTAATTGCTGTAACCATATTGCGTCAGTAAGTCCTACATGTTTCATACCTTCGATAGCCATTTCGCTATTCATGAAGAATAATCCTGGTAAAATAAAAACTGCAAGAGCAATCGTAGCTACTCGGTAGATAATTTTTGTAGTTTTGAGAGACATGATAGAGAATATAATAATTAAAAATTGGTGAGTTTTTCTAGTTTTCCTTTACGTTTGACGATATTCTTGTAATCTCGTTGGATGAGTGTAGCTTTCTGCAAGAGTCTTGCAAGAGATTTTATATCAATGTGATCACTCTGAGTGTAGCGAATATCTGCAGCTTGGAATGATCCTTCTGCTGTTAGTATATCTTCATCAAATGATTGCCCGCTTCGAAAAAGGAGTCTTACACAACTTTTTAATTTATCATATCCTACAATGGGATTTCCTTCGATAAACCAGACCGGATGTCCATGCCACAGTTTCGCTTCTGTCCATCAAGGGAAAATGTTAATAGTCTGACTGAGTGTTTCACAGATATTTCTCTCTTCAGCACTTTGCTTATCATTGTAGGCTTGTATATCGAGAGGGAGATTCATGATTATGATGACTATAGTATAATAAATGTCGTGTTTATAGTAATTTCATGACTTCTTTCTTGAATATATCATATCTTTCTTTTGTATTTGCTGTTATTGATCAAGGTGAGCTGAATAAAGAGTCTGTATTTCTAGTTTCGTCTATGCATATAATTGTTCAATCAGTAAATTGTGATCTTGTTATATCAATTTCTTTTCAATTGATTCTATTCCAATAATGATTGTGTTGTTTGTTATATAATATTTCTCCTCAATAAAATTCATGTAAAAGTAATGCAGTTATAGCACATTGTCATAATGCTGCATTAGTTCTAGACCATTTATCTTTTGCTCATGGATAACAAGTTTTTTTGGACCATGATTGTTTGATAGCATTATATACTTGTAGATCAATCATTATTTGTAAAAAATTAAAATGCTACTTAAACCACTTCTTCGCGCTTTCTCTGTGATGAGGACAACCTGGTCGACAACAAGGTCTTTTTTTACCTTCATGAATTTCTTCGACAAAACGTATGAGATGCTTTTCTCTCGTCTCTTCTTTCTTCGGTATCGTCATCCAACAGATCCACTCATTACGTGCAAGTTCAGTCAGATTATTTCGTTGTTGTTCTATACTTGCATCTTTTATAGTTTTTGTAATAGCGGGAGTAAGTTCATGAATTGTTCATCACAAAAGAGTTGTTTCTGACATAGTGAGGGTGATAGAGAGTAAATTATGATTTGAATTGAAGTCCGTGTTCTGCGAGAAGCTCATGAAAGAGTGTCAAGGCAGTCTTACCGATCCCATGAAGACTGAGAATTTCTTGTTCTGTATATTCTGCAAGCTGTTCGATGGTTTGAATTCATGCATGTGTTAGTGCATTTCTCACAGGAGACTAAAAATGTGAAAGTAATCATTCCTTAGGTTTGTTCTTCTTCGCACATACAGGACATGTTGTACAGTTACTGGATTTATAATACTCGTGTCACTTTGGGCAGATTCTGAGTGTAGTCATCTATGATTGTTGTTTTCCTGAACAAAGAATCATCCAACTTACATTGTATTTATCTTTTACTGAACCGAAATAATCACCCCAGAATTGATCTTCCATAGGCATCGCGATACTTCCACCATCACCCAGAGCGTTAAATAGTCTGTCAGCTTCAGATTTATTGTCTGTCATAATACACACTTCCATATTGGTGCCTATCACATATTCTGGAGAAAATCCAGGCATCATATCAGCTCCCATGAGTATCATAGTGCCATTTTTAGAAATACTGACATGCATGATTTGGTTCGCAATATTTGCAGGAAGTGGCATTGCTGGGTCAGCAGGCATCTGACTATAACGACTGAATTCTGAGAGTTCTCCTTGTAAAGCAGTAGCGTAAAATTTGAATGCTTCTTCACAGTTTCCATTGAAGTTAAGGTTGGTAATAAGTTGCATGGTAGTGATGAGATAATGATAAAATACCTTTTTTAGTATGATGATTTTATGGAGGAGTTGCAAGGATAAAAGTATATTTTCTGCTTGCAATTTTTACTTATACAATTACACTACTTTTACAACCTAGTTTATATTCTACTCTACAATATATTTTGAAATCACAAGAACAGTATAATATTATCCTCGTAGGAGCTGGAATTATGAGTGCTACTCTGGCTACTCTCCTCTCTGAACTGAATCCTGAGTATAAGATTGCTATTATCGAGCGTTTGGATGAGATGGCACAAGAAAGTAGCGCTGCGATGAATAATGCAGGAACGGGACATTCAGCATTCTGTGAACTGAACTATACTCCACAAGATAAAGATGGAAATATCAGTATTGCAAAAGCAATCAGTATTGCAGAACAATTTGAGATTTCAAAACAGTTTTGGTCGAGTTTGGTCGAGAAGAATAGTATTGCAGATCCTTCTTGCTTTATATCTCAGATTCCTCATTCTAGTCTGGTCTTCTGAGAAGAAAATGTCCAATATCTCAAAAAACGTTACCAAGCTATGATACACTCTCCTCTCTTTTCAGATATGCAGTATAGTGAAGACCATGAAGAGATTATTAAGTGGATGCCTTTGGTTATGAAATGACGTGATATGAGTGAAAGAATAGCTGCAACTCGTATGGAAATTGGTACTGATGTGAATTTCGGAGCCCTTACGAAACTTATGATTGATAACTTAGTACAACGTCAGAATGTTACTCTTTTGCTATGAAAAGAGGTAAAAGATCTGACCCAGTTAGATGATAAGAGTTGGTCAGTTGAAGTAGGGTCGACTCATGGAAGTAACGATCATAAAACACTTACTACAAAACTTATCTTCTTATGAGCTGGTGGTGGTGCGCTGCCGCTTCTTCAGAGATCATGAATTGAAGAGAGAAAACAATTTGGCTGATTTCCTGTAAGCGGTCAGTGGCTCATCTGTACGAATCCTGATATTGTTGCACAACACGAAGCGAAAGTCTACGGTAAAGCAGCACTATGAGCTCCCCCTATGTCAGTTCCTCATTTGGATACTCGTATGATTGATGGGAAGAAAGCACTCCTCTTCTGACCCTACGCAGGGTTTACCACTAAGTATCTGAAGAAAGGTTCATTCTTCGATTTATTTGGTTCTCTTCGTCTCTATAATATCTGGACGATGTTGCAAGCAGGAGCAAGAAATCTTGGTCTGACAAAATATCTCATAGAGCAAGTGGTTCAGAGTTCATCTACACGTTTCAAAGCACTACAAGAATATATGCCAAGTGCTGAGCCTAAGGATTGGGAACTTATAGAAGCAGGATATCGTGTTCAAGTGATAAAAAATGATCCCAAACAATGAGGTATACTACAGTTTGGTACAGAAGTAGTTGTGTCAGAAGATAAATCTTTATCTACTCTTCTCTGAGCTTCTCCATGAGCTAGTACGGCAGTATCAGTCATGATTAATATTATAGAACAGTGTTTTCCACAATTCATTGGTAAGCTTCCAGAACTTATACCATCGTATGGTAAAGCACTTTATCAAGATACTACTCTTTTGAAAAACATGAGAGATTGGACAGGGAAGATATTAAAAATACATTATTAAAAAAATCCGCTTTGCGGATTTCTTTTATATAAAGAACTTTATTTTACTAGAGTGAAGCTGAAGTATTGTTCTTCATCAGCTATCATAAAATTCGTATCGATAGATATTTTGGTAGGATAACCATAGATTTTATCATATTCTACTGTGAGATTATCTACATTTTCTTTGATAGCATTTTCAATGATATTGAATGCATCAGTCACACTGTTAAGTTCTACATCCATAGTTGGAGAAAGTTGTTCTTTGTTATTATCATTGTATCTTGCAGTGCCTCTTTGTGCTATTTCCTTAGAGACATCGTAGATCATGGGACGAATATAATCCCCCATACAGAAGCAAGATCTCTGTTGAATCATCTTATAGCTTGTTATGTTTTTACTTTTCCAGAGTTGTTTAGCAGCTTCAAGATCTTTCGTTTGTTGTGTAAAATCTTGTTCTGCAGCTTTTTCTAGTACTGGTGATAGTTGTTGTAAGAATTGTGCAAACTCTAATCTCGTATAAGGAGTAGTATTGTTTGATTCAGTAAGATAAGGATGATTAGCTATTTTTGGTATAAATGTTTCCAATCTTTTCATAACGAATGCAATATGTTCTCTTGTAATAGCTTGATGAGGTAAGAAGAAACCTTCGTTTGATCCTTTAAACAATCATTTTGTACATGAACGGAATACTTGGTCATAAAGTGTTGAATCAATAGATGCTTTATCAGTCCATTCACAACTTCCTGCTGCTTGTTTTACCATCCATTCTTCTACTCCAGATGCATCAATAGTTGCCATAAGCATTTTTGCAGCCTGTTCTCTCGTAAGATAGTTATTTGGCATAAATGATGTCATCGTATTGTATTTGGTTATACCATTGTTATATGCTCGTAATACTGTTTCATATTCCCAAGATCTTACACATTCTTGAGCTCCTGTGTTCCGTGTATAACCAGCTGATCCCTTACATCCATGTTCATCAGTATCTCACCCTACTACAGGTAGTGACGAACATTCTCCTTGTGTGATATTTTTTGCTCCTGCTGCTCCTGCCATACATGAGTTTCCAAATGTTTGTTTGATAGGAGGACATGGTGCTTGAATACATTGTACTTCAACCTCTCCACACACTGGAGCGTACTCCATGGTACACATCACTGGGTCAGAAGTGTTTTGTTTTGTGAAAATAAACGTATTCTTATCTGTAGTAGTAATGGTAAGTTGATCTCCCGATAGGAGGGTTTGTGTTCAGCCAGTGCTAATATCAAAATTATACTCTAATGTCATAGGTAATCCTTCACAGTACATCATGGTACTTAGAGCTATTCCATCTGAAGTGATTGTGTTATTTGTATAGGTATATGATTGTGATACATTATTACAGAACTTACTATACATTTTAGATTGATCAAATGATAGAGTTCCTGATGCTTGTTTGTTGTTATATGATACAAGATTTCGTTCTGTATCAGCGAGTGGATTTGCAGCGAATGCGAGGTTTACTCCTGCAATGAAAGCAATTCCAGTTAAAAGAATTTTTTTAAACATAGTGTGTGAATATAAAATAAAAGTTGTTTACATAAGATAAACGACATAATTTTTGTTATGTGAAAAAATTCTATCAAAGCGATGATAGAATACAATATTTTAGTGAATAATTTACCTGACAAAATGAAGAAATACACCATTGTACTGTTGAACATCGAAGACGGTATATATCATTCCATTATCTTCTATCGTACCAATATCGTGTAATTGTCCTCCCATGGTTGCATACAATGGACTTTTATCAAAGATTAATACCTTATATCCTTCAAATTCTAGAGTTTTTAAACAAGTACTTTCTGACTCGAAGTCAGTATATCACACAAAGAGTGTAGGTTTAATTCAGGTTGTATGTACTGATCGATCGATATCTTTGGTGTTGATTTTTGTTGTATTTGCTCTCGATTTTTCTTTTGCTTGTTCCATTGTTTTATTGAATCATTTTTTGTTAAGTTTTACATTATGTTTGTTAGCTATCTCTTCTGTCAGTTCAACAGGAAAACCAAACGTATCATAGAGCATAAATATCTTTTCTCCAGAAAGAACTTTTTCTGTTCAAAGTTCTAAGATATATTTTTCAAGAATCTTTTGTCATTGAGTGAGTGTTTTTGCAAACTGCTTGAGTTCTTTCTCAATAACTTCTCTCATAAGACTATTTTTGTTTTGTAAGAATGGTGATCGATTACTATATTGGGTAATAATCGTATCTATTATCTGTTGTATGATATGCATCATTGCTTCAAAAGATAGTGTTCATTCTGAAAGTTCATAAAGTTGGAAATACGTTCTTCTAATAATTCTTCTCAGAACATATCATCTTCCTTCATTCGATGGGATTAGTCCTTCTGCAATAAGAAAGCTTGATGATCTCATATGATCTGAAACTATTCTTATGGCTTGTTTATGATAAGCATATGATTTTTTAGTAGCATCTTCTAAAACACGAATGATTCAAGAGAAGAGATCTGTTTCATATGGGCTTTGTGTTGTTTGAAGTACTTTACAGATTCTTTCAAACCCCATTCCTGTATCAACGTTTTGTTTTGCAAGCTTTGTAAGAGTTCATTTTTCATCTCTATAGTATTCCATAAAGACATTATTCCAGATTTCTAATCGCTGACTATCATCTTTTTTTACATTATCTTCTTGGGTTGGAAATTCAGATTCTCATATCCAGTAGTATATTTCTGTACATGGACCACAAGGTCATACAGGACCAGGAGATCGCCAATTATCATCAGCAGTCAGGTACGATATTTTATGATTTGGTACTCCTTGTGATTTCCACAGATTTGCAGTTTCATCATCTGCGGGGACTTCAGTATCTCCTTCATAGACAGTTACAGCAAGTTTACGAGGATCAAGTTTTAGATATTGTGTAAGAAATTCTCGACTTCGTGCTACAGCATCCTTTTTGAAATAATCACCCAGAGACCAATTCCCCATCATAAAAAACATAGTATGATGAGAATCATCTCCTACATCTTCAAGATCATTTGTTCTAATACAGGGTTGTATATTATAGAGTTTTGTTCCTAAAGGGTGTTCTTGTCCCGAGAGATAAGGAATCAATGGTTGCATCCCAGCAACATTAAAAAGTGCAGTACTTGATTTGTCGGCTATAAGAGAAGCAGGAGGTAGAAAAATATGATTTTTTTCTATCCAAAAGGTATTCCAAAGATTCCAAATTTCTTGTGAAGAATGCATACGATATGATTTACTTTACATATAAAGATTATTATTGTTTATTTTCATAGAGTTTTATTGCTTCTCATAGATTGCTTTCGAAGACTCAATTTGCTGTTACTACATAAAGAATTGGTTGACTAGCACTACTGTCTGGTACAGTAGCATCGATAATAGGTACTGATTTATCAAAGGTATATCTCATGACATATTGTAAGTTATAGACTGTTTCATTTCCTTGAGTTGTTTTTAGTGGAGTTGAGTTATATACAGTGAACGTATTACTTCATTTATCAAAAAGGTATACATAACGAGAACTAGCTGATGTGATGATTTTTACGTTATCAGAATAGGTAACAAATGTTGTATCTCATCATTTTAATTCTATGATACGTTTGTTAAGATTGTTAGTGTTAGGATCTCTTTGAAATTGATAAAGTTTTTTGTCACTAGCGGACCAACTCATGAAATTACCATCAATAGTCATGGTAGTGAATGCTCATCCTGATCCATTATATTTGTATCAAATAGCTGTTCAAAGAGATGCAAAATTACCTGCTTGTATCGTATATCTTCTTATAAGATCAGAACCACCATTTGATTGTGGATTAATCATAAGATAAATATTATTTCTACCAAATGTCCCTATATCTTGAATATCTGTAGGAAGTGATATGTCTAGACCTAAGCTAAATGGAGTAACTGATCATGCTGTAATACGGTAGAGTTCATTTTTATCATCAAAACAGTAGAGTCAAGTTTTTGATAAATCTAGATTACATTTTTTCATTTCGTTCGTTATTGAGTATGATACGGGTGTTCATTTTACGTCTTGATTAATTCATTTGATAATAGCACCTTTTGTTCAACCAATATAAAATCACTTTTCGTACATAAGAGATAATGGACTTCATAATGTTTTTGTTTCATTCTCAGAGAATGGATAAATTGATTTGAATTCTCCAGTGATATCGTTGAGATTGTTGATAGCTATAATATTGAATCATTCATAATATTTCTCTTGAAGAATTTTTTGTAGTGCTGCTACATCATCAAGCCATTTACCTTGTGATTTCAAAAATTCCAACTTATCATTGATTGCTTTATATTTCGCTCATTTTTCATTTGATGTTGTTGCATCTAATTCTTGGAAAGCATTAATTTCTTTTTTGATATCATCAATAGTAACTACTTCTACTCCATTTTCAGTAGTAATAGTAGGGTTATTTGCTCATTTGTTGAGAGCTCCATTAATGATACTATAAATAGAAATAATAACAAATAATGCTAAAATTCATAAGGTTATGGTATAAGAATTTTGAGACCAGATATCTCTTGTTTTGCCTGAAATTTTGTTGATGGCTCATTTAGGAAGGTAATTCATAACTTTTTTGGTGCTGTTATTGATACCAGAAAAGTCTATAGTTTGTGAAATATTTCTTACCAAACTCATAAATCAAAGATTTTTTTCTTCTGTTCTTGCTGTCATCATAGACTCCAAATCTTGTAACATATCTGGCTCATTGTCGTAAATAAGTTGAGCAATTTTATGAAGTTCGTCATTATGAAGGATAAGACTATGATCAAATCATAATATGAGAATCGTATCACCATTATGGATGTTGCCGCTAATATAATCTGTGAAATGACTAATAGTACGTTTTTTGTTTGATTCAGTATTTGTCATATTATAGATACTCTTACCATTTCTACAGATGAGAAGGCTACTTCACCCAATGAGAGATACAAGAATATTTCATTGATACGATATCACAAGCGCTCCATTGATATCAATATAATCATCTCTATCTGCACCTTCAGCAAATAATGAAAAAGCGTGATTAACTTGCTGTAGTGAATGCTCTACTAATCATTCAATAGTATTAATGTTAATATGTTCGTCAGACAATGATTCCAAGAGTGGATGAATTTCTTGAATACAGATATCTTTGAGATGTTCAGAAAGTGTGGCATCATTAATAGTAAGAATGAGATGATAGTATACACCATTTTTATACGTATGAGATAGGGCAAGCGTTTGTTCGCTATCAATAAATGATTTCCATAGTGTATTTGTCTTCATGTAGTAAGAAAATAGAATAGTTAAAAATATACCTAAAAGCAGACTAATAACTTTATTCTAACGGTTTATAGTGTATTTTCAAGCTGTTTTATGACTTTTTTAATCATAATTTGACAATATTATTTTTATAATTATAATATAAATATTTATGGTATTATATTATACTTTGTACATGATTATTTTGGCTTGATTGTGTTTTGTTTTTCTTGTCTTTCTTTGATTGGATGAGTATAGAAAGAAACACGATAGAAAATTACTACAAAGTGTAACGTCATTAGATAGAGGAACTTATTCAGAGAGAGTTTTAGTTTTAAGCCTTTTGAAACATGGTATTCCTGCAGAATATATTTTTCATGACTTGTATCTTAAAATGGATAACAATCAGTTTTCTCAAATAGATGTAGCTATTGTTACTGATATTGGAATTATAATTTTTGAAGTTAAAGATTATAGTTGATGGCTTTTAGGTAATAGTTATAATTCATATTGGACGCAAGTATTGGCTTATGGTAGAGAAAAATATCGTTTTTATAATCCTATAAGACAAAATTATAATCATATTCAAAATTTACATAAACATATTAGTGGTTTTGAAAATGTTCCAATTTATTCGGCTGTAGTTTTTTATGGTAATTGTGTTTTGAGACACATTGAAAATCTTCCAAATACTGTGATGATATGAAAATCAGAAGAAATCTTCTATTCGCTTAAAGAGCTTTTAAAAAAACATACTCCTGTTAGTTATATGAATAAGGAAAAAGTTCTTAATTTTTTGAAAGAATCAGTCGATAATGGTGCTAATACTGATATTCAACATCAACATATAGAAAATATTACAACTATGTTATGATCTTATAAAAAAACTTATCATCAATATTCATAGTATACTATTTTTTGAACCATTTTTTGATGAGATATCATCGGTATGGTGCGATTTGGAACATTGAGAGGAATTTGTGAAGATTTTTCTTCGGTTGGGTGACAATTCTTCGGAAGGTCTCCCCTACTCTCATTTTTACTACTCGTTTTGGTGCTCTGGTTTCAAATCCGCTATAATAATCAATAGTTGCTCCATTATTTAATATAATGAGACCAGAATTATCAAAAAAATCTCTGTGTTTCTCCGTCCAGATCTCTTGTACTGGTCATCCTATCCCATTGAGGAACAGAATGTGATCATAGTCAGATTGCTGTTGTTGTAATATTGTAGAAAGTTTTTTAAAAGGAAACTCCTGACCTCTGTCTTTGAATTCAGTCTGATGAGCCAACATAATCTCAATATGAGGGTATTGTCTCTTCAGCTCAGCCAACCCTTTCTCCATCCATTCTGGTCATTTACCCAATGTAGGATCATAGACTGTTGACAGGATGATTCCTACTTTTTTATCTTGAGTTTGTGTGAGAATAAAAGGAAGGAAATCTGTCCCGTTCAGATTATGTGATCGCTGTCTTGGTTTAGGTTTAAAAAATCGCTGTCACACTCGATCGAAAATCTGCATAGCTATCCCATCAATAAAAACCATATCTGCGTTGATAAGTGCTTTTTTATATTCACTTTTCACTTCGGATTGAAAGATCTTAAACTTCATTGCTTGCGCAAAATACACAAAACTCACCACACACGATCACTGTGTCTGACAGTTAGCTTTTATACTCTCTCGCGCTTGTGATTGTGTGCCGCGAAAGAATTTTTCACTCATAGTTAGCATTGTTATAAGGTATAACTAGGATAAAAATGGTTATATAGAGCTGTTATTACAAAAAATTTGCTATTAGAATCTGTCTACCTACTAATTGTTTTTCTCTTGAATAGGGCTGTTCGATGAGTCTAGCTGTTCGTCATAATGATGCAAATTGTTCAAGTATAGTCTGAGAAATAGATATTTCATATTTTAACCATACAGGTATAGTCATGATAAGGGTAACTGGTTTTTTGTCTTTTTGATATTCAGTCAAATTTTTGGCAAATACTGTGTAGACAGTTTGGACTTGTGATGCATACATATGCATAGTAGCAGGTGCTGTTCTACTTGTTACTGTATTACCAAGTCGTCATTCACTCACAATAATAGTAGCATGACGAAAAATTGGACTCTTCAGCTCTTTAGTTACATCTTGTTTTAGAAAGAAAGATTTTACTGTCTCTTGAGATAATGTTTTATTGATTCGTCGTTTTCGATTTTGTTTAGCTTGGGTAGTGTTGATGTCTGATCAGATAGTATTATATCACAAATGATTAGCAAGAAAATTCGTTGTTCCGAATCCACAGAATGGATCTCGAATTGTTAATTGTCAATTCTGAACTGTTGATGATGAAAGATCTTCATATTCCCCTACTCAAATATTGATAAGTGTAAGGGCAAGTTTGCTGGGCATCATACCTATCCCCATTCATCCTACTGGTTTGTTAAAATCAATAGTTTCATAGAGTGATATATTTTGATATCATTGTACTAATCCATAGATGTTCTCTCCCAAAGACACAACTTCTTGTCATTCATTTTTTATTTCTAGATCCGTATGGATAAGTTCTACAAGTTTAAATCTCTTTAGGAGATTGAACTGTTTTTTGAGATGAACTCAAAATTTATTATCTGCGACTCCTACTGTGTCAGAAATGATTTTCTTTTCAAGGGTTTGATGGTCAAGTACGATACCCCATTTGATGAGTGATGCACAGGTTTGCAATCTATGATGGAATTCTGTTTCAAAGCTAATAATATTTTTTTTGATAACGATAATGTTCGTAGCATGGAGATAAGATAATGCATTATGTACAAGTTCTTCATTTTCTCCAATAATTCAAAAATATTTCATACTATGTTCATTATATAAAATTACTTCGTACTATAGTGTATCATATGATTTCATAGAAAAAAAACAAGATAAAAGAAAAACACTCCCGGCTTTGTGAGTGTTGTTGGTTGAGTTTGTAGATGAGATTATTCAACAGAGCGAATATCAGTCACAATATTGATGACTTTGTTTTCTACATAGGCAACTCCATTATTGACATAGAATTCTACTGTTTCAAGTTTATCAGAACCTTCTCTTCTGAGAAGAATTTGAATCTTTCCTCTTTTAACAAGATCAACATTTCCATTAGAATTTTTGATATGTTTTTGTCCATTTGGTGTGTTGATCACCATATCAACAATATTTTTGTGGTTGATAGTTTGTTGTGGAGTGATGATAGATGCTTCCATAAGAAAAAGAACAATAAATAAACAATAAAATTATAGTCAGAAAAAGCATTTTGTCAAATTTTAGGACAGTATTTTTTTGTTTGGTAAGGTTATGATGATATCTTGCAATATGATTTGGAATCTTAGCTATTCAACTATAATATTATACTAAGATCCCATTATCTTTATTATGACTTCTTCTTATATTTTCTTTCTCATAAATGCTGGAGTTTCATAATCTTCTTGATCTTCTTCAGGCTCTTGTTGAGTGATTTCTTGGTTTCTACCAGTAGATCCAAATGGATTATTATTTCCAAGCGTTCTACTAACGAAGTCTTGACTTCCACCTACTTTTCTACCAAGTTCATCTCTTTGTGGTTTTTTGAGAGAAGTGTTCTCTTCGTATGAATTGAATCCTGTAGCAATCACAGTTACTTTGACTTCATCGTCATATGATTCATCAAGTGTCATACCCCAGACAAGATTTACATCAGGATCACATAATTCTTCTACAATTGCAGCAGCTTCTTGTACTTCAATAGGTGTGAGATCTGGACCTCCTGTAACGGCAAAGATAACATTCTTAGCTCCATCAAGATTAGCTTCGAGAAGTGGGTTTTCGATAGCTTTACGAGCAGCATCTACTGCTCTCTTCTCTCCAGCTCCGTATCCGATACCAAGTAATGCATTACCAGAATCTTTCATGATAGTTCTGATATCCGCGAAGTCGATATTAATATCCCCTGGTTTCATGATAAGATCAGAAATACCTTGTACTCAAAGGAAGAGAATTTTATCGATCATAGTAAATGCTTGTTTGAAAGTTGTTTTCTTATCTACAAGAGAGAATATTTTATCGTTTGGTATAACAATAAGTGTATCTACTGCTTCTTTGAATTTTTTCATTCCTTCTTCAGCGTTTGTGAATCTCTTTTTACCTTCAAAACTAAACGGTCTTGTAACTACTCCAATAGTAAGTATTCCCATTTCTTTAGCCATAGAAGCAACGACTGGAGCACCACCTGTACCTGTACCTCCACCCATTCCACACGTAACAAACACCATGTCAGAGTCTTGTAGCATTTGTTTTAAAGCATCACTACTTTCTTCAGCTGCTTTACGACCAATTTCTGGATCAGTACCTGCACCGAGTCCTTTTGTAATATTCATTCCAAGATTTATCTTGGTTGGAGCTAATGATTTAGCAAGATCTTGAGCATCAGTATTGACGGCAACGAATTCTACTCCTGTAAGTCATTCAGCTACCATTCTATTGACGGCATTATTTCCAGCTCAGCCTACTCCAATTACTTTTATTTTAGCACCTGAAATAAGATCTGGATTGAATTCTGTAATAGTCATTATTTGTAAGAATTAAGAGTATAAAAGAAGAATTATAAGGAAAGTTGTTTAAAAAAGTTCTTTAAAGAAGTTGATAATACTATCTAAGAATCCTTTCCCTCCTGATTGTAATCATTGTAATCAACGGAATGAGAATATTCATTTATTTTTGTTGTGATATTTATTAGCTCGTTCATACAGACTTAGAGTATTTTGGTATGCTGGATCATGTGAGAGATCACGATATTTATCACTACCTTGTACAGGGAATACTGCTAATTTAAAGATATCTCTTGCATAATGCATTGATTCTGGCCATAGGCTTCCTTGTCCTGTCATATGTACACCACCAGCTAGCTTTCCATCTCTTTTTATTTTTTTGAGTTTATCATTGATTTTTTCAAAGATTTGTTCATATCTTGCAGAGATAATTTCATGGAGAAATTTTTGATCAAGTCTCATTTCATCACTATTTTCTCCTAATTTTTCGTAATTGATTTTGATATATTCAGCTTGTTTAATATCAATTTGTAATCCAATAGAAAGATCCTTCGTTACATCATCTCAACCAATAGGTAAGGTACCATAGAGTAATGGATTTCATTCTTCAAACACTGCGTATGATGTTTGGTTTGCTCCTATATCAATAAGTACTGATCATAAGTCTTTGTGATCAATATCGAGAAGATATTCACTTCAAGATAAAATATTAGGTATAATATCTATGACATTGAGATTAATAGAGTGAAAAATATCGAAAAGATGTTGATAAAATACTTTTGGTAAATAGAAGATATCAGCAACCATAGTAAGCTTTCTTGCTTCAGATCCTTCAGGATTCTTTTCTATTTTTTCATCATCAAGTATCCAATATGCTGGTATGATTTTTATGATTTCATAATTGTTTTTTTGGCTGATATCTCCAATTAATTTTGAAAGATGATTGATGTCAGTGTTTTGAATACTTGCATTACCTAATATTCTTTTATGTTCACTTACTCTTTCAATAATCAGTTCTGGATGAGATATTCAAACAATGACATCATCAATATATTCTCCACCAATTTTCTTTTGAAATCCTTCTACCATATCATTGATAAGTGAAGATAAGAGATTGCTATCAAGAATTTTTCATTTACGATATCATTCTGTCTTTATTATTTGTTTTGCAAGTACAACATCTCTACCCTCTTCATTATTGAAAACAAGTCATTTTATGTATCCATTTCAGATATCTATACTCGCTCTAATTGTATTCATCTCTTCTCTTATGATATAAAAAATGTATCAGATAAAATTTATACTACTGATACAATATAGAGATGCAAATGAATACAATATTTGTGTGCTATATTATAGTTATCGGATGGTTATTTCTTTCTGGATGCTGTTTTTCGTTTGTGTTGATACAATACTCTTTTATCAGTATAAAATTTTAGTATGGTTGATGAAGTAATGATATATTCTTTTGTATGTGGCGGAAGTTTGCTTGTTTTATAAGTATTAATAATTCATCATCGTAGTCGTTCTATAATATGTTGTAGCAACTTTCCAGGTAGAGTAGAGAATATTTTTTCAATCATATTTGCGATGTTACCTTTTTGAGAGTATACAGGAATACCTAAAAAAATAGTTTGTTCATCTGGATGGTTTGGAAGATATGATAGAAGTTGTTTGTTTGTTTTATGGAGGTGGTTGTCAGGATAGTGATGGGTTGTATATAGTAATACAGTATGTGCTAACCAGTAACTAAGATAAACATCACCTTGTGGATTGCGTAGGTTGATGAGATTGGTATGATCGCCATCAATATAAAAACTTAAACAAAATTTGAATGAGTGATCTCATATTTGTGCTGATCTTTTCAATTTTAACAAGGAAAAAAATAACCATGACCATGCTCTTGCATACCATAAATATCATGGCTTACTAACAATACAAAGATCTATATCTGATCATGGATGTAAGGCATTAAATGTAATACTGTTACAGAGATAAATTTGCTCAATAAATGGAATATAAGACAAAAATCCCATATGTTCACAAAGAAATTTCTTATATGATTTCATAAGATTATTTTGATCTTTCCATGAAAATGTTTTATTCTGATGATTTTTGATGGGATAATGTCATTGGTAATCTTCATTGATGTATCGATAATATCAATGTTCTTCTGGTACTGGATAATTCATAGCCTTATAAAACATAGGAAATTCCATATATAATGTTATGTTTTAATATTAAAAATTATCTATAGACCATTGATTACATATATTTGTATCTCTGTTAATACCTAAACATTTATTACTTTTCATAGACTGTGTCGTTGTATCAAAACGATTAGTATATGTATGTACACAACTACTCATATCTACCTGATTATTTCTTTTCGTACATACCCAATATTCTAATTTATAAGTAGAAAGGCGATTTGATCAGCTACATGGATAAGAACCACGACAAATAGAAAATCATCATGGTGATTCATTTGAGGTTTGTAAATTTTTATTTATCGTAATAAAATAATATTCTGTAGGAAGTGATCAAGCTACTCATCATGATAGTATGACTACATAATTTTGTGGATTACAGTTGAATTGAGATATTGCAGAGGGAAATCAAGATCCCCAACGATCATTAACAGTAATTTGAGACCCATCTGATCAACTTGTTGAAAGAGTGATTTGATTTCTCTCTCAGTAAGTAGTTTGTAAAATAGTAATAGTATAACTATCTGGAGTTGAATTATTCTGATCGTATTTCTTACCTGTAATTCCGTTATAGAGAAATTTTTCTAATTCTCCTGATACTTTATTGATACAAATTTCACTATTGATGATATCTTTATTGGGATCAGTAAATAAACTTCTCGACATAAAAATAACAATACCCAATAGCGCAAGTATAATTAGCATTTCTAAAATAGTAAATCATTTTTTGATTATCATGATTATTTGACAGGTCTAATAACATATTTATATACGGTACTATCTGGTTCCATAAGTACGATAGGAGATGTATTATCAACAAAATTCATATTTATACGGTCGCTATTTGCAATTTTCATAAAGTCAGCAACATGTTTACCATTGAGTCCAACATTGATATCTCCTTTATCGATAATTGCTGATATAGAAGTATTTGCTTGTCCAAGATCAGTGTTTCCAGAAGAAATTTCTAGAATGTTATCTTGTGATACAAGATGAATAAAGTTATTGTTATCTTTTGTTAAAATACCAATCTTTCTAATTGCTTTATCTGTAGCTGAGCTATCAACTGTGATTGTAGTATTGAAGTTTTTTGGAAGGATTTTCTCATTATCGTAATCAGGAAAATTACCTTGTATGAGTAATGAATTTGTTTTGATGCTCATATTACCAATAGTAAATTCACAAAGAATCATATTATGTGAAAAATTTACAATAACATTATTATGTTGCCCTTTACCAGTACAGTAGTCTCATACTTTTTTAATATCATTGATTGATGATTTGGGTATGATGACTTTCATCTCTTGTGCTTTTCCTTCATAAGGAGTTTTATATTCAGCTAATCTATATGAGTCGGTTCCTACAAAAACAATACTGTCTTTTCCTGATTCGTGTTTTGTAGTCATAAGTACACCAGTAAAGACAGGGCTAAAGTTCTTTTCTAGAACTGCAAATTCTACTTTACCAATACCTGCAGTTAGTGTTGCTACTGGGAATTCTATTGTCTTTGGTTCTTTTAAATCTGGAAGAGCTACAAATTCTTGAAGAGGAAGTCATTTGATTGTAAAACTATCTTTTGCAGAACTGATAGAAAGATTATCTCCACTAACACTCAATTCTACATGATCATCTTCTATAGTTTTGATGATCTCAAAAAAAGTTTTTGCATCGACAGTAATACCACCATCTTCTGCTTTATCTATGGGGAAATGAATAAGGATATATTTTTCCATATCAGTTGCTTTGATAGTAACTTCATTGTCTACTACTGCAATATAAATATTTTGTAAAATAGGTAGAGTAGAACTTTTGGCAATAAATCTTGTAGAAAGATCTAAAAGTTCTGACAATAGTGATACTTCAAGTGACAATTTCATGTATGATACAACAGAATGATATAAAGTGATTGATACTATAATACTATGCTTATTTATAGTGATTTGTAATATAGTCTATAGATTTTTGTATTTGAAACAATACTTTTTCATTATTTACTAAGGTTTGTGCATCAAATGCTAGTTTTATACCAAATGCACCATTGTAGTGGTTTTTTGATAATGTTTTAAGAATATTGGTAAGATTGTATGTACCTTCTCCTGGCATGAGGTGAGATTTTTCTTTTTTTCTATCACTGAGATAACAGATAGCAATATGTTCTACAATATGATCGCTCTGACTAATAATCATTGTATCGATTGTATCTTCATCCATATTAGATACATCAAATCAAAGTTTACAATGATGTTTTTTTATGATTTCACCAACATTATTGAAACGATATTTTGGAAATGGTAAGAAAGCCATAGAAGCAGTATCTGGATTGATGATACTAAAGGTAATATGAGGATATTGTGTTTGATATGTTTTAAGATGAGTCGTGAGAAATGCATAAGGTTTTACATCAAAATATTTTGGTGCATTAATTAAAATATGTTGTGCACCCGTAACTTCACAAATTTCGATTGCTTTATTCATCTCTTTAGCATTTATTTTAGATGATGTCTGTACGCTATATACTGGTAAGTTGTAATTGTGAGATAATTTTTGTACGTATCACTCATGTCGTGCATCATAGTTTTTCCATAAAGCTAGATCAATCCCATCGCATCAGGAATCTTTTGCAATTGAAAAAATAAGGTCGAGACCAAATCATGGTAAATTTTCACTACTGAAGATAATTGGATTCACGCGTTTTTTGTCTGGCATAAGAATGGGGATGATAAAGTTATCGTCTAGAGTATAGTTAATTTTATAATATGTGCAAGAAAAAATGAACAAAATGTTATGAGTACATATTATTTATTTTTTGTTCTCTGTAGTGTTGTTATTGAAAAAAATGGTTCTGTAATTTTTCTAGTACGTCATTTGATAATGCTCCAAGATGTTCAAGAGTATCATGAGGTAGTTTGCTCAGCACATAATCAGCAATGTCCGCTCATGGATGAGATGGTCTCCCAATCCCAATCTTGACTCTGGCAAACTGGTCAGTGCCTATTTTTTGAATAATATCTTTGATTCCATTTTGGCCTCCAGAGCTTCCTCCAAATTTTCGTCTCACGGTTTCTAAAGGAAGATCAATGTCATCTTGAATAACGACCATATCAGCTGGAGTAAACTTGTAATATCATAGTAATGACATAACAGATTGACCAGAAAGATTCATAAAAGTCTGTGGTTTCACTAAGATGAGTTTTTCTCCTTCATACATAGCCGTTGTAATAACTGCTCTACTCTGCTTATCTAGAGACCAATCAGAACAGTTTCGTGTCTTTGCTAATTCATCTCCGATAAGAAATCAGATATTGTGCTTAGTAAAATGATATTGAGGACCTGGATTTCCTAGAAAGACAAGAAGTTTCATGATTAAGATGAAGTTAAATTCTGTTGTGAATTATAGAAATTTTTTGATATAATGCAAATATAAAAAAATCTACCTCGTGATATGAGATAGATTATAGAGATCAATACCTATTCGATATCAAGATCAGTGATGATTCCCTTATTGATCTCTATATTGATACGACCTGGACGATAATCTTCCGTGCTTGGTAAGTCAATTCCATCTTCTTTTACTACTCTGAGTATCATTCCACTTGCTGTAGCTTGTGTAGTAGCCTGTGTTAGAGGAAGTCAGATATAAGTTTTTTCTATCATATGTTCTTGATCATTGGTCAGATGTTCTCTATCAAAGATATCATCAATATCTTCATCTAGATTATTACTTCAATACATATCAGTATTGAGTGGTATCAGTTCAGAAGAAATATTAGCACATTTTCGTTCCTTTTCACGTTCGTTGTATTTAAAAGATTTGGTATCATTACAGATAATACGTGTTTCACCAGTTGTTGTGCTTTCACCATATCGTTGATGAGGTGTATGATATCTTACTTCAGAATTATTGTTGTATTGAATAGTTTTGTTAGTAGGTACATATATATTGATGGTTCTTTTGGCAAATACAAAAGGAACTTTCTGACTAAAGATAGTATTTGGGATAGTAAAGATGATTTCATTGCCAGAAGTTGTAGTACTTACTGATGTGCGTTGTGATAGAATATGTTCTTTCTTATCTTGGTCAGTGATATTCATGGTGTCGGTTATTATTACGCTGATTTCATTGTTCGGTGATGGAAGAAGTTTGATCTCTTGAAACATTCCTCATCTCTTAAAATTAGATCGTAATCATCATTGAAAATAATTTGCAGTTTTATTGCCAGTTTGATTGAGAGTAATAATTACTGATTCTGAATCAGTAGTGAATGTATTAAGAGTTGATTCTGATACAGTCGGAGTGGTATTATTGTATTTCATGGCTTCAGTATATGCAATCATTCCTGTAATTACTCAACTTGCAAGTATAACTCCAATAGCAACCATAGCAAAAGTTTTTGATAGTCGTGTTTTTTTGAGTAATGCTCATATTGATCAAACAAATAGGCTTATCAGTGCTGCTAGAGATAGAAAACCAAGAGGATATATTGATGTTGGTAAAATTGATTGAATTGATTGATTACTCAATAGTGGTAATGATAAGAAGAATGTAGATCCTATCAGAGTACCTATAATAGTCGATCAGAGAAAAAATATAAGCCCTAACCATATGATGATACGAATTGTCTCGAAAAAGAGATTACCTACTTGTCCTGAA
Source organism: candidate division SR1 bacterium Aalborg_AAW-1 (assembly GCA_001007975.1). GTDB lineage: Bacteria > Patescibacteriota > Gracilibacteria > Absconditabacterales > Absconditicoccaceae > Aalborg-AAW-1. The sequence continues at coordinate 49,670 of CP011268.1, read as the reverse complement.
CTTTTTTTTTTGTCTTGGTAGGGTACAAATAATGCAAGAAGTGGATATAGCCAGATACTTGTTCCATAAATAAAAACAGCGATAAGGAAGATAAGACGAACAATTGCTACTGGTATATTGAGAGATTTGGCAATTCGATATGCTACTCACCAGATCATTGGTTTGTCTTTTCAGAACCATCTTTCTAGAATGTTTGACTGAGTTTCACTCTCTTCATCTTGTGCTTCTCTCACTTCAAAAATTTGTTCTGGTTCACCGATAGTTTCAGCTAAATTCATGACAAATGCTTCGTTAATAGGACTTTTGGCGGTATAGAGTTTCTCAATAATATTATATTTGATATCATCGAGAATGTCGTTGTTTATATGATGATTATGTGCGTAGGTTTCGATACGCTGTACGTAACTGTCAAGAAAGTCGTGAGCACGTGGTTCTAACTCGAAGAGGTGTCAGAGAAGATTGTATTTTTTCATACTTGTTGAAGATAAAGAATAAAATGAGATGTCATCCAGAGCTTGCGAAGTATCTCTTGTTGGATGTGGATTGCTTCATTCTTCGCAGTGACGGTGAATGTGTTATAATAAAAACTTTATTATCTGACTTTATCAATGTTGGTGATCGTTTTTGCAAGTCAGGATCGCGTTTTACGCATAAGTTGTAATGCATGAGTTCCTTTTTCAGTGAGACGATAGTATTTTCTAGGAGGTCATTGCACAGATTCTACTCGTGAGTAGTTGAGCAATTCTTCAGTCTTCAGACGTGACAGAAGTGGATAGAGAGTTCCCTCTACAAGAATGAGATCATTTCTCTTCAGAATATCGATGATATCTGATGCATATACCTCCCCTTTTGCAATTACTGCTAAGACGATATATTCTATCACTCCTTTTTTCATCTGAGTGGTAATTTTGGATTCCATATTTTACATGTGTATCAAATAAATATTATTATATAGTACTATGTTATACAAGGTATATTATATAAAAAAATATCAAATGCAAGAGAATTTAAAAAATGGCAATAACTTAGAATGCATATGAAGAGTTTTTTTTTATTTATTGAATAGAAAAAGTCTCCTTAAAAGGAGACTTTGAGACCAGATCTGATATGACAGACTTGGGTATATAGAGAATCATTTGTGTTTTACGGTATTCCGTATTGGCGGTTGTTGAGCAAGGAGAAACAATGACTCCGGAAATTCTCCTTGCTCTTGCCAGAATAATGATCGCAAAACTTCTGACACAACCTTTTTTCATTTGTGTTTTTGTTATGCTTCACTTATACAGAAAAGATATATAAAAATCAAGACATTTTTTATAAATATTTTATAATATAAAAATCTATCCTCTTTTCGAAGATAGTTCTTTGTAGTTTGGTTCGTAGTGAACTATTCAAGCATAAGGTCTACAATGACTCCTGAGTTGACTTTTGCATTGAGACGTCCTGGTACAAGATCCATAGTTACTGCTTGTGGTTGTCCATCTACCTCGACAATACGGAATGGTTTGCGAGATTTATTAGCAAGTTCTGTAGCTTGTTCTATAGTAAGTCCTACATATTGATCTTGGAATGATGGTGCTGTTGACCCAGAATCATTGACTATAGGATCAGTACACACTGGTTTTTTGTAGTTTTCACAGTACATTTTGGTACATGATGCATCAACTGCTCCTGTTTCTGATATGATTTTTATACATTGATTACATCCGTCATTAAAGCTTTGACAGCTTTCAGGAATTATTTCTTTCCAACTTTCTGCAGTATAGATGCCATTGGGAGAAGGTTTCTGTTCGTTAGTGTTAGGTTTACTGCTTGTACATCCTGATACGATAAGTATACAGAGTACTCAGACAAAGAGTATGCGTAGTTTCATATGTGGTCATACATAAAGATAAAATTTATTTTTATGGGATTATAATTGTTTGTCATAAAGTTGCAAGACAAATCCACTTCTCTATACATTATGGTAATGTATTGAAAAAGTTTCGAATCTCTCTCCCTCCAAAATCTGGCCAAGTATGCGGATAATAACGTCCATTCTCGATACTATCAGTATAGGGACATCGTACCACTGATGATCAGTTGAGACAAGAGGTATATTCTATACAGTTTCCTTCTTCTGGATCATTTGGTAATGGTTTGAAAGTATTGACGTCACATTGATTTTGCTTGAGGAGTGTATCACGAGCAGCTTCACCACCAGCAAATGATGCAAGGTTATCTTCAGGATTATGCATAATCATCGCATTGACTGGACCAGAACAGTTTGCTGATCCGATCGTCATACTTCCTCCTACTGATCCAATACCACGGATAACGTTTCCGCGAGCACAAGCGAGATTGTTGGTAAACCAACCCCCGAGTGAGTGTCAGACAACATAGATTTCATCTTTATCAATACAATAGGATTCACTAAACTCCTCTACTATCTTATCAAAGAGTGCGTAATCTCTCAATGCTGTGGTTTTGTCACCTGGATCCATCCAGTTACGAGTTGGACCTTCTTCAGGAAGTCCAGATGGATAAACGATTATAGTGTTACCATCTGATGCTTTATCTATTTTATAATAGGTACGGACAAGAGTATTAGGATTGGTACGTCCATGGAAGGCAATGATCAGTTTGGTAGGTTTTGACTGATTATAGTTGCTTCCTATGTCAGTGATAATATTACGTTGACTACCATTCAGCATGACTGATGTAGGAGCGCTTGGAGGTTGAGGCATATTACATCACAGTGAACGGTTATCGCGCGTATTACTCCACTGTTGAGTTCATTGATTGATAATACTTGCTGCTAGATGAGTCATCATGGCACGAGTCATGCCTTTTTCTGGGTAGATACTATATCTGGAGAAGATGGTGTTGTCATGGACGAAATCCATATATTTCTCATACCATATTTCACTGTTCTTTTCTGCCCTCACGGTTATTCCAAATCCTTCCAGACCAATCTTGATTCCTTCAGAAAACAGAACTGGAGCATTAGGTCTAAAATTTCCATCTTCATATCATTTGATGATATTCATCGATTTAGCAGTACAGACATAATCAGTATACCAAGTGTTTGATGGTACGTCAGGAAAACAACTTTGTGATCCCGTATTGATAGTAATGTCGGCAGCAAGCATAATAATCTTGAGGATCTCGGCACGAGTCACTGCTCGATCAGGGTTGAAGACATTACCTGGATATCACTGAACTACACCTAGCGTAACCATCTGGTCTATATCTTCTCTATAGTCATGATCACGCGTATCGTTGAAGGTCGCAAAAGAATTAGGAATACTGACTGCTATGATAGCCAGGAGAGTGAGAAGATGCTTCATGATAGTAATGAACGAAACAAAATGATGGGTTAAGTATACTGAGGGAAGGTATAGTGTGCAAATGATAATGTCTTTACTTTTGTTGTTAAATGTGTATATATCATATATACAATATGTTTATTTCGCTGAGATGATCATGAATAGTCGCGAACCCTTTCCACGAACATCAGCTCTTAAGAAAACGGTAGTACCGTCTCTCTTGGTGGGAGTGCTGAGTTGAGGATGAATGCGAGTATATCAAGAGAGACAGAAGGAAGCAATTCAAAAAATTCTTACTGAAAAAATCACTGATAACAAAAAACTTCAACAACAGAATAAAGAGCTGTATACCGAAAATATGGTATTCCATAGACATGGTTTTAATAAGAGATTAGTAGAAAAAGGAATCACTATCTATTCTAGTCTCTGAGAGTTTGTACCATATACGAATGAAAAACTCAACGAGAATATATTACACGACTTTGTGAGAGGAATGAATCGTAAGAAAGAGCTCTTGCAGTGGCTCTATAGTAGCGAATATGAGCACTATAAAGCTAGACAGGTACTCCCAGGACAGAGTCTTCAGCATATTGATCATATGAAAAATGATCTCTATACCTTGAATATATCGTATGAGACAGAGACAAGAGACATTCGTCATGATATCATGGCGCTGATTGCTGAAGGGAACTTTAAATCACTGATACAAGAATATTACACAACGATATCATTTCATGAATTGTTTGCTATAGCGAGAACTATACTCTCCAATACCGCTAATCCTATCAATACCTATACTCTCGAACAGAGAGAGCAGATAATGCGTATGGTGATTAAACAGAGAAGAGCAAGTGCTCAGAAACAAGTGATTTCTGAAGAGCATACGATCGTGAATCTTGTGGGTAAAGATGGTATGTTTGCATCGACACAAAGTATGATCGATTTATATAAAAACATTACTCCAGAAAAAAAACGTCATATGTATCAGTTTCGCGATCATGATTTTGCTGATTATCGAAAAGATACTGATAAAATCTATAGTACTATCGATCAAACGCTTCAAGAAACAGGTGAAGAGAAAAGACCGTATACGATTATGTTATCGAATCATGGTGGTGTCCAAGAAGATAAAATGATAGGAATAACCATTTTAGTAGATGGTAAACTTTATCTTGATCCTGAGTGACTGATGTGACTCCTCCACTCTACGCATAATACTGCTAACGGAGTCAGTACGATCCAATATTTGCATTGTCATGCGAATAATAGTGCATGACCATTAGTTAATCTTTTAGAGCAATCTGATATAGATGATAAAAATCTTCCTGTGATTATAACGCAATCAGATTCGAATGAGACTTCTTTTGGAAACCCCAGTAATGTTACACCTTATAGTCATTACCTGAATGTTGGCAAAAAAGAACCACTTCGTCTTCAAGAATATTATAAGGCTCATGGTCAACCCTTAGGATTTAATGCTTCGATCTATGTTCCCTATAGTCAAGGAATCACAAGTGAAGAATGGGAAGTAATTCAATCTCTCTTGAAACACAAAAAATATATCAAACACTATTAATCCTGACGTGATGGGAGTCAGAATCCATTGTTTGTAAGAAGATAGTGAATGACGCTGTCTCGATCAGGATACTGTTCTGTTCCAAACTGGATGAGTTCTCCAGGGAATTTTTCAGCTCCATTTTTGAGTCTATCATCGATGAGATAGTTACCTGCATTGAGATGCTTGTTGTGACTGAGAATAAGTCTTTTATGTGCAACTTGTGGAAGGTAGGTATGTACCCAAGCTATTTTATCAGACCAAGCACTCGTATTGTCCCAAGGAGCAGTCGAGAGAATATAGGTGTCAAAATATTCTGATAAAAGATGAAAGGCATCCAGAGCTCCAGGTGTGGATCCATAAGAGCAAAGATACCCGGTGCATTGGAGGGATGAAGTGCATATTTTACTTTATCTAAGGGTGAAAGACGATTTATTCCGCTTTGGAAATCAACGAGGACACCATCCATATCGATATAGAGAATTTTTTTCATGAGAGAGCTATAAGAATAAATGTATTATTGTCGCGTTAGTGCTTCTGATGGATGTTTTCGTTTTTTATCTTTCTTGATATTTAGCATTTCACTTGAATAATCTTTTGTTTTTCTATAAAAATAATTATTCCTAATGTTGTCTTTGAAAAAGATTCCTACTGAATGAGCTTGTACAAATCACTGAACTATGTATTTGGGCACTTTCTTGTATTCATAGACTCATCAAGACATAAATTCTATGATAAGTCTTTGTTTTTTCTTTCTGTAAAAAATATGTCTTATAGTTGTTGAATTAATGGAATAAGATTGCATGGTAGGTGGATAAAAGTAAATACGATGTACAAAGGGTTTATTCTATAAAAAGTAAGCATTTTTTAATATCCTCATAACTGACGGTACCGTTGAGGAGAGTGAAGATATCTTTGGAGGAGATGTCTTGTTTGGACTGTTGCTTTGCTTTGGTATAGGCAGATTGGACGAGATTCAGGAGAGATGATTCTGGTTTGAGATACGCGATATCAAGTGTCGGATCCTGTTCGTGAAGTTTGAAAATATGGGATCGGATCGTTCCAGGGGTCAGTTCACGGATTTTTGCAATATCGGCGATGGGCATCTGTCTAGTGATATAGGATAAGGTCGTGGCATAGGTGTCTTTCACGGCTTTGAGTCATTTTTTACTTGTCTTGCCTTTATAGGTATAGTCTGAGAGCATGACTTTGGATTTTTCAGTAACATCTTTGGTATAGGTCCCACCGATAAGTTCGACAAAACGAGCATGGAGTTCGTCCCAGATATCATCTGTTCGAGTACCGTATTGCTCGATGAGAAGTTCTGATTGATTCCAAAAATAGTCGTCTCCTCTGGCTACGAGTGGATGTGCATTCAATCCTGATTCGTTCAGTCCCAGAAACTTGAGGCTCTCTAGTGATTTTAATCTCGAGAGCGCTACATATCCTTGTCCTGGTTCAAAGACTTTCGACAGATCCATCTCTGCAGCATCGAGTGTCATTCCTTGAGATTTATGAACAGTAATAGCTCGGGCAAGTTTGAGTGGGATTTGGGTGACACTGACGATAATCTCGTTGGCGTTTTCTACCGATCGTTTTTCTGGTTCTGCGGTGATGACGTCGCCGTTCGCTATCTTCACAAGTGGGTATCCAGATCAAGCCACAAATCCAACCACTTCTCCTGTGGTACCGTTATAGTATCATTTTACAGGATTGTTTTTTACAAACAGCACTTGTGCTCAGACTTTGAGATACAGCACTTCGGGAGCTAGCATGGATTTTTTGATCGTATCGAGAAGTTTCTTGTCTCACGCTCACGTGGCAATGTAGGATTTTTCATCTCCTGTCAGTTCCTCCAGTTTTTCATCATTGATCCTATCGACATCGATATTGTGGGTATAGAGTTTAACAGGATTCGTATGAGTGATCTTGGCATCCATCCTCGTCCTGAGCAGAGCTATACTCTCTTGGCTGGCTTGTCATTTCCTGAGTTCATTCAACACGATACTAAAATCTCCCTCATCTTGTCTATGCTGCGTATGCAGATAGCAGATTGCGAGATTGAGTTCTTTCCAAGCTTTCGCAGCGAAGGCGAATCTCTTGGTGTTGTTTGCGTCTTGTGATGACATCACGGGTGGAAGTTGAAAAAAATCTCCTACGAGGATCACCTGCAGTCCACCAAAGGGACGGCCATCTCTCCTGATCATCTGCACTACTCTATCGACCATATCGAGAGTGTTTGCACTGATCATCGAGATTTCGTCGATGATGAGGACTTTGGCTTTGGTGATATTTTTGTGAAGATGTTCTTTCTGTTGGATCAGTTCCATATCATGGTCGGTCAGTCTATCTTTGATTCCTATACCAGCTCGGGAATGGATGGTCACTCCTCCGATGTGCGTGGCTGCTATTCCTGTCGAAGCGGTAATCGCTACAGGGATATCACAGGATCGTAACCACTGGATATACTGATTGATGACATAGGTTTTCCCTGCTCCTGCTTGTCCCGTGAGGAAGACATTGCGTCCAGATTTGAGGAGAGAAAGAGCGAGGGATTGATTCATAGAAGAAGTTTATAATGTTTGTAAAGTTATAAAGTTTATAAGGTTTATGATAATTTTTACAAGGAAAAAATCCCTTCTGATAGGGATGGGTGTGAGGGATTGAGTGGAGCGTTGTTAATTACAAATCATTAATAAATATCTCTATAAACTTCATGAGTTTTTCTGTCACTCTGGTAATAATAGGAGTACGTTGTAAGATAGTCGGTTTGGTTTCTAATGCTCCTACGATATCATCACGGAGGGGTTTCTTTTCACTAAAGATATAATGATCGATGATCTTATGTACTTCACTTGGTATGAGTTTCTCTTCTTGGATGAGTTCATTAAGAGCAAGTTTTTTCTTTTCATCTAAGAATGTATAAAACGATTCTTCAACATCTTCCGTCTCTGTAATCGTCGCAAGATAATTATTGATAAACTCCTCTATCAGCTCTCTCTTGGAACGTAGTGATCTATTTCATCATATAATTTGCATAATCTGTTGATGGAGAGCTTCTTTTTTGGTGATGTTAGTCGTTCCTTTGAGTTTGGCAAGGAGTGAAAGAATATAGGTCACGGTGATCTCATCACGTTGGATAAGTTCTAATTCAAAATCTACATCTTCTAGGATAGATACTTTCTCTTTGCCTCATGATTTGGTGCTATCATAGATATCGAGATATTTACTTTTAAAATCTTCGTACTCTTGTGAGGATATAGCAAATCATTCAAAACGATAATCTGCAAATCATTCTAAAATATTATGTAAACGAATCACCTCACGAAATGCTTGTACAAATGCAAGTTTCTCTTCCTCTCCATATAAATTATCTACACTATCAATCGTTGGTGTGATCTCAAGTAGTGATTGGATAGCTTTTTGAAATTTATCATGATAGACTTCGTAGGGTTCCATGATAACTTTTTCTATCGCTTCTTTGTTTGAAAAAAGAGTAATCGCTTCATCAGTTGCTTTTTTGAGATTACGGAAACAGACAATATTTCCTTGCGATTTCTTTTCATTGAGGAGACGATTCGTACGAGAGAATGCTTGGATCAGTCCATGATATTTGAGATTTTTATCGACATACAGAGTGTTCAGAGATGGACTATCAAATCCTGTCAAAAACATATTTACCACCAAAAGGAGATCAACTTCTCTCGCTTTTACTCTCTTGGCGATATCGTTGTAGTAGTTATAAAATGATATACTATCTTTGGTCGTATAATTCGTACCATACATCTGATTATAATCAGCGATATAACTTTCTAACATATCTCTACTATGCTGGTTGACTGGTCATGCTACTTCTAAGACATCTTCAGCGATGAGACCATTTGCTCACTTATCATCTTCATTTGTTCCATACGAGAAGATCGTTGCAATACGGAGATTGTGTTCTCCAGCGTTCTTTTTGGTTTGAAAAATATCATAATACTTGGTTAAGACATCGACGCTGCTCACACACATCATCGCAGTAAATTCTTTGTGATGAGTCTTACGACTATGATTGGCGATGATATAATCAGCAATCTTCGTCAGACGTTCAGGAGATTCCATGAGTTCTTTGGTATCAATATCTTCTACGGATATATCGACATCATTGCGAGATCATGATTTCTCTGTATATTTACCTACATATTCTATCGAAAATCTGAGTACATTCTCATCGTTGATAGCGTCAGTAATGACATATTTGTGTAAACATTCTACAAAGAGATCTGCTGTGGTCTGTCCTTTGTTGTGATTGTCGGCAAAGATCGGTGTACCAGTAAACCCAAACATCTGTGCATTCGTGAAAAATGATCTTACACGCTTGTGTACATCTCCAAATTGGCTACGATGACATTCATCAAAGATAAACACAATCCTCTCATGCTGTATCTTCTCTACCTTATCTAAGTAGTGTTGTTTGGTGATTGCTGTATTGAGTTTTTGTATCGTCGTGACGATGAGTTTGGTATCATCTGAGAGTTGTTTGACGAGTTGTCTGGTGTCTTCAGTTCCGTCTATGCTTCCTTTGGCGAAGCTATTAAATTCTTTGGTTGTCTGATAATCCAAATCTTTTCTATCTACGACAAAAACCACCTTGTAGACTTCTGGAAGGTCTACCAAAATCTGAGCCGTCTTAAATGACGTCAATGTCTTACCTGATCATGTCGTGTGTCGGATATATCCGTTTTGGTCACTGTGCTTCACTCTCTGGACGATAGCTTCAGTCGCATAGTACTGATACGGACGCAATACCATGAGTATCTTATACGTCTCATTGAGGACGATATATTTGGTGATCATCTTCGAAAGATGACAAGGTTCGAGAAACTCTTTGGTAAAGGCATCGAGTTGGGTGATCTTCTTGTTTTCTCTATCTGCTCGGTAGAACGTTTGTTTAAATGATTGATTACGATTGTTAGCATAGTATTTTGTATTTACACCATTGGAGATGACGAAGAGTTGGATGTATTGAAATAATCCTGCACTACTGTCATAACTATGGCGTTGATAACGATTAGTCTGATTAAATGCTTCTTTGAGTTCCAATCCTCTCCTCTTGAGTTCTATCTGTACGAGTGGGAGTCCATTGATGAGGATGGTCACATCATAACGATTTTTATAACTTCATTCCATAGAGATCTGACGAGTGACTTGATACTCGTTTTGGCATCGGTGGACTTGATTTAAAAAGCTGATATACTTTACTGATCCGTCATCTCTGGTGAGAGCGAACTTATCTCTGAGGATCTTAGATTTATCAAAAACATTTCCTTTGGACAGATGATTCAGGATGAGAGAAAATTCCTTGTCTGACAAGGTGATGTGATTATGGATCTCGAGTTGGGTCTTGAGGTTGGCGATGAGATCAGATTCGTCTGCGATCTGGATGAGATCATACTCCAGAGACTGGAGCTGAGTCATGAGATTGTCTTCAAGCGTGAGTTCGGATTGGTGAGGCATTAAAAATTTAACATATTGTAAAATTATTTGTTATAAGATATCTTCATTTTTATCAAAAATATTAAGTTCTTTTGCAAGATTCATATCTTTAATATCTTTTTTCTTAATAAATCATTTTAGTCATGAATTTTCAAAAAATAGTTGTTTGTTTTTTATAAGTGATTCTATAAGAGAAGAATCTAAATAATTATTTGTTAAAATTTCTTTTTTTATATCGTAAGGAATAGTAATTCACAATCTATTATAAGTAAATATAAACCAGCTACTATCAAAAACTAATTTTTGTTTTACAGATATAATTAATCAATTTTTTATAATAGATTCTATAAAGAACCTTAAGTCAGGACAGATTATCTTATACTGATCATAAATTAATAATATTAATCATATACAAGATCAAAGGGATTTTTTAGAATAGTTATATAATGAGAAAATAAGACTAATAGATTTATATATTTTGGTGTGTTGTTTGTGAGTTGAAAAACTATTATAATCAATTTTTATTTTATATTCTTTATTATATAATTCTGATAAAAATTTTTCTATTAAAGAAGTTCACGGATATTTTTCATGTATTTCAATAGTTTTCAATAAAACCAATTCAAATTTCTTAAATGATATAGTAGTCTCATTTTTTAATGATAATGGCTCATATTCTTTTGTATGCAATCTATATAATCCTGTTGGAGAAGTTAGAATTTCAGTTTTTTTATCATTTAAAATTAAATTAAATTTAGATAATTCTTTACTTAGACCTTTAATAATAATTGTTGCATCTTCTTTGCTATTACATAAAAATCTATAATCATCTTTGAATCTAGTCCCAATAAAATCTATTTTATTAATTTTTAAATATCTTGATACTTTTTGATCTATTCTTGATAAAATAATTTCAGCTATTAAATCACTAACAGCAGATCAAATAGGAATACCAACAGTACGCAAATCATTTGATTTTTGAAATAATCTATCTAATTTATTTCCTATTCAAAATATATTATCATCATAATCATTCTTTTTAATATAAGCTATTATTCTATCCGTAATGGCCCATGAAATAGTATGAGTATAAATAGAATGATAAAAATTAGTAACATCTGCTTTTACTATATATTTATATCTATGTGAATCTACTACTAAATCTCATTCAGCCATTTGTATCCGTTCATATATCATTCTTCATGAACGCAAATTTGTTGTATGATAAAGGGGGATCGGAAAACTATAGCTAAATATTTTCTGTCAGTTTGGGAATAATAACTTAGTAATTTTATTCCAATTGTTGCTTATTATATGAACAATATCATGATAATATTTTGGATCTTGTAATGAAAAAAGTCTATCATTAAATTGTGTTTTTGGATAAGAAAGGTTGATATGATTACTAAGATTATTACTGTTTTTTAGCATTCCCTTTGTATAATATGGATTTTTAACTTTAAACTCCTTCACCTTAAATTGAGGTGGAAGTACATTTTGTTCTGGATAATATCAAAATTGTAGAAGCCACTTTGCTATAACATCTTTATTTAATTTTTTTGCTCATCTTTTGGTTTCATTATAATGATGTTCTGCTTGGCTCATCATATTTGATATATACAAGTAAATCTTATTTTATTTTTTATCCCTTAGGTAGAGATAAATTAAATAAATTTTTCAAAATTCGTAAACAACGCCATAATTTTATTCATAAAATTACAATAGTAAAAATAATAATATTATGAATCTTTATTCATATAAATTCTAAATTTATTCAAAAACTTATCATGATGAATAATGTTCAAAACAATAAAGAAAATACAATTGCTTGTTGGAAGATGTTATATACTTCTTTATAGTTTTTATTCGCTTGTAAAAACTGAATTTTCTCTCCATCTTTAAAAGAAAAAATAATAGAAAAAGTTGCTAAAAGAAGTCATGCTAATCAAAAGTATATAGCTGCAACATCAATTATATTATTATTTCAAAAACTTCCATATTTTCCTATACTAAAAAAGTATAAAATACTTAAAAATATTCATAAAAGAGTGTCTGCATAGAGAAAATTTTTCCAATAGATATCTTTGAGTTTTTTCATATATTAGGCTATAAATATATAAAGTTTTTATAAATTAATAAGAAGCTCTCTTTTAGAAAGATATGCTGATTTTAATTTATTAAATACATCATTTTCATCTAGTATTCTAGAACTTCCCATTTTTATAATACTTTCTACTACTTCTATTTTATCTTTTAATAAATCAAAAGCAGATAGTTTTGTTTCTCAAGATTCTAATCAAGATATTTTTAGAGATTCAAATACCTCTTGAGCAGATCCATGTTGTATGAATCTTTTTAATCTTGTAAATAAATTGGAATTATTATCTAATAGTCGTCACTCTCCTCTTTTAGATTTTATTTTAAGAGAAACAATATTTGTTCATCATATTTGAGCAGCAGCTTCTAACGCTCCTTTTAAATGTTCGTCAATTTCGCTAGTATGTGAGATATTTTCTTCTTTAATTTTAATTTCTAGCGAAGCAACGTGTTCTAATTCACTAAGTTTTAATTGGATATCCCTATTCATTACCATCATTAACGAATAATCTTCAAATATTGATGAAAGCAATCAACTTCCTGCAATATGATTTATATATTCTTCTATATGTCATACTCTTGTTCCGTAATGATTATATTCTACAACTAATGTTTTTGATGATGGAACATATAAGATATATGTTTTTTCTCCAATTCATTCAGATTCTCATAATCATAAATCTGATAGTTCTTTATTTCCACGAGATACCTTTTCTGGATAATCTCATCGTTTTGCGGATACAAAACATCAAAAATAATAATTTCATTGTTCTGCTCGATTGTTAAGATATACATCTCTTACTTCAGAAATATCCATATACATATCCTCCCCACTTAGACTATTAATTTCTGAAAGACATTGTTCAAATCATTCTCATACTACATTAAAGAAATGAAATTTTCTTTTTACTGTGTTTGATCTTCTAGTTCTAACCATTGTTAGTAAATAAAATATAAAATACTATTAAATAAACAACCCTTGTAACAACCCTATTTTCCACTGCTTTGCTATCTGTATCTGAGCATCAAGTTCAACGATCTTATCATCGATACTTGAGAGGAAGTTGGCGATTTTTTCTTGTTCTGGGAGTGATGGAATTTGTAATTTATATCATAATATATCAAATTTTCAAATATTCGGTTGTGCTCATCACTGTGCAAGTTGTGTCATTTTAAATACAAATTTATTTTGCCTTATAAGTTGATAGAAAAAAATTTGATTTATTTTTTTGATTTCTAACTTTCAAACTCTTTGATTAAGTAATAAATTATTTTGATTTACAATACATACACGACCAACATTTCATGTCATAGAAATAAGTAAATCTCATTTTTTTAAGATTTGATAATTTTTTATATCTACTGGCAAACTGTTTATAGTATTAAATGATGATAAATTTAGTTGTCCATTTTGTACGTTAGAAATAGTAATAATTTTATAATCTCCTCATTCAACATAATTAGAACTTTCAAAAGCATATCAATTTTTTAAATCACAAACTTCTCCCAACTTCTTCTCTTCCCACTCATCCGTAAACCCAGGGAAACGAATCTCCTGAGAGAAAATCTGTTGCATGATACCAGTCTTATAGTCTGCCCATGCTGTACGCAGATCAGTGAGTGACTGTATTTTCTCATCAACTGCTGAGAGAAATGAGGCGATTTTGGTTTGTTCTTGCTTTTCTGGAATAATAAATCAAATTTTATTAAATTCTTTTACTGAAATTCATAAAACTTTCGCACCTTGTGCAATAAATTGTATTTTTCTTCTAAATGAAGAAGTTTTTAATAAATATCCTAAAAATCAAGAAGCAAAAATTTTGTCTTTTGATCTAAAATGTAATGTATGTAATCAAGCTACTATTTTTTGATTATCTATATTAGTGATCTCTATTGCTTTACCAATATCACTATAATCTTCGGAAGCATCTGCAACTATTATATCTCATTTATCACAAATATTAGATTGATTGAACTTTATATCTAAATTTATATAAGGAACTTTTTCTTTAGTAATATCAAATAATATATTAAATTTTGTATGAATATCTCAATAATGAATATTTTTGATTTCTCATTCTTCATAATTTAATCAATCTCTAGAGATACTATTAGTTGGGAAATTAGTAAATTCTTTTCATCGTCTTGTTTCTTCCCACTCACCAAAAAAACCAGAAAAACGGAGACGTGGGATGTGAGATGAGTGAGTGGTTGGGGACATAGGATGATTTAATTGTTTTAAAGTCTTTAAGATCATGTATTAATTATGAATTTTTTCTTTTTGATCTGTCGATTAAATCGATTATTAAATTTCTTAATAATTGTATCTTCTCATAAATCTACTAATGCTTCCGAATATTGAGGAGTGAAGTTTTTCCATTCTGTTTTCATACATCATAGAGTGAAATGAGTTTGTAGTAAACATTGCTTTGGGTATATCCAGAATATAAACATAAGTATTGGTAAGAATATTAAAGCACATATTCATATTATCCATTTCCAATATTTTTTTAGAAACACAATTTTATTGTTATAAATTAAAACGGACTTTTAATACCTAACTCTTTACAAAACTGTGCGATCACCGTGTCAGTTTCTTTCATCTTTTGTGTTATCTCTGAGATAGAATTTGCTACTGCGTCCAGATCAATCTGTGCTTCTTCTTCAAAGGTATCGACATAACGAGGGATATTGAGGTTGTATTCATTATCTGCTATCTCACTGAGTGGCGCAACATAACTGTATTTGTCTTGTGTCGTTCTCTCTCTGTAGGTAGTGATAATCTTCTCGATATGATCTTCTCTGAGCATATTTTGATTCTTAACTTTCTCAAATCACTGACTGGCGTCGATAAAGAGGACATCATCAGGATGAGTACGACATTTTTTGAACACGAGGATACACGTCGGGATACTTGTCCCATAGAAGATGTTGGCAGGTAGTCCTATCACGGCATCGAGATAGTTTTTTTCTTTGATGAGATATTCACGGATACGTCAATTAGCATTCCCTGTAAATAGTACTCCATGAGGCATGACTACTGCCATCGTCCCATGTTCTGCGAGATGATATATCATATGCGTGATAAATGCATAGTCTGCTCTTTTTTCTGGAGCCAATGTTCAATATTGTGAAAATCTTTCATCTATGTTTTTCAGTTGGTGTGATCGATGAGCTGAAAATGGTGGATTAGCTACGATCGCTTCAAATTGGGTATCTCTATGTTGTGGATGTTCGAGTGTATCTTCTTGTTTGATATCAAAGTTGGTATAATGCACTCCATGCAAGATCATGTTCATACGACAGAGATTGTAGGTCGTGTTGTTCATCTCTTGTCCATAATATTTGCCTACTTCATCGACATATCTTCCTACACGCAAAAGAAGCGATCCTGACCCACAGGTAGGATCATAGACAGATTTGAGTCTTTTCTTTCCTGTTGTGACGATCTGTGCGAGGATTCTCGATACTTCTTGTGGTGTATAAAATTCTCCTGCTTTCTTCCCAGCGCCAGAAGCAAATTGCCCGATGAGATATTCATACGCATCACCGAGGATGTCAATTTTTGCATTTTCAAGTTGGAAATCTATCTTATCAAGATGAGCAAGGACTCTTGCGATGAGATTGTTTTTTTCTTTTTCTGTTTTACCAAGTTTTTGACTCGTGAGATCAAGTTCAGAAAAGAGATGATCAAAATCATCTTCACTATCAGTTCCCATAGTGCTATGTTCTATACTATTGAGAATGTTTTTCAGATCTCCGAGGATAAATTGAGTATCTTCATTGTTAGTATCATCAGTCGCTGCGTTTCCTCTCTTTGCTATCACATGAAATAATTCTGATGGCTTGAGAAAATACCCGAGTTTATCGAGTGCATCTTCTTTGATAGCTTCAAGAACTTCTTTTCCTTCTTGTGATTTCTCATCAATCTGATCATATTTCATGTTGTCTTGCTCAAGCAACTTATTGGCATACAAATATATTTTTTCTGATAGATATTTGAAGAAAATAAATCCCAAAATATAGTCACGAAACTCGTCTGCATTCATTTTACCACGCAGTTCATTGGCTATATCTCGGAGTTTTTTTTGAAGTAATTGTTTTTGATCTTCTGACATAGAATATGATAGAAATAAATTGTCACAATTCTAATCATTTACTTATCGAAAACCAAGAGAAAATACTAACAAAAAACTGACCTGAAGATCAGTCTGATAAGTGTGTTTTCTGCTTCTAGACATGCTATATTATTCACTCAATAATTGTATAAAAGCTGGTACCGATATAAGCGTATATTTACCTACTTCAGTCTTCTGGATGATATTTGCATTATTGAGTTTTTCACTATAAGATCTGGCAGTATGTCTACTCACTCCTATATCATCAGCGAAGTTTTGGAGAGTGATAAAGGGATTTTTGAGTAGAGACCAAGTAATCTGATATGATTTTTTTGGGATGATAGCATGGATACTATCTTCAAGTTTTGTAATCAATTGCTGTATACCAATGATTTTTTGAGACGTGATCCTAGATTGGACAAGTATGGCTTCTAAGATATAGTTGATGATCTTGGTATAGTCTGAAGTTTCTTGGGTATAGCGTAAGATATCATAATACTCTTGCTTGTGTTTGTTGATATATCCACTGAGAAACAATACGGGATAATCTAATAATTTCGTAACAATAAGATACAAAATCATCATTACTCTACCAGTACGACCATTTCCATCATAAAATGGATGGATTGCCTCAAACTGGAAATGAATGACTCCTGTCTTGATAAGAGGATAGATATTATCATCGCTTGTATTGATGAAATGTTCGAGGTTAGTAAGGAGATCAAGTATAATTTGTTTTCATTCTGGTGGAGTATAGATAGTCTCTCATTTGCTGTTACCGATGATGGTTCATGGTAAGGTACGTATACCATGTCTATCAGGTTCGATGATTTTTTGTATTGCTAAGATATCAGATATTAAGAGGAGTTCTTTCTGTTGTATAAGTTCGTATCCATGCATGATAGCCTGACGATAATGGAGTACTTCTTTTTCTGGTCATACTTGAGACTCAATCGGTAGAGCCTGACTTTTGAGTACTTCTATTGTGGTAGTATTGATGTTTTCTATAGCACTACTGGAGACTGATTCTGCTGTGATAAGCGGAGTAATAAGTACATCAGCATTGGGTAAGAGGTGAATCAATCCATTGAGTTTCGATAACTCTTGTTGTGCTTCTAGTACTTTGGTATAGAGTGTAATATTTTGATATGCAAAATCCCCTGGTAAGAGAGGCAAGTCATTATTTGGTATCTTAGGATTGAACATGATGTATAGTAGCGATAAGAAATAATCATATGATGAATATATAATTATTTTATCCCAATAATCAAGTCAAGGATAATTTTTGTTCTTTTTTATCCTTGAGGATAGTATTGGGATAATTTTATCCTAACAATGCTTTAAATACTTCCACACTATCTAGGCTCTCCCAAGAAAATCCCTCACGTCCAAAATGTCAGAAAGCGGTCGTTTTGATATACTCTTGATGTCTAAGATCTAATTTATTGATGATACCATTTGGTGAAAGATCGAAATGAGTAGTGATAGTCTCCAAAATATCAGAGATGGCTACCTTCTCGGTACCGAAACATTCTAAGAAAATACTGAGAGGTTGAGCGACACCGATAGCATAACTGAGCTGTATCTCACAACGATCACAGAGTCCAGCAGTGACGATATTCTTCGCTAAGTAACGAGCGATATAGGCACCTGATCTATCGACCTTCGTTGGATCTTTCCCAGAGAATGCTCCACCTCCGTGACGACCAATCCCTCCGTAGGTATCGATGATGATCTTACGTCCAGTGAGTCCACAATCCCCTGTCGGTCATCCGATGGTAAACAGTCCTGTAGGATTGATATGGAAGATAATACCATCATGTCGGTAGTCACCCAATACTGGTTTGATGACGTGTTCAATCACGTCTGCTCTAAGAGTCGCTTGGTCGACAGACGCTTTGTGCTGTGTAGAGAGGACGATCGTATCGATGGCTACAGAACCATCATCATTGTTCTTTATCGTAACTTGCGTCTTACCATCTGGAAGAAGATAGTCCAAAAGACCAGACTGTCTGACTGTAGTGAGTTGTTCTGCGAGACGATGAGCGAGATGGATAGAGAGTGGAAGATAGCTTGAAGTCTCATTCGTGGCATATCCGAACATAATCCCCTGATCTCCTGCTCATCCTGTATCTACTCCAAGTGCTATATCAGGAGACTGGGTATGGACAAGATTGAGTATCCCACAGGTATGACCATCAAAACATGCTTCTTGGCTATCATATCCGATAGCGATGATCTCTTTTCTAGCGATAGCTTCAATATCAATGTGTGCTGTTGTCGTGATCTCTCCTCCTACAATAACAATTCCTGTGGTTGCATAACATTCGCAGGCTACTCTTGAGAGTGGATCTTGTGATAGGCAAGCATCTAGGATGGCGTCTGAGATACGGTCACAGAGCTTGTCTGGATGCCCTGGGGTAACTGATTCTGAAGTGATGTAATACATGGTAATAAACAATAAATAAGTAAAAATAATGATACGTTGTTTAGTCAGAAAATTGTTTTTTTATAAACAAAAAACTTTCAGACGAAGTGAAAGTTTACAGATAGTATGTGAGGTTATGATAGTCTTATGATTATCATACAAAATATCTGTCCACCTTCGTGGTCGGAATGAGCACCTTACGATTTGCAGGTTGCTGGGACAGTCATCGAGCCGATCTCTCTTGTCCTCTCTGGATATGTTGTATGACAAGTAAGTTTTGCATACAGAAGATATATAGTGATTATGATTCCACTTGCAAGATAATTTTTTAAGCTATAAAAAAAGAGGACTACTCCTCTCTTTTGGTAATATGTTTTGCTTCCTGATACTCTTGGATATAATCGATAAGAGAATCCCCTAATTCATCGTATAATGCTAGCATAAAAGTATCATGAGAAACAAGATTATCGGGATGAAGTTTGTGTATTGTTGCTGCTAAGTTTTCGCTTGTGAGTCCACCTTCGATATAGGCTTGAAAGATATAAGCTCCTAGTCAGGTTTTGTGTTGTGTGGGGATGAATTGGAGATGTTTATCGCTTTTTTGTATGATATCGTAGTGATCAAAAATAGAAACAATAGCTGTTTTCTCTGGAGCTAAGAGTGTAGTAATCTGCTGTTGAGCTCCTACAGCAAGTTGTCCAATATGATCAGTTATAGATTTCAA
This sequence comes from candidate division SR1 bacterium Aalborg_AAW-1, assembly GCA_001007975.1. Taxonomy (GTDB): domain Bacteria; phylum Patescibacteriota; class Gracilibacteria; order Absconditabacterales; family Absconditicoccaceae; genus Aalborg-AAW-1. The sequence goes on along the minus strand of CP011268.1, from coordinate 29,962 downwards.
TCAAGATGATTCTTTTGTTGAAAGTTTATGCTTCATGGCTACTGAAGATGAGATAATAAATAAAGAAATTGTGCATTATCTCATGAGGATAAGGACTCCGTAGGCAAGACCCAGATCGATGATGAGTTTCCCTATCATGAGCCAGATAATATCTTTTTTATTATGAGACCAGAGAAACTGTGAGATATAGACCATAGAGATGATGATACCGACACTTATGAGGACTCCTCCTACATTCATCATTTGTTCTATCAAGAACCCTATAAAGAAAAAAATGATAAATTTAGTGATAAATTCTCCGATAAAGAGTGGTGCCATATAGCTTGGTTTGCTATCTTTCATATCCTCTTGTGAGAGACTCAGAGCTTTGGCATAGACTTTACCAAACAGCGGACCAAACCAGATTACACCAGTTACTTGTGAAAGTACGGTAGTGATAAGAGCTCGTATGAGAAATGAAGTACTAATCAACATAGTTTTGAGAGTGATGATATAAAAGACGACTTTATAATATCTGATAGTGAGAGAAAATACAAGTGAATTTGTATACTTGTGCAATAAAAAAAGACCAGCATAACTGGTCTTAGATAGATTGTATATGAGATTAAGAAAGTGCTCTTATCCAATGCTTGTGTTGTTGATTGGTAACGATGGTAAGAGTGATCTCTTGATGATCTTGATTTCTAGAACAGTAGTTTTTTAGTTTGAGTAAACTGTTTTTGAAATCAAGTAATTGTTTTGGCTGTTTAAGCATCTGTTGAAATGACGTATTATTGTCATAAAGATTATCAAATTTTTGCTTATTACAGTGGTGCCAAAATGTTGTTGTAAGATCTGCTTTTTCTACAGATTCTAATGTGATTGTAGTAAAAGCTTGATGTAAATTTCTAGCAGTTTTTGCTGTCGTTTGTGTGAGAAGTTGTGTCATACTATTTATTTTTTTGTTTTAGGATGTTAGTATAGATATTTATAACAATAAATCAAGATTTTATTATATAAGTCAATATATGAAAAAAACTGATCTTTCTGACTCAGTTTTTCTATGATACTAGTTTGGATTAGGTATTATCTTCTGATGAAGATGCCTTGTCCTTGATATCCATCTCATTGAATAGTGTATTCTTTCACTTGGTATCATCCTCTCTGTTCTCGATGACCAAAACGATGATGATTGATCATGGTGGTTATTCTAACGACCAGACAGATAAGGATGAGTAACCCAATCACGATACCAATACTGGTTTGAAAAAAAGTTACTATCGCTTCTCGTAATGGTTTGACTGGTGAGATAAATGTTCTCAACCAAACTTTCAACTTTTCTCGATCAGTTGGATGAGAGTCATTATGTAATGTGACGTTTGGAGATTGTTCTTTTGTTTCTTTGTGTTGTGATGTAGTTAGTTCTGTGCTCATACTGTGTAAAGGAATAAGAATATAAAATATAGAGTATGACGCATATCATATACCTTATTCTTAAATTAACCTTAAATAATTTTATGAAGTAATCAAAAAATAATTCTAATGCAATATAAAGAAATGAAAAAACCTGACATGAAGGTCAAGTTTATGGTAGTATAATTATGAGAGCCTCAGAAGATTGTGTTTTGTGAGATATTGTATAAACTCTTTCGGAACAGCAACATATTCTATAACTTCTTTATTGTGAACATTATCATTGTTGACGGTGTGAATCATAAGTGTCGCGTAGTAGGTATTGTCCTCACCAGTATAGATTTCAAACGTACTATACTGTTTATTGTTTCCATCATCAGCACTGATGCGTGTATAATCTTTGTTATGAAGGAATAGTTGAAACTCGTCTTTCGTGATAGGATTAAGATTTGCTGATATAGTATGTACTGCCCAATCATCCGTAGAACGACGGAATGGTTTTTTAGCTTGTTTTCCACTGATAAATCGTGATGTTCATAGGATAATACAGGCTTCTATAATCCATAATACTCATAATAATATGCCTTTGATAGCTTCTCATTTTTCTATGGTTCGTGTTCCTCTTCATAGAAGCATGAGCATGTCTCGCCAGAGACTTATAGGCTTTTTCAGATGCTGAAGTATTGAATCTATTGGGAAAAATCATTTTCCTGTATGATAACTAATCCATAGTACCCAGGATAAGATGAACGCAATCACTATTGCACTAAAAACGATACCTTTCACATAACCACTATGTTGTATCTTGAGGAGTTTGGTGAGATACTCCGCTGTATAGATAACTCCTAGAGGAAATGCTATCGTTAATAAGACAGCAAGATAGATAGAAGGTACATAAATGCTAGCATATGTATACACTACCCCAATAATGAGTGCAATCAACAGAGTACCTATGATAAAGAAAAAAGATCATCTTATTTCTCAGGACTCTTTGTAAGTAGTGAGTTCTTGCATTGTTCGTTAGGTGATTATGATACAAAGAATTTAGTTGCTATCAGTAATTTCCTCCATCTCATAGAACGTAAGAATCATACCTTCATTCAATTTTTTAGATACTTTTACTTTCATACCACATTCGTATCCTTCAGATACTTCTTTCACTGAGTTTGTTTCTCTTTGGAGTGAGGTAATCTCACCACCAATCACTTGGTCAGGATCTTCGTTTTCAACTCTAAATTTCATACCATTACCAATCTTACCTTCAATCACTTTACCTCAAATAATCATAGTTTTTTCTTTTTTGTAGAATACTCCAAGGATTTCAAGTTTACCTCTCTCTACTTCTCTATACTCTTTTTCAACCATATCTTTCATAATTTGTTCGATATAATCAGTAAGTGCATAGATAATATCAAAGAGTTTAACTGATACTTTAGAGTTTTCAGCTCTCTTTTTAAGTAATGCAGAACAAGCTACATTATATCCTAAAACGATACCTTCTGATACTTGCGCAAGTCCAATATCAGATTCAGAAATATCTCCAATACCACTATGAATAATTTTGAATGATACATTTTTAGGAAGTGGAATGTTATTGAGTGCTTGTTTCATGGCTTCAAGACTTGAAGGACCATTCGCTTTACACACTATTTTGAGTACAGCACCATCATTCTTCTTCATCTGTTCTAAGAAGGATCAGAGCGTACTGACACTACTCTTCTCTAACGAATCATTGATAACTTCTATTCTTTTCTGTGCTTCTTTTTCATTAGCTACTACTTCGATAACCCTACCTGGTTCTGGAACTTCAGAAATACCAAGAATTTGTACAGGTTCTCATCCACTTGCTGTTCTGATGGCTTGTCCCATAGAGTTAATCATTTTTCTTATTTTACCATAGGTATTATGTACTACGACGATATCTCCTACTTTCAAGGTACCAGTCAAGACGATAATAGAGGTCAGAATTCCTTGTTTTGCATCTTTATGAGCATCAATAATCACTCATACAGCAGATCTATTTGGATCGTATTTGAGATCAAGTACTTCTGCTTGAAACAAAATCTGTTCTAGGAGTTTATCCATACCTTCACCAGTTTTAGATGATACTCCAATAAGGGGTACATCACCTCCCCATTCTTCAGGAATAAGACCATAACTCCCTATTTCTGATTTGATTTGTTCAAGTTTAGGATCTGGTTTGTCGATCTTAGTAATCGCAATAATGATGGGAACTCAAGCTTCTTTGGCATGATTGATAGATTCAATAGTTTGCGGTTTTAGTCCATCATCAGCAGCTACTACAATAACTACAATATTCGTTACTTTCGCTCCTCTTGATCTGAGATTAGTAAATAATTCGTGTCCTGGAGTATCGATAAAGGTAATGTCATGTCCTTGGTGCTTGATTTTACTTGCACCAATCGATTGTGTTATCCCTCCTGATTCTCCTCAAGCAACTGATGTTTTTCTGAGATAATCAAGTAATGATGTTTTCCCATGATCAACGTGTCCCATGACGGTCACAATAGGTGCTCTTGCAAGGGTATGTTCGGATGATTTATCTTGTTCTAAAATCGCATTTAAATCACCACTCATAACCTTATCAAGATCAAGTGTTTGTTGTTCTTTTGCTACATTGACGCCAAACTCTAAAGCTATTAATGAAACCGTATCAAAATCAAGAGCTGTATTAATACCTCCCATTATTTTATTGGTGAGCATAAATTTGAGAATCTGTGGGAAAGGAATACCTGATTTTTCAGAAAATTCTTTTACAGAAATAACATCCTTGATAATAATATTTTCTTTTTTTACTAGACTATCAGAAACCGCAGCTTCTCTTACAACTTTAGGTTTTTGTATCACTGGTTCTTTTTTCTCTGTAACTGGAGTATTGTTGTAGTTATTTTGCTTACTAGTGTAATTATTATTTTTTTTCTTATCTTTATATTGGCCTTGTCCAAAATTAATATTTGATCAACGATTATTGTTGTTGTTACGATTATTCGTCTGTCCTCAACGAACTGATTTTGGTGTCGATGTGTTTGGTTCTGCGCTACGAATAACGACAGCATTCTTTTTAGCAATTTGTGATGCTTGTGCAAAAAACTCATCATTTGCTATTTTTTCTTGTTCTTTTTTTTCAGCTTCCTTCGCTTCCTCTTGTTGGATTGGAGTAGTTTTGGGTTGTATTGGTTCCACTTTTTTCTTGAACCCTAATCATCCGAAAAATGAGTCTGTACCACTTCAAATACTGTCAGAACTCAGATTTTTCTTTTCTTTTTCATCACTGGTTTTAGCTACTTTTTTGATGATAATGGTTTTTTTCTTTTCATCACTATCAGATTGTGGTTTTGCAAAAATGGACATGTACTACTCTATAATAAAAAACTGAACACCAATGTCAGTCAATAGAGGTTATTGTATTGAAAGTATCTATAAAATACAAGCCAAAATCATCAAGATCAGAATAAAAATGAGATTCTATCTGACCCATGGTCTCTTTTGTGATAGTTGTGTTGCAATTGTGGATAAAAATTCGTATACTATCTTGTTGTTCAGTGTAACAAAACAATACTATTTTTAACATTTTAATATACTAGTGAGATGAAAAAACTTGAATTTGATATTGATATGAAACAATGAGATCAATCAAATTATAATTTTGTGGTTAAGGTTACTCCTGATCAGAAAAAAAAGGCTCATGAGGCAGTAATTCGTGAATATCAGAAAGATGCAGTTCAGCCAGGTTTTAGAAAAGGACATGTGCCTTTGCATATGGTAGAAAAACTTGCAAATCAAGCTACCGTCTTTATGGCTACTCTTGAAGATTTAGTAAATGACGCTATCCAACAAATTGTTACTACCTATTCAGATAAAAGATGGATTGGACAAATCTATAATTTAGATACCAGTGACTTTAAAGATGAACAAACAGAAGGTACAGTTTCATTTTCTCTTGATGTATTCCCTGAAGTTACAGCTAAAAATGATACATGGAAAAAACAAAAAGTTGAAGCCTACGAAACGAAAGTAACTCAAGAAGATATCGATGCAACAGTTGATCAATTAAGATCGTCATATGCTACGTTTGATGATGTTGATACTGTTGATGAGTCATCATTAATGAGACTAAAAATTTCATTTCTTGATAAAAAAGGTGTGGCTCTGGGTAATGGTAAAAACCAATATCTTGGACAAGAAGAACTTTCAGTACATCCTACTATCCAAAAACTTTTCTTAAAAAAGAAGAAAGGAGATGTTGTTAATGTAGATTATGCAAAATGATCTGTTATTACGTTGCTACAATATAGTGGTGAAGGTGATGCTGAAACTATTTCTTGTGAAATTGTTGATATTAAACAAAAAGTTCTCCCAGACTTGAACCAAGAGTTTATTGATAAAACTTTTAGCAAAGATGACAATATTACTTCAATAGAAGTATTAAGAGAAAAAATAGAAGAGACTCTTCTTAAAAATAAACAAGAGAATGGATTATATGAGTGGATTGATGCTTATCTTTCATCGATACAATTTTCATTTGATGTAGCAGTCCCTAAGACGCTTATTGAGGAAGAGGTAAAAAATAGAATGCATCATTTGAGTCATCAACTTGGATGAGAAAAATGATTGCAGGCATATCTAGAACGTATGGGTAAAGAAGAATCAGATAAATATGTTGAAACTATTAGACAAGCAGCTGTTGCAAGTATTCATAAATATTTTATTATGAAATATGTTGCTGATGATTTGAAACTTGATATTGATCGAGATAAAGCACAAGCTAATGGAGAAGTAGAGCAAAAGCTTTATGATAAGTTAGTAAAATAAATAAATTATTTTATTGTTTAAGTTATGTTTCCTTAAATGAAAAAAAAAATATTGCTTTCAATATTTGGTCTATCTTTAGTATTGGTTTGATGCGGTAGGGGACCTATTGTAGAAAAGTTAGAGTGACCATCTTTAAAAGAAGAAGTGGTTATAGATACAGGATATGTAGGTGTTAATAGCGGTGTTGTTTGATTCTATTCTACTGGAGAACTTTTACTTTGATTATCTTGAGTTATTAATCAATGGCATGATTTTTCATCTATACCTTTGGATCCTATTCTTGCATCTCAGTTAAGTTGAAAGTTCTTTGATATTTGGGATATTACAACTGATAAGAAAATTATATATATAAATATTACTGAACCAAATACTATTGGTTGATATGCAATAGTTTTATATAATACTTGAGATAAATATGTTAGTATTTATCAATGACAAGATTCTATTCCAGAATGAGTACGTACACAATATAATATACCTAATACATTTCATAAATAATTCTAATTTTTAATTCTTAATTCTTACATCACAATGAATATGTTTGGACAAATGGGTGAAATGAAAAAACTCTATGATAAATATAAGACACTTCAAGATAAATTAAAGAATCTTCTTATTAGAGCAAAAGAAGGAAAATTTGTAGATTCTGACGGCACTGAACGTGAGGATGCGGTGGTGGTTGATATCTCTGGAGAGATGAAAATTCAAGCCATTACTATCAATGATGATGAACTTCTTTCACCAAGTCAGAAAAGCTCTCTTGAATCACTTTTAGTAAAAGCGGTGATGAAAGCTCAAAATAAAGCACAAGAAGTAGCAGCTGAGAAAACGAAAGAGATTCTTGGATTTGATCCTTCAGATATGGCAGGAATGATGTCATGAGGTAAAATTCCTGGATTAAGTTAAAAAGTATTATATCATGAATCAACACATTGTAGAGTTGTTTTTTGTAAAACTACTGTATAAAGTGCTTGATTTTTTTTAATAATTTCTTATATAGAACATTGTCTTTATTTTATATAGTCTCATTTATAATGAAAAAAATTCTTCTTCCTCTTTTGCTTCTTGTCGCTCTTGGTGCTGGATATGTTTATTATACATCTCTTCAAAAACCAACTGATGTGCCAGTAGCTAATCTTCCAGTTACAGGTGATGTCATGACAGGAGATTTACAAATTACTTCTGGTTCAGTATCAGGAGATTTTGAAACAGCTTCTGGTTCTTATATCGTTTGGAAAGCTACAAAACCTACTTGATATCATACAGGGAAGGTATTCTTGACAGAAGGTAATGTAAGTATTGTAAGTGGTGTTATTACTTCAGGATCATTTAATCTTGATATGACATCTATTACGCTTGACGATATAGATAATGCTAAATTACTTGGTGAGATTAAGAATGATATATTCTCTGTATCTACCTATCCTACTTCTCAGTTTGTCATTACAACAGTGAGTATGTCAGCTACTGGATATACTGTTCAAGGAAATCTTACTATTGCTGGACAAACTCATCCTATTGCATTTCCAGCCACTCTTACAACTCGTGATGACGAGACAAGATTACAAGCTGCATTTGCCATCGATAGACTTGTTCGATGATTGAATGCATTCCAAGGTGTAGCAAATGATTATATTGAATATACTGTTGATCTTATATTCTCTCCAGTTGTTTCATTACCAACCGATGTTCTTACTGGTACTGCTTCTACGTGAAGTATGAGTACTGGTATTGCGAATTAAGATGTAATCTGTTATCATAAAAAATCACCATTGGTGATTTTTTTTAATGATAAGACTATATTTATGCATGTACTTTGATAATGTCTACAGGACATGCTTGAGCAGCTTCTTTTGTACAGGAAACTTCATCTTCATCAACTGATCATACCATAAATTGTTTTCCTTTTCGACAAGATCAACGAAGTGTGGCTTTCCCATCATCGTCATTCATAGTTCGATTGTTTGGATCGATGAGCACACAAGAGCCACAGCCTATACACTCCTCTCTTTTATGTGAGATGGTTATTTTTTTTATTCACATGATATAGTTGATTGTTGTAAATTAGTACGTGATTTGATAATGGAAAATTTATCATGTTGTCTGACACGTTCTGGGACCTTTATAGTAAGTTTTTGTCCTTTTATGGCTTGTTCTACCTTATGTCCATCTACATAGAGTCATTCAGGAATAAATTCTAATACTCCAGTTGTTGCTCAAATAATGAGTACAGCTTGACCAGCTTTGATGCTGCTTGATTCGATGATTACTTCTGCTACGCTCACTTTCGGGTAAAAATGTGTCACACGTCATATCGTCTCTTTTTCTGTTGTTGCTTTGGAACCATGGGCATCACTATAGTCACCGAGTTCTTTCCCAAGATAATAATTTCCTTTTGATAATTGGCGATTGTAGACCGTTTCAAGTTTGGTATAATAGTCTTTGATCTTCTTATCGTCGTATGTTCAATCTTCAATATCTTTCAATGCTGATTTATATGTCTTTACTACCGTATCGACGTATTCTGCAGAGCGACCACGACCTTCTATCTTCATGACCATCACTCCAGCATCCAATAATTCATCAAGAAAATCAATCGTACAGATATCAGCAGCACTCATAATATAATGATTATCAACAACGAGTTCTTTACCAGTATCCATATCAGTGACTTTGTATTGTGCACGACAGTTTTGGAGACAAGCACCACGATTTGCACTCGCATTGTGAGTATAGAGACTCATGAAGCAACGTCCTGATTGTGCTATACAGAGTGCACCATGGATAAATGCTTCGATTTCCATAAGATAACCTTCGCGTCCCATAAGTTGCTCTGAGATAATCTTTTCATGGATCGCCTTGATCTGAGGTACTGTAAGCTCACGAGCGAGTACGACACGGTTGGTAAATTGTGCAAAAAATTTCACTGACTCATAGTTGGAGACAGAAAACTGGACAGAGATATGGACTGGTATATTAATCTCATTACAATATTGTACTGTCGCAAAATCGAATGCTATGATCGCATCGACATTATTTTTTTTCGCAGCATCGATGAGTTTACGCATAATCACGACATCATGATCATAGAGTAAAGTATTGACAACGAGATATCATTTGATTTTCGCTTCATGGCATATATTCATGATTTTTTCTAGATCTTTGAGTGTGAAATTTGCTGCTGCTCTGGCGCGCATATTCAATTGTGTTACTCCAAAATATACTGAATCAGCTCATGCGTTGATCGCTGCTGTGAGAGACTCATAACTTCCAGCTGGAGCCATAATTTCTGCTTGTGATGGATGGATCATTGAAATATAAACATGAAAAGTGAAATTATAGTGATTATTGTTTTAGTCCTTATTTTGTGATATATATGCTAAGAATGATGGTTGATCAAATTGTGCTTCTTCGTAGATATATTCTGGTAATATACTGGATACAAGATGATATTGTGGGAAAATATATTGTATAGTAATTTCTTTTTTATCTGTTTGTTCTCTCAATAAGAGGTCATAGAACATCCAAATTTGCTCAGTTGCTTTGTGATCTAGTATAATAATACTATGTTCTGTCCTTTTTAGATCTGCAATAAGTTCTGATGAAAGTGTATTAGAGAATGTATGTTGAACATACAAATCATAATGATATTCTTTTTCTGCTGTATGAAGGTGGTGTAAACTACTTGCAACTTCATCAATATGTGCTGGTGTTGTTATGACCACATACTCTCACTGTTGGTCAGAATTGATAAGTTTTGTATATCATGTATTCCATGATAGTGTACCTAATGTTGCTGGTAAGACGGTATCATGGATTCTGAGATAAGTGTTCGGTTGAAGAGATTGAAGAAAATGTTCTTTACTGACTGGTTCTATGACAGTATAGTGATGTGCAAGTGCGTGTACGATATCGTCAACCTCTGGATTATTTTTGGTCAGCATACTCATCACTCATGGATTAAGATTGACTCGCGTTATTGGTCCTATAAGTATTTTTTGTAACGTAAGTATATCCTGTATCCCGATAGTATGACAAAGTACAATAATGGGGTCTTGTGAAGAAAATGATCCCTGTTTGAGAATGTCTCCAAGATAATAAGACTTGAAAGGAGCTGTAATTTCTTTGTCAATGGGCTCATCACTAATAATTGTTATGTTTGATGATGGAAGATCTGCTACAAAATCTAAAGAGGTAATATAGTAAAAAAGATTGATCATAAGAAATAAGTAAGATAAATATTATGCTACAGTGGTAATCTGTTGTATGAGATCCATACCTTGTTGTGATATAGTATATGTCTTATTATGAACAGAGATAGTGTGATCATCACCAGGATGACTAGTAATAATATTACCAAGAAGTTTAATTTTCTCAAGAGAATCTGGTAAGGTAATATGAATAGGTCAGTATGTTGTCGTTTCTTCTTGTATGTTTTCAACATCTCTTTCACTATCTTCTGCTCAAATATCTATATCCGTAAGATCCATTCATTCTTGCTCTTGTATCATTTCAGTAGTTTGTTCTGATTCGAGTTCAAGAGATGATGGTGTGATAGCACTAACAGTCTGTCATTTTCTACCTGCTCTTACTTTTGCTACTGTCCATTGTGGATCATATTTCCCACTTTTTTGAGCTTGTTCAATGACTTGCTCTATAGGAACTTTAATCATCGTATCAATTCATCGGTTTCTTGATTTGAATCCTGATATAATTAGGAGATCATAAAGTTTAATATCCAACAGATCTTTAATAAAGAATTCAAATGAATCGGTAATATCCTCTACCAGAATAAAAAATCATTTTTTTCTTGCTCTGGTAATTTTTTTGACCATAGCGATACAGGAGAAAGCAATTGGATCTGACACTTTCTTGACTTGTTCGATGAATCCGAACTTTTTGGCATACGGATACAGTCCATCCAATGGATGTCAGGAAATCATATTTTTAAAAATTTCTACATCATATTTACATTGTTCTACAATACTTGTTGTGCTTGTCTCTTGGAAAATAAGTTCTTGTGTCTCAGCCATGCCACCAAACAATCACATATCAAGCTGTGCAGCATTTTTGTGCCATTCAAGTAACGTTGGAAGGTTGATTAAAAGTGTATTACGGTCATATCGTTCATCAAATGCTCCTGCTTTAATCAGAGATTCTAATACTCTTTTATTAGCAACAAAAGGACATCTTTCTAAAAAATTTGCTAGCGAAGTAAATACTCCATTTGTTTTTCTTTCTTGTTCAATTTGTTCTCCTATTTCGAACCCTATTCCTTTACAAGCATAAAATCACATAATAATAGTCGAAGTACCAGCTGCAATATGATTATATGCTTTATTGATATTAGGCGGTTCTATACGAATATTATGAGCTAAGATTTCATCAATGAATCATGCAAGTTTGTCAGTATCTTCTTCTACCGACCTAAGTAATGCAGCATAAAATTCTAGAGGATAACGAGCTTTGAGATATCCAGTTTGATAGGCAATGTGAGCATAACATACGGCATGAGATTTGTTAAATGAATAAGACGCAGCAGGTTCAATCATTTTTTCATAGATGAATTGAGCAGTTTCTGGTTTATAATCTCTAAAAGACTGTGCTCTTTTCATAAACTCTAATTTGAGTTGTTCAATGATTTCTTTTTTCTTTTTACCTACTCATCTTCTTAAGAGGTCTGCTTCAGGTAGAGAGAATCACGCCATAGATTGTACCAAAAACATGAGTTGCTCTTGATAGACAGCAATACCATAAGTGAGATTCATAATTGGGCCAAGGTCTTCTTCAAGTTTTTGTGTTTCATTTATTATGAGATTATCATCTTTATAACGTGACAAGAGCATCTCTTTAAGTTCCGGTAGCATATAGTTTACAGGCTCTTCTCCATGTTTTCTTTTGATATAGGTAGGAATAAATTCCAAAGGACCTGGACGGTAGAGTGCATTCATTGCAACAAGATCATTGATATGGTTTGGTTTGAGGTCTATCAAAAATCTTCTAATTCAATCTCATTCAAATTGAAAAATACCAGTAGTATCTCCTGTCATAAACACTTGTTCAAATACTTCATCTTTAGTCATGTCTGGATTAAATGACATGGTATGTGCGAATTCATCAAATAGTACTTTATCTTCAAGATAATACTTTTCTCACTGATGTAGTGCTTGTTCTTCTGTCAGATTTTTATATTTTGCTCTTAAAATTTTGATACAGTTCTTAATAACTGAAAGATTTCTTAATCATAAAAAATCCATTTTTAATAAGCCGATATATTCTAATGTTGGTCCATCGAATTGACTTACTAGTGTTTTTTCAGTTCATTTTGTTATAATTTGCGTTGCTGTGTGTTCAGTTACAGGATCTGGAGAAATAATAATTCCACAAGCATGTACTCATAGTTGTCTAAGATTTCACTCGAGTTGAGATCATTGAATAATAGACTCTTGTATATATTTTTCTTGATCATACATTCATAAAAGCTCTTCGTTTACACTAGGATCTTTATCAATAACTTGTTTCAAGGATTTTATTTCTCCCATAAGGTTGGAAACTTGATTTGATTTTTCAAATGGTATACCAATCGCTCTTGCCGCATCTTTAAATGCTGCTTTTGTTGCCATTTTCATATACGTTCAAATTGCAGATACGTGATCTTTCCCATATTTGTGTGTTACATATTCTACTACTTGATTTCTCAACGTATCTTCAAAATCAATATCAAAATCAGGCATTGAAATACGTGCAGGATTCAAAAACCTTTCAAAGAGAAGGTCATATGCAAAAGGATTGACATCGGTGATAGAAATAAGATAAGCAAGGAGAGAACCTGCACCAGATCATCTTCCAGGACCAACCATAATATTGTTATTTTTTGCTCGACTCGTGAAATCAGACACAACAAGCATATAGGTGTTGAATCACATTTCTTTTACAACTTTAAGTTCATACTCTAGACGTTCAATATATTCACTGAGTGGATAATAAAAATCAGATTGAGAAAAAAAATCTGTAAAATCATTATGTGCTGAAATATAATTATGTTTATAGCTCGTGTAGGTATCTCTTGTTAATGATTTAAGCTCTTCTGGAGATATTTCTTGTAATGCTTTATCAGGGGAGCCTTTTTTAGTAATTGCAACCATATTAATAAGGTTTTTTTCATCTCGTCAAAGTTTACAGAAACGATTCAGTCCTGCATATGCCTTATAACGAAGTTCGAATTCAAAGATATCCACGCAAATAAGAGAGATTGTAAATTTTTTTAATTGTTAGTCTAGTATTTTTTACTATAACGATTTACTAGCGTATATTCAAATGATATTTTTTCTAAAAAGAAAAATCCTGACTTATTGCCAGGATTAATTAATAATTGCAAAGTTGATTACTAAGAACCTACTACAAATCCAATCACATAGAAGATAAATGTTACTAAGAACCATGATACTGCAATGAATGCAATTCCAATAGCAGCATTTTTAAGAATTTTAAGACCTTCTTTGTAAGCTCCTTCATCTCATCCAGATGCTACCATTTTGTATCCTCCCCAAAGTAGCATAACAAGTGCGATAAGCGCTAGAAATCCAAGTGCGTAGTTAATGAATCTTTTGATGATATCAATAATAGTATCTCCTTGATCAGATCAAGCTCATCCTACATTAATTCCTGCTGATTTATCAGGATCTGCAAAAGGAAGTGTTGTACCTCATTGTGTCTGTGCAAATGCAGTATTTGCAGTAGCAACAAGAGCAGAACCTGCAATAAGGTACAATCCAAGAAGTTTATGACCAAAGTTTTTGAGTGTTGTAAGCATTCTTTATGTGTTGTAGAAGTTAAAAATACACAGAAATTATATTCTTTTTATTTGATAATGCAATTTTTTTCCGTATAAATTTGTATCTTTTTCTTTGCTATTTTTAAAAACTCATATATAGTATGACTATACAACAAATATTACACCAAATTTCTCGTAATGTTCGTGCTATACGACAAGATTTTAAGTCGAATTATCCACAATTTTATCGTTTTACACAAACCAAAGAACGAACGGTTGTGTTAATTTTTCTATTGTTACTATGAATCTTATTTCTAAGAGTTTTTTATATTCAACTTATCCAATGATCATATTATCAACAATTACTCAATCAGAATCATAGTTTATCTCAAACAACTCAAGCGAAAAGATGAAATATTTATGTGAGTGATGCATCTCAAATTCAACCACTCAAATTAACAGAAAATGTAACACTCTATAACATGTTTATTGATCCCTCTATGGTCTTCGATAAACCTAGACTTATTAGTATTATCACTCCACTCCTCTACCTTCACCTCTGTCAGACAAATGGTTTTGATAATGTTGATAAAGAAGCTTGTATAAAGAATGTAGAGAATTTTACGAAAGAAACGATTTTACCTATAGCACCTACCGTATTTTATTATTGAGATGGTATAATTACTTGATGATCTTCAGTTACAGGCGGTAGTACTACAGGTATGAGTGTGTCCTTAGATAGCTTTGATTGGACAGGGTATAATGCTCAATATCAAGAAATATTGTCATGAATGGCGAAAGAACAATTAGAAGAAAAAATATCACAAAGACTTGATAGTATGATTGTTGTATGAGATAGAAAGTATAATTATTTATGATATTATTCTGATATTGCGCTTATTAACGAGCTAAGAAATTTAAATCGTGATTACATTTATATTTACAATAACAATTATGTTTTTATAGAACCTAAAGTATGGAAGAATTCTGCAGTATCTTTAGCTACAGCAAGAAAAGAAATAGAAGCAGTGCTTGTTAAACGTTGATATCTCAATGATTCTTTAAAAGTTAAAAACTTATTTACAGTACGTAATTATAGATATGTGAGACTTGTTACAGGTGTTAATCCAAGTATTGTTGATGCACTCAACCAATTAAAGACAATTTATTATTCAGAAAAGGTCGGACCCAATAAGATTCCGCTTCTTCATGGTATAGGTACAGAGTCATATAATAAGAGATATTATCCTTATGGTAAATTTATGTCACATATTTTGTGATACATGTCTAATAATGGAGATGCGACATATGGTGTTGAAGAATATTTTGATGATTTATTAAAATGAATTGATGGAAGTATTGAAGGTACAGCTTCTAGTATGATATGACAATTATGAGCAAATGATGTAAAAATTAAAAATGCAGAAAACTGATATGATGTTTATCTTACTATTGATCCAGTTATTCAAACTCAAGCAGAGAAAATAATTTGACAATATCGTGATAGATTTAGGGCAGATAGTGTGAGTATGCTTGTTTATGATCCCTTTAGTGGACATGTCTTAGCATCAGCAAATGCACCAGATTTTGATCCTAATCATTATAATGATATTTATACTTTGAAGGCACTGCAACCTTCTCAAGCTCAATTGGTTGATAACCCTACTTTTTTGGATTTTCCTATCTACATTCAAACTGGAGGAGAAACAAGGTTAGCAACAAGAGTAGAGAGACAAGATACAACTATTGCTAAATATGTTGCAAATAATCCACTCTGACCCAATCTTTTTGTCGATAAAAATATCGCGTATCCCTACGAGCCAGGTTCGATTTTTAAAGCATTTACATTCGCGATTGGATTAGATCAGAATGAAATTGATCTTTATGATCGATATGCTGATCCAGAATCTCAAGTAAAAGTATGACCTTATACGATTAAAAATGCATCAGTAGAAGCATGTAGAGGAACTCATACATTTTTACATGCCTTACAACACTCCTGTAATGTAGGTATGGTACGTATAGCACAAAAATTAACGCAAAATACGTTTTATAATTATCTCGAAAAATTGAATTTTTGATCATTGACAAATATTGAGCTTGCTTGAGAAGATCCGTGATATGTAGAAGGAGTATGATCTGTGTCAGTAGCAAGATTTTTTAATAATGTATTTGGACAAGGTCTACTCGTAACTCCGATCCAAATAGCTGCTGGTTATGGTGCTATGTTAAATGGTGGTACGTATCTAAAACCAACAATTTTAGATAAACTTTGTGAATCAGGTACTGATAATTGTCAGATAAATCAAACAAAAGTAATTAGACAGGTTTTTGAACCTCGTATATCCGAACAGCTTGCTTATTCTCTCACCAAAGTAATCGAAATTCCTGAAAATGGTAAATATGCAGATCTTCCACAATATAATGTATGATGAAAATCATGAACATCGCAAATTTCTTATAGATGAAGATATATGGCTTGAAATGGTTGGACAAATGGGTCTTTTGTGGGAATTGTTACAGAGGATAATCCTAAGTATATTGTTGTGATACAAGTACGTCGTCCAAGATCTACACAGTGGTGAAATCAAACTGCATGAGTTATATTTAAAGATATGGCATCATTTCTTATTAATTATGCTACATTGAGAGGAGAAAAATTTGAAGTAAATTAAAGATATTATGCAGTACTACTCTCATACTTTATATTCAATATACAATACTATGGTGGATCAGCAACTCCTCAAAAATTTCCAATCACAGGTTGAGCAAGCTACTCATATTGCAATTTTTGGGCATGATAATCCTGATGGTGATGCAATCTGATCAATGTTATGATTGTGAAGAATTATAGAAAAAATGGAGAAGAAAGTATCCTACTTTGCCTCACCCAAAGCATCAAAAATCTTTGATTTCCTTCCAGATATTGAAAAAATTCAAACAGAATTTGATTACAGTAACAGATATGACCTGATTATCTTTGTCGATTTTTCTCCTTATGCTCGTACCGTTTTTTCTGCTGGGAAATATGATTATTTTGATAGTAAGCAACTCATCGTTATTGATCACCATATTGGTGACACTCCAATGCATGCACTGGCTCTAAAGGATGATAAAGCCGATAGTAATTGTGAATGGATTTTTGAAAATACAAAACATATATGGTCTGACTACTATGACAGTCAGATAGCTACCTATTTGTATATGGGCGTGATGACGGATACAGGTAATTTTCAGTATGATAAACAAGGTGATCGTTCTTTACGTACAGCTGCTGACTTGGTTGCATTGTGAGCTGATAAACAATGATTAACAAGACATTTTTTTGGAACATTACAGATAGAACAGTTGCAATTTTTCAATACGGTGTTTCCTCGTTTGGTTCAACATGGTCCGATCTGATATGTGTATTTTACACCAGAAGATTATCTTCCTTTAGGATTAGATAAAGAACAAGCAGGATGATACTTGACTGCTATTTTACAAAAAATACCATGACTTGATCTTATTCTTATCTGTAGAGGAGAAGATAATACTATCAAAATCTCATTAAGATCTAAAAATCCTGCAATGAGTGCTCAAAAAGTGGCAGAATCGTTATGATGAGGGTGACATTTTTATGCATCAGGAGCGAAAATAGAGCTTGAACCAGGAGAAGATCCTCTTGAGAGATTAGAATCTCTTGTACAGTCTATTCCATCATTGTTATCGTATCCCAAAAAATCTTCGTAATGAAAAAACCTACACAAGGTAGGTTGTAAAATAATATATATTATGAGATTAGAACTGTACTTTTGGTGCTTTCTTTTCTTCTTCATCTGTAATTTCAAAATATTCTTTTTGATTTTTGAATCCAAAAATACCTGCTACCAAATTATTTGGGAATTTTTCTAGAGCAGTATTATATTCTCTAATCGTTGCATTGAAATATCTTCTAGACGATGCAATATCTTGTTCTAATACAGAAAGTTCAGACTGTAATGAAAGAAATCCTGCATTTGCTTTCAAATCTGGATATGCTTCTGATACAGCAAATAGAGTCTTTAATGTATTGGTAAGCATGTTTGCTGCTTGAACTTTCTCTTCTGTCGTAGTAGCATTATTATATCCTGATCTTGCTGCAATCACTTGAGACAGTGTTTCCTTTTCATGAGTTGCATATCCTTTTACAGTATTGACGAGATTCTCGACCAAGTCAAATCTTTTTTTCATCTGTACATCGATATCTGCAAATGCTCCATCGACAGTATTTTTCATACCTACAAGTTTATTGTAGATACTTACTGCTGCTCCACCAAAGATAAGAAGGAGAATAATAAGAATTGCTGGTCATCCAAGTAGTGTTTCTATCATAATAATGTGAAATTATAAATTAAAAGATTAGTAAATATAATAGGAAGTTAATTATTGAATACAAGAGGATTGTTTTATTTTGATTTTTTTATTATTTCTCATAAAAAGCCATCTCGTATATCATTATGATTATCAGGTTTATGAAATCACATATTTGTTTTTAAAGACTTTATAATATGAGTTTTCATATTAAGATTATTAGTGTCAAAATCTATGATAGAATTTTGAATTCATAGATTATTAATAGTTGTTACAAGATTGTTTTCTATTCAGAATAGTACTACTCGAGGGAAAATTTCATTTACATAATTAGGATTTTGTTTAATCTGTTGAAGTATAATGGGTCATTCAACTGATATAAGATATTTTTTATATCATTTGAGGTGAAGAAGAATTTTTTTTCATTTTTCAGAGAGTTTTTGTATTTTATATAGTCAGAATAAAAAACGATTATGAGATACAAAACCCATTTTATTGAATTCAAATTCTAGTTTTTTAATCATTCGTTTTAATTTTGTCTCTGCATACTCATTATTCAGAACTATAGAATGAATATGTTGGTCATATCATTGTTCATCTGTTAAACCAAATAACTGTTGTAATAATATATTATCAATATAGGATGTTCAATGAGGCTTGATTTGTTTTTCAGTGATACGATATTCATGTTTTCATGAGTGTTGTGTTATATTGATCCATCATTGTGAATATCGATAGTATATTATTGAACTATAAAGATTACTGATATCATGTTCATAGATATATCGTAAATAAAATAAATACATAATCTCAGTTCATTTGGGGATATTATATTGAGTTATGATAATATCATTCTTATTACCTATTATAATATCATTCTTATTACCTATTATAATATTTGATTTCTTTACAATGGATTTTATATTATACAGAGTAAGTGTGATACTAAGACCTATAAGAATGAATCGTACTTCAAAACTAAAATCTATCATAATGACGTTATATGATATATAAAATTATTTTACCAACTTCATCCTCAACCGCCTCAACCACCGCCTCAACTAAATCAACCACCTCATCCAGAAAATCAGCTTGAACCTGAAGATCTTGGTGGGATACTATAGTTTGTGATTTTGGTATTCATAGCATTGAATGTGCTGTAGGTTAATACTGATCCATCACTACTTTCGTACCAATCTATATTTTTAAGTACTTCTTCTACCATCTTAAGCAATCTGGTCTGTACACCGAAAAGCACTGCCCATGGTAAAATTTTGTTGATATAGTCCGGATCAGATTGAAGTTCATGTTCAATAATTGGCTGTTCTACTTTACTGAGATATTCTTTATATCATCTGAGATGTTCGAAGAATTCTGATCAGCGAGTTGTTAGTTCTTTCATCCCAAATATTCACATGAATCCAGACTTACGTTGGGTGAAATCTTGATTGTTAAATTCATCAGCGAGAGTGTCAAGGAGGTTGTTTATTTTTCTATAAGAGTTTTCAGAGAGATGTACACTATCAAGTTTGTCATCATATGATCCAAAGAATTGTTGAAGAAGAATATTATCGAGATCACTCGTATCAGTAGGATGGAGTTCTTGTTCACTAAGAGAATATTGATCTTTTACTCCAAACCACGATAAGACACCTTCCATTTTATCTTTGCGAATCATTATCCATCATTGTGTTGCCCGATAGTAGATGAGGGATGTAAATAATTTAGGTTCGTGTTTGTTGTTGTATCGAAGATAAAATGCTAATGATGGATCGATATTTTTGGGTGGTTGATATTGTGTGATGATAGGTTTTTTGCTTTTTCGTGGTGATCTTGATTGTTTGCCTATAAGGACTCATCCAATAATGATAATCCATATAAGAATTGGAAACATTGTTCAGAGAATGTCTCGTATTGATTGTGTATTAGTTTGAGCCCTTTCATATGATGGAGGATTAACAAAATAATTATCATATTGCGTAGGTAGTTGAAAATAATTTCAAGAAAATTGAAGTCAGACAGTGATTCCTTGTTTAGCTTGAAGTTGTTGTTCAAAGAATCCTCTTCGTTGTGTAGATTGAGTTTGTAAAAATTCAATATCACCAGTATGTTGATCACCACTATATCCTCGTACAACGAAAGAAGATCAAGAAGAAGCGATATAATCAGAAGGAAGATTGATGGTTCGAGTAGAACGATCGATAGTGGTATTTCGTTCTCCACCTATAATATTCCAATAGAGTTCATCACGTCCACTAAAGGTCTTAATAGCATTATTTACTTTATAACTTATGGTGTAGAGCTGAGTTCATACTACCGTTATATTTGGGCTTCCTAACTGTATGTTAAGAATATTGTCTTGTGTTGTAATGCTATGAATAGGAGTATTAGAAGTGATTGTATCGATAGATAAATATTGATTTTCATTTCAAAGAGGTAATGTTCTATAGATTCCATGTCTTGGTTCTGAAAAAATGACTTCAATACTTTCCTCTACTTGCATTGATCCATCACTATTAAGATCTATTTGTACATCAAAATTGTTGATGGTATATCCAGCAAGGTCAGCAAAACTATATCATACTGTAGCAAAAACGATGATGATGAGTCAGATTAGTATTTTTTTCATCTTTTGTTATGAAAACTAAATGAATATCTATTATTGTACTCTAATAATAAAAAAAAGCAAATAATATCATGGAATATGGATGTTATGGAAGTCTAATAGTTCCTACAAATCCGTAATGATCTGATCATGGTAGAGTGATTTGTTTGAGTTGTATGCTACTCATATTAGATCGGATATGATCGATGTGTGCACATATGAGATTTGCTTGTGATAAACATCGTGTATACGGTATATCTCTATTATAAGTCGTAGCTGTTGTATTAGTGGTGATATTGGTTAGTCCAATACGTTCAAATGGTAGTTTCATTTGTGTTGTATAGTAGGACGACCATGGTGTAATGTTAAAATCTCCTGCTACAATAAGATGCTGATCTTTATTTTCTCATGAATAATAGGTGTTGAGTAAGTTATCAAGTTCATGTAATTGATTTGTTCTCATATCAAAATAATGTTTTGAAACAGGAGCGCTAGTATGTACGAGGGCTATATCGATATCTTGTGTACTATGCGATACTGTAATATGTGAAAATGATCATGGAATAATAGTGTGCGTGATGTTTTTGATGGGATATTTAGAAAAAATAATATCACCATCATATCATTTACTACCAATATAGCGAGAAACATACGGATATGTTTTTTTGAGAAGAGGTGTTAGTAATTCGTCATGCGACTTAGAATATTCTACTAACATAATGATATCTGGATTTGATCAGGTTATGATAGTAATGAGTTGTTCTGTTTCTTTGTTTTGATAATAAATGTTTCCATAGAAAAAAGTGATATCATTATTTCAAGTTGTTGTGTTATCCTGAGTAATCGATGTATGATATATTCATTGATATGTAGTATAAAGCAAATATCAAAATATGCTATATCATAGTATCAAAGCAAAGAATCTCTTTTTTTTGGTAACTATACCATTACAGAGAAGTATTCCTATGATAAGGATATTAAAACCTAGAGTATAGGGCAAGAAAGAAATAATCAGTTCTTGTACAAAAAATCAAGGAAATCATAGAATAAATCCTTGAATTATTAATCAAATAGTGAGTAGAAGAGAAAACATGTTATGCTTGTTGAACTATAACAGAAGTTATTCATGAAAATTGAGTATATGTTTTTTCAAGAATAGAACTAATGATTGTAAATTGTGCTGAAGAGAGCGATTGTGATCATAGAATAGAGAGTGTTAGTACTCCATTTTCTAAGGTATGATTTCCTAATGAAAGTGGAGATCCGGCAAACATATTGATTAAGCCTTGCTGTTGTTCTTCATTCGTTAGATTGAGAGAAGTAAGAATTCAAAATATTTCTGGAATGGTTGGATTTGTACTCGATACTGGACGTTGTATAAGTCTGAGTGCTTTTTCAGTACCTTGTTCTGATGCTGGAAGTTTTGTATTCATTATGGCATCAAATACAGGTATAGTAATTGTTTGTGTTGAACTGACTGTCGTGTTTTGTGTTGTAATAGTGTTGGCGGTATTAGAAGTATTGAGTTGTAATAATGCACATGACATATTGGTGGCTTGTATCATTTTCTCCATATTATCTATCTTCTGAAGAAGTTGTGCTTCATTCGTGATACCTATTGTTTCATTATTTGAGATAGTTAGGTTCCCAAGATCTGACCAGCCGATAGCATACAGTAATTCTTTCGCTGGTGTATTATCTATCCATTTTGTATATCACCAAAATACTATCGCAGTAAGAAACCAAAAAATAGTCGTATTGATGAGTG
The DNA here is from genome assembly GCA_001007975.1 of candidate division SR1 bacterium Aalborg_AAW-1. Classification (GTDB taxonomy): domain Bacteria; phylum Patescibacteriota; class Gracilibacteria; order Absconditabacterales; family Absconditicoccaceae; genus Aalborg-AAW-1. The sequence continues at coordinate 7,258 of CP011268.1, read as the reverse complement.
TGCGTAGAGAGATCATAATTGGATATGTGTGGTTATAAAATATTAATTAGCTGTGTTGAGTTGAAGTACTTTTCCAGTGAGTGTAGGAGAAATTGTTCCAGATCCAGTTGTTGTAGTATCTGGTATGACTGGTTGTACTGTAGTAGTGGTTGTAGTGATCGTATTTCATGAAATAATGGTGTCGAGTTTTGTGTTGATTTCTTCAAATTGTGCAGTATGTCCAGATTTAATACTTTCTAATTCGCTCATACAACTATTGATGGCATTCGTTGCAGGATTATTGAGATTTAGAAAATTATATAATGCGTCTGACTGAAAGTTCGTCATATAAACTCGAGCTGCGAGGATAATGATCACTCGAATAAGGCTTGTCCATGCAAATGTTCTCATAATGAATATAATATAAGAGATAAAACTTATGAAATGTTTTATTATCTTCCTTTTGTACTTTTTCTTAATTTTTTACTAATCCATCCAGACATAGGAGCGACTACAACTTCTGATCCGCCACTTGGAGTACGTATAAATCTATATCCATCTGGGTCGGTCCTCAATCTTGTTTCCCAACATACTTTACGTCCTCTTAAAAATCGATTATAGGTAGCGCCTTTAGGATTAGTTACTGCACCGATAAAACCAATCTCTTTGGCTTCATCAAGTTCAACCTTTCTTTTAGGGTATTCAAAACGACGACCTCCTTTGAGTCTGTTTGCCTGTTTTTGTTGTACTGCTTTCTTTGCAGCTATACCACGTTTGTTTGTTCTTGCCATGTATAACGTTTTATAAGTTGTAAATTATATAAGTGTTGAATTTTTCATATCTCTTACTCATTCCAACACGTGAATAGTAAGATATTATAGTATCCGTATCAGAAAGCAAGTTTTTTTATAAAAAATAATGACTTGCAAAAAAAACAGATATTACTACAATTATTGTCATGCAACAGATAGATTATACCAAACTTGATTATAATCATAAACTTCTCTATGTGAGGTCTGTTTTTGATGAAGCAAAGAGTTCACATCCTGTCTATCAAAAATTATATACACTCATATCAGGTCAGTGGAAAATTGAGGAAAAGCATCTGGATATGCTGTATGAACAGATCAATAGTGTGGTGGATAGTCTTCATACTGATACTATTATAGAAAAAATGTGACGCCTGGCTGCCCAGCTCGAACAGATACAGAAGATGGAAAAGATAGATCGTGAACGTGAAGAGCAAGAGATGATAGAAATGGAAAAGATGATTATGATGATCGATGATGATAAACCTGTTACATTAGGAATTAGAAATTAGAAATTATCAATTATTTTTTGACTTTACAAATTTTATAAACCTTTTATGGCAGACACCAATAATCCAGATACTCTGGTATTAAAAGAAGAAGATACGACTACTCCAGAACAGTTTAATGAAGCAGTGAGTGCTGCGGGACGTCAAGCGGGAGCTACAGTGAGTGCTGCTACCAAAAAAGACCCAAAAACCGCCCAGAGATTCGCTCAAGCTGGACAGATTATTGTAGGACAGATGAGTGAAAAGAAATAATTATTTCCATAGTATATAATATTTCTCTTCCTTAGTGTGGTCGATAAGGATAGGGACTTTTTTCTGTTTTGACCAATGGATTATAATGTTATTGTTATAAATAATTTCTGAATGAAATTCTTTTTTATCATATTCTGCTATTATTATTCATCATCTTATGTTATTTATGCGAGTACCTGTATCGATTATGTCTATAATATTTCATCTCACTTGTCTACCATGTACGATGAGATAACTGTAGTTTTTGTATTTTTTATAGGTATCAATAAAGCCAGATATTGAAATTAATCCCATTAAAATAATAGTAATTATCCGAGCCGTTGGATATTGATTATTCCATATAATAGCACATCCAATCCCAATAAAAAAAAGTGGTAAGATACTCTGACACCATCTATAATTTTTTGTATAATAAGAGAATAAATTTTGTTGCATCATGATATTTATCCATATATTATAAAATATTATATAATTCTAATTGCTTTTGTTTTTTTGTCAAAAAAATCACGAGTTTATCGTGAATGATCTTATGCTATTATTTTATCCAAACAATCCTTGCATCGCTACCTTACTGTATTTCTTTTCGAGATCATCGATGGTTTTGCTGAGAGAGTGGAAACCATGCGTATCGAGTAGTATATGACGAATCAGATCAAAATCTGGATTTAAGGTACATGACTCCTCTATGGTGAGATGATTCATCTCTGGTACGAGCATAAGATTGACGAGCACTTTGGAGCTGAATGCGAGTTCTTGTCAGGCAAGAAGTTTTGTTTGTACCGATTTTTTGATATGTTCGATGTTGTTGTAGATATTCTCAACGGTACCATATTCTCTAATAAGATCAGTAGCAGACTTGGGACCGATACCAGCTACACCAGGAATATTATCAGAAGTATCTCCAATAAGGGCAAGATAATCAGCAAGAAGTTCTGGCTCAAAACCAAATTCCATTTTGAATTGGAGATAATTGGTCTTTTTGTTTTTCATAGGATCGAAAGAATCAATATTCTGACAGATGAGTTGCTTGAGATCCTTATCGGATGAAACGATAGTGGCGTGCGTTCCATCTTTAGCTTTTGCTTTTTGTACCCATGTATTGATGACATCATCAGCTTCATATCATGGAAATCCAAAAGCAGGAATACGCAAATCAGAGATCATCTGATGGGAAAGATGGAACTGTCTGATGAGTTCATCAGGAGCTTGCTCTCTATTGGCTTTGTAGTTTTCATCCATATCATGACGTGCAGTTTTACCTCCTACATCTCGTGCAATAGCAAAATAATCAGGCTTTTCACTCATAAGTTTGAGTGTCATCTTTGCCATACCGAAAATCATCTGTGTATTTTCTCCATAGTCATCACTGAGCGCTGGAAGTCCATAATATGATCTAAATAATAGTCCTGATCCATCGATGATGGTAAATTTGCTCATAGTTTTTTGAATTAGCAATTATAAATTAGCAATTATTAATCTTAAGGAAATGAGACACAAATCTCAAGGAAGAATTTTATTGACTTTATATTGATTTTATGTATGTTATTCTTACAATGCTGTTAAAATAAAATATTAAAATTTAAAATTATGAAGACACTACAGACATTATTTGGTAGAGAATTGTATGATTATCTCCAAATTCTCGCGAAAATTCAATCTCGTATTGGATTTGATTCACTAAAAAAGTCATACACGACCAAGAGTATTGCTACTGAGATTTACTCGAATGAGTATTCTAGTCTTGATCATTTGCTTTTATCAAGTTTGGATCAGTTTATGAAATCGTTACCATTACGTGGTAAAGATCCTATTGCTATTCAATCTTTGATCAAAAAATCCCTCTCCAGATTTATATCACGAGAGAAATTGTCGAAAGAAATTAGTATTGGTCTTACACTGGATGATGTGAAAAAAGAACCAGGTCTGATCTATGACAAATCAAAAGTTTATCAGTTTGTATCTAGTATGGATGTTATTGATGCACTTATTGATCGTGGATGTTATCCTATCGATTTTTATGTCTATAGGCCCAAAACGGAGAAGAAAGTCAAACCAGAAAATTTGAGGAAATGGTTAGCTCGTAGGGAACATTCTATTACCTTTCTTGATTTTGCATCATTATGTGATGATAAGATTAATGGTACTTTGATTGAAATCTATGAAAGAACAGGATTACTTCCTTGTATCGTGCTTTCGACTGCTCATGATGGCAATAATTCGTTTAAACTCCGAATGTCGCTCGTTGATATGCAAACTGGACAAGAAAATCTTATCATGGCCTATGCTTCTGAATCGATTTTTGGAGTGAGACTTGTCCATCACAAGGCAATTATTAATTCTGAAGTATTGGAAGAGACATTATCTACTATGACAGAGGGATATCAAGAACTTGTAGAACAGATTACAGAGATGCAATCTTTTAAATTCAGAAAATGGGAATTACAAAATGTACAAGAGAAAGTATTAAAAATGCTATTCGGTCGTGCATATGAAAAGAACCCACAATCATTTATTGTGAACATCAATCATTGGTTTGCGCTTGATGCACCAGTGAAGGATATTGGACTTTTTTCAGATGTATCTAGTATTATTATTTCAGATGATACTCTGTCAGTATGGGAACGTATGATGCTTATTCAGTCATGTATTTATACTGGGTTTGAGTATCAGAGAAAATATGATAAAGATATCCGTACTTTGACAAAGAAACCCGATTATAAGAACTACAAACATCGTACAGCTATCCTAGGAAAACTGTTTGATGTGTGTTCTTATATACTCAAGAGCTAAATTTAAGTAGTATTCCCTAGTATTTGCTAGGGATTTTTTATTGCAATAAACGTTCTAAAATCTATAGTTTCGCATATTTAGGTATTAGATATAATCATCGAATGAATAATTTTGACCCCACTCTCCTCTGCTTTTTTCAGAATAATCATCTCCAATATGAATATCATGAGCATCAACCTATTTTCACAGTTGAACAGGGAGAAGAACTTAAACAATCACTACCTGGATTACAAACCAAAAATCTCTTCCTGACAGACAAAAGAGGTCAGTATCGACTTATTTGTGTGGAGTCTTCAAAAAGATTACAGATCAATCAGTTTCGTAAACTGGTAGGAGCGAAAGATATGACCTTTTGATCTCCAGAAGAAATGAAAGAGTTATTACATCTAACTCCATGAAGTGTGAGTATTTTTGGGCTTATTCATAAACCAGAGAATCTTACTCTCTATCTGGATAAAGATCTCCGAGAAGCTGATCTTGTCGGACGACACCCCAATCGTAATGATGCTACGATTATTGTATCTCATGAGACGTTGGTACAATATTTGGATATTGTGGGAGTTGAGGTGAAGGTAATTGATGTGGAGAATATGGAGATTATAACTCTCTAAAAGAAACTTTGACCTCATTATCAGGTTCGACGAAAAATAACTTATTATTCATTGTTTGAAAAATATCGTCTTTTATTGTCCTAAAAATTTGTAATATTTTTCATTCTGGTATAGAACCTGTATAGGTTCATAAAGTAATATGTGGTGTACTTTTGTTATTTAAAATGCTATAATATTTATCTCATTCATGAGGTATAAGGACTATATATTGTTTATTGTCTACGTTACTTCTTCGAAGATGAGACTTATGAAATGTCTCTGAAGAAAATATATCTTTATTTTTTATTAAAGATATTGTTTGATCTGATAATGATGTATATATCTCTCTAATATATATTCACCTGATAATATCATGATATTGTAATGTAAGATGATGATGAAGTTCTGGATGAAATCATTCTAGTTCTTTTTTAAGTCCACAAGAGAGATTAATAAGTAAACTGTTGATTTTATGATTATTTTCAAAATCAGAATAAAAATATCATTTATAAAACCCATTATCTTGAATATCATTAATATAAATTATTTTTTCTTGCATGTTGTTTTATTGTAAGAAAAAAAATCCCACATGGTGTGGGACATGATATTATCTTTCAACTTGTTCAAGGACAAGCGTATAGTCGTGATTCAGCGATGGATCTGCTTTGAGTTTTTTTGGGAATTCTTTCACTGCATAGATAACAGCGGCATGATTTTTACCTCCGAAATAATTTCCAATTTTTTCAAATGTTCGTTGGAATTTCGACTTAGCAATGACCATGAGCATCTGACGAGCAAGAGAGATATCTTTAGATCTCTTTTCAGATTTGAGATCTGCAACACTCAAACTATAATATGCAGCAACGTACTCAACTATAGTTCCAAAATTCATCAATGATCTACTATTTAAGCTATTCATCTCTTCTACACTCACTGTCTGCTCTCCTTTGATTCTATATCAGAGTGTTCTAAGACAATCATGTACTGTATCTATGGTAGTCTCTTGTCCTGATAGACTTTTTTTCGTAAGAATAATATTAATGGCTCCTTCTAGTTCTCTGACATTAGAAGTGATATTTTGTGCAAGTATGTGAAGATGTTCGCTATCAATATGCTCTCACTTCATTGCTACTTTGGATTGTAATATAGCAAGTCTTGTTTCAAAATCAGGCTCCGTAATATCACAAACCAATCCTAAACCAAAACGACTTTTGAGTCTTGCCTCAATATTATTTAACTCTCTAGGCGCACGATCTGAAGTCAGAACAATCTGTTTTCCTGCTTGTTGCATTTCATTAAAGATATTCAAGAAAATTTCTTGTGTTTTGTCTTTATCACCTAGGAATTGTACATCATCCAGCAGAAGAACATCGATTTTCTTAAACTCGGAAAGTAATGTATTGAGCTTGTTTTTTCTAATCGCCATTACAATGTGGTCGATCAGCTGTGTCGTAGGTAAAAAGACTATATTCTGACTATTATGATGTTTTTGGATAGAATTTCAGATAGCATTGAGAAGATGGGTTTTTCCTAATCCTACATGTCCATAGATGAAGAGTGGGTTATAGACTTTCCCTGGTTGATCAGCGACTGCTCTTGCAGCACTAAGGGCAAAATCGATATGAGCGCCTGTTACTATTGTATCAAACGTAAGATGATGTTGTAGTGTATATCCAAATGATGAAGATGGATTATTTGGTTGTTTCTCGATGGAAATAGTTGCTTGGACTGATGGAGAAATTTTGAGAAGTTTTCTCATATCAATATGCAGTGGATTTTTAATTTTAGATTGAAATTGTTCAAAAATAACCAAGTCATAACTAAACTGTTGATTATAAGTAGATTGAACAGCTGATTTGAGGGTTTTTGAAAAAAATTTTTTTACTTGACTGAGTATGAATTCATTTGGTACTCAGATATCTATTTTTTTGTGTTTATCATCAATAGCAACTACTCCACAATTATTTAAAAATCAAAGTATAAATTTGTGGTCGTGATGAAGCGAAAGATATTGTATAAGATCAGACCATACTGTTGTGAGTGCGGTTATCTGTTCTGGAGTATATGTCTGCTTAGTCTCAAATAACATAGTCGCTCAAAGATTTGGGAATAAATAGTTTCTATAACAACAACCTTTCTGTGTGTTTTATATATACGTATTTTCTTCCTCAAAAACAATGGACGAATTGTATAAAAAAATATCACGATTTCTTAGTTGCATAATTGATTTTATACTACTATTTTTTTTGTAAACAAGTTAAAACAGCTTCGTTCTGCAATATTTCAGTTTGCTCAATATATAATAATTGTGGTATGATAGTTGTTATCA